>NZ_JAOCDM010000123.1 GCF_029840925.1 Pseudomonas sp. GD03858
ACAAATGAATGCGCATACAACTATCAAAACCAACCACCAACCACCAACCACCAACCAACTTTAAACCCTAGCCAAACTTCAAACCTTCAAAGCCTTCTTGGGATAGATATCGTAGCGACTCGACTTCCCCTCCAGACTATGACTCGGCTTGACCCCGTCGATAATGGGCGCCTTGCGCGGCCGCTTGACCACCACCCGGTGCGTGGCCAACGCCAACGCCGCCTCGAGCAACGCCGGCGCATCCAGGTCATCCCCGACCAGGGGCCGAAACACCCGCATCTCCTTCTTCACCAGTGCACTCTTGTCCCGGTGCGGAAACATCGGGTCAAGATAGATCACCTGCGGCGCCTCCCCCTCCCAGGCCCGCATGCGCTCGATAGCATTGCCAGTCATCAACCGCATGCGCTCGACGATCGCGCCAACCTCGGCATCCTGACGCGCCCGTGCCAGGCCATCCTCGAGCAACGCGGCAATCAACGGCTGACGCTCGATCAAAGTCATCTGGCAGCCCAGGCTGGCCAGCACGAATGCATCCTTGCCCAACCCCGCCGTGGCATCGAGCACCTGCGGCCGCACGCCCTGGGCGATGCCCACCGCCTTGGCGATCATCTGCCCGTTGCCACCGCCGTACAGCCGCCGATGCGCCGCCTGGCCTTCGACGAAATCCACACGCACGGGCCCAGGCGCCTGGGGCCCCAACTGCTGAATCTGCAACCCCTCGGCCCCCAGCTGAACAGCGAACTCGGCCGCCTCGTCCGCCAACGGCAAGCCCAGGCGCTCAGCCCACGCCTCGGCCTGCGCCTGGAATTCCGGCGCCAGCGCCTCGACCCTGATCCCCGCGCCCTGCTGTTGCTCAACCATCCGTTCCCGCACCCGAAATAAATTAATGAAACCCCGGCCAGAGCCGATACAGGCAATATCCCGCTATTCTGCCAGAGCACAACGCGCGCGACTGCCATGTCAGACACTCTTCCCATCGGCTTGACCTACCTGTCGCCTGTCGGCAACTACGGTCGGCAGAACGCCCAGGCACTGGGTGGCGTCAGCCACCTGTGGCAGGACTTCTTTGCCCGCGCCATGGCCGAGCAGCAGGAAGGCGAGGTCGACGGTTTCAGCCAAGCGCTGATGCAGTGCGACAAAGAGAGTGGCGAACCTGTCGGCGGTGCTCGTGCGCTGGCCCTGATCGACGCCCAGCGTGCCCTGCCCGTTCACGACACCGAGCTGGCACCGCCCGAGCCGCTGTTCCTGCCCAAGGCGGAACTCGAGGCCCATCTGCTGGAGCCCGCGCCCGAGCCGTTCAGCACCGCCGAACTGATCGAGCAGCAACGCCAGCTCGACATCGACAACAGCTGGTTGCGACCGGTGGTCATGAGCCAGGGCCAGCCCATCGCCGAGCCCGGCCCAGGCCCCTCGCCACGTCCGTTGTTCCTGCCCATCGCCGAGTTCGAGATGAACCTGCTCGACCCCGCGCCCGAGCCCTTCGACGACAAGACCCTGGCCAGGCAGCAGAACGATCTGGAGTTCGATATCCACTGGGCACGCCCGGTGGTGTTGAACAACGTGCGCCTGAGCGCCTGAACCCCATAAGCCCTCAGCGCCGGAACAGCTCATTGAGCTCGGCGAACGGCAGCGCCTGCTCGCCATAGCCGAAGGTGCCCTGGTCGCGAATCTCCAGCGCGGCGCGCTGGAAAGCACCCAATGCGGCCCGCGCCAGCGAAGAGCCGACACTGATGCGCTTCACCCCAAGATCCTGCAACTGGTTCACGCTCAGCGGCACACCAGCCATGCCCATCAGCACATTCACCGGCTTCGGCGCCACGGCCTGCACCACCGCACGGATTTCATCGACACTGCGCAGCCCCGGCGCGTACAACACATCCGCCCCGGCCTCGGCATAGGCTTGCAGCCGGCCAATGGTGTCGTCCAGATCGAGGCGACCGTGCAACAGGTTCTCGGCACGGGCACAGAGCATGAAAGGGAACGGCAAGCCGCGTGCCGCCGCCACGGCCGCACGCACCCGCGCCACGGACAGCTCGAAGTCATAGATCGGCGCGTCGCTATGCCCGCTGGCATCTTCGATCGAACCACCCACCAGTCCCGCCTCCGCGGCGCGAAGGATGGTCTGCGCGCAGTCCTCGGGCAGATCACCGAAGCCGTTTTCCAGGTCCGCCGCCACCGGCAACGGCGTGGCATCGACGATGGCGCGAGCATTGCCGAGGGTTTCCTCGAGCGTCAGCGCGCCTTCGGCATCCGGCCGCCCCAGGCTGAACGCCAGGCCCGCGCTGGTCGTGGCCAGCGCCTCGAAGCCCAGGCTGGCCAGGAGCCGCGCGCTGCCGGCATCCCATGGATTGGCGATGACGAACGCGCCATCGCGCTCATGCAACGCCTTGAAAGCTTCGGCTCGCAGGGTTTGTACATCCATGGTTCAGCCTCCGACAGTCAGATCAAAGTAGCCCCAGCTGTTCGACCTCCGGAGCACGCGGCAATTCAGGCAATGCCGGCAAGCCCGGCAGACGGACCATCAGGCGTTGATGGAAACGCTGGGCCAGCGCGGCGGCAAGGCGATTGTCCGAAGTATGCAGGAACACATAGGGGCTGCGCCCCTCTTCGATCCAGCCGGCAACCTTGTCGACCCAGGGCGTCAGGAACGACTCGTTGGCCGCAAGCTCCGGGTGACCGATGAAACGCACCTGCGGATGCTGGCTGAAGGCTGCGGGACGTGGTGGCACCCTGGGCTTCTTGGACTGGGCATGCAGCACGGCCGGCTCACGGGAAACGCAGCTGAACAGCGCACGCGGGTCCAGGCAGATACGCTCCACCCCCCGCTCATTCAGCAGCCGATTGAGCTGACGCTCGTCCTCGCCACGGGCGAAGAAGGCATCGTTGCGCACCTCGACCGCCACGGGCACGCCGATCTCGTCGAGGAAATATGCCAACTCGCCCAGGCGCGTCGGGCCGAACATCGCCGGCAACTGCAGCCAGTAGGGTGACACGCGCTCGCCCAGCGGGGCCATGAGCCGCGTGAAGTCACGCGCCGACTCGAGCTGTTCGCGCAGGTCGCCCACGTGGCTGACATCGCCGGGAAACTTGGCCGTGAAGCGAAACCCCGCTGGCATGATCTGCGCCCAGCGCTCGACGGTCGAGGGCGCCGGGCGGGCATAGAAGGTGGTGTTGCCCTCGACCGCGTTGAAGACCTGGCTATAGAGCCCAAGAAATTCGCTGGAGCGAGCGTCGGCGGGATAGAGGTAGTCGCGCCAGGCGTTTTCAGCCCAGGACGGACAACCGAGAAAATATGGAAGGGAAGATGGCGTCATCCATCAAATGTACAGATCCAGCCCCAGCACTTCCATCTCCCAGTCGGTGAAGCCAGCCGTGGTCAGGTAGCTGGCCAGGGCCGAGGCGGTCCGCCGATCGCGGGCACGGGGGAAGATCAGGTCCTGCTGGCGCGCCGGCAGGCCTTCGCCGCGACGGCTGGCCCGGCTGACCTGCGCATCGATGTCTTCGATGATTTCGGCATCGGCCTCGTCGATGGCCTCATCACGCACCGACGCCTTGCGAGGCGCTCGTTTGAGGGGGTAGCTCTGTGAGGAGAAGCCGTCGATACGCATGAAATGGGCACTCAGGATCAATGATGGCAATTTAGCAGCATCAGGAATCCTTCGCTAATGCCCGAACTGATAACTGGACCACAGATCGCGCAAAAGGTTTTATCTCGAACGGCGATAGCCGACGAACTGCCTTCAGCGTGCCTTGGGCGTAGCCACATTATCGCGCAGGTAGACAGGTTGCGCCTGTTCGGCGACGACCGCCTCGCCACGGGCCCAGGCAAAGCTGGCCAGCGTCAGGATATCCAGGGCGCTGGGCAACGCCGTGGCGTCGCTGGCTGCGGCCTGCACGGCCAGGCGTTCGGCATAACCCCAGCCGGTGCCGGCACCGAACCACTCACCGCCCAGCCCTTCGGGCAGCGCTACGCGCTCGGGCGCCAGCACCGCTTCCTGGCCGATCAGGCGCATCTCGCCCTGCTCGGCGCGATAGCATCCCCAGTACACCTCGTCCATGCGTGCATCGATGGCTGCGGCAACCTGCTGTGCGCCCCGCTCACGCAGCGCGCCCTGGGCCAGCGCGGCCAGGTTGGAAACCGGCAGCACCGGACGCTCGAGGGCGAACGCCAAACCCTGGACCACACCAATGGCGATGCGCACACCGGTAAAGGCGCCCGGTCCACGGCCGAAGGCGATGGCATCCAGCGCGCTCAACGCCACGCCCGAGTCGGCCAGCAACTGCTTGATCATCGGCAGCAGCTTCTGCGCGTGCAGGCGCGGGGCCACCTCGTAGTGGCTGGTCACCTTGCCGTCGTGCAGCAGGGCGACGGAACAGGCTTCGGTGGCGGTATCCAGGGCCAGCAGGGTGGTCATCGAACGAGGTATCCAGGCGACAAGGGAAAAAGAGCGGCAGTATAAACGACAACGGCCCGCAAGCGGGCCGTGGTGACGCGTGGCGATGGATCAGCTCAGCGCTGCCATGACCTTGGCGGTGATCGACTCGACCGAACCTACGCCTTCGATGTGGCTGTACTTCGGCTTGCCGGCATTGGCGGCCGACAGCTTCTGGTAGAAGTCCACCAGCGGCTTGGTCTGGCTGTGGTAGACCGACAGACGATGGCGCACGGTTTCTTCCTTGTCGTCGTCGCGCTGGATCAGGTCTTCGCCGGTGACGTCGTCCTTGCCTTCCACTTTCGGCGGGTTGTACTGAATGTGGTAGGTGCGGCCCGAAGCCAGGTGCACGCGGCGACCGGCCATGCGGCCAACGATCTCTTCGTCGTCCACGGCGATCTCGACCACGGCATCGATATCGACACCGGCGGCGACCATGGCTTCAGCCTGCGGGATGGTCCGCGGGAAACCGTCGAACAGGCAGCCGTTGGCGCAGTCTGGCTGGGCGATACGCTCCTTGACCAGGCTGATGATCAGCTCGTCGGAGACCAGCTGACCGGCATCCATGACCTTCTTCAGTTCCAGGCCCAGCGGGGTGCCGGCCTTGACGGCGGCACGCAGCATGTCACCGGTGGAGATCTGCGGAATACCGAACTTCTCGGTGATGAACTTTGCCTGAGTACCTTTACCGGCCCCGGGAGCTCCCAGCAGAATTACGCGCATCTTGTGCTCCTCATATTTTTCTATGCAAATCAACGGATTCGGCGCACAAGGCCAACTCCGGAAAATCGGACGAGACCGTAAAATCGGTCAAAAGGCTGCTCAAGATACACAGCGCCCGCCCCCCCGACAAGCGTCCCAAAGTGGCAGGAATGCGCCACTTGCGGCCTGCCGGGGGACAGGTTGCGCCCGGCGCAACCGGACGCCGGGCGAATGCCGCGGGTCTGACGACACCTGTGCGCAACCCCTTGCTGGATTGCCTCATCCGGTATTGCGCAAGCCTGCCGCGATCCCCGCCACCGTCACCAGCAAGGCCTGCTCCAACGGGCTGTCCAGAGCGGCTTCGCGGCTGCGCGAGCGTGCCAGCAACTCGGCCTGCAGGCGGTGCAGCGGGTCGAGGTAGGTGTTGCGCAGGCGGATGAATTCCAGGGTTTCCGGGCTGTGCGCCAGTAGCACCGGTTGCCCGGTCAGGCCCAGTACCACCTGGCATGACTGCGACAATAGGTCGCGCAGATGCGCGCCCAATGGCAGCAGTTCGGGTTGCACCAGACGTTCGTCGTAGGCCTCGGCGATCTGCGCGTCGGCCTTGGCCAGGACCATTTCCAGCATATCGATGCGGGTGCGGAAGAATGGCCATTGCTCGCGCATCTGCGCCAGCAGCTCACCCTGCCCGCGCGCCAGCGCATTGTTCAAGGCCGTCTCCCAACCCAGCCAGGCCGGCAGCATCAACCGCGTCTGCGTCCAGCCGAAGATCCATGGAATCGCCCGCAGACTCTCGATGCCACCGGCGCGTCGCTTGGCCGGGCGGCTGCCCAAGGGCAGACGACCCAGCTCCTGCTCGGGCGTGGATTGACGGAAATACTCGACGAAGTCCGGCGTCTCGCGAACCACCGCGCGGTAGGCCTTGACCCCGTCGGCGGCCAACTGGTCCATCAGTGCGCGCCAGGCCGGCTGCGGCGGTGGCGGCGGCAACAGGGTCGCTTCGAGCACGGCGGCCAGGTAGAGGTTGAGGTTCTGCTCGGCGATACCCGGCAAACCGAACTTGAAGCGAATCATCTCACCCTGCTCGGTGGTGCGGAAACGCCCGCCTACCGAGCCAGGCGGCTGCGACAGGATCGCCGCGTGGGCCGGGCCGCCACCGCGCCCGACCGTGCCGCCGCGGCCATGGAACAGCAGCAGTTCGACCTGATGCTCACGGCAGATGCGCACCAGGTTCTCCTGGGCGCGATACTGCGCCCAGGCCGCTGCGGTGGTGCCGGCGTCCTTGGCCGAGTCGGAATAGCCGATCATCACCTCCTGCGGCCCATGCAGCCCGGCGCGATAGCCCGGCAAGCCAAGCAGGCGCTCCATCACGGGACCGGCGTTGTCCAGGTCGGCCAGGGTCTCGAACAGGGGCACCACGCGCATCGGTCGGGTCAACCCGGCTTCCTTGAGCAACAACTGCACCGCCAGCACGTCCGAGGCCGCGCCGGCCATGGAGATCACGTAGGAGCCAAGCGACGCCGCAGGCGCCGCCGCGATCTCACGACAGGTAGCAAGCACCTCGGCCGTGTCGGCTTGGGGCTGGAAATGCGCCGGCAGCAACGGACGGCGATTCTTCAGTTCGGCCTGGAGGAACTCGATGCGCCGCTCCTCGTCCCAATCGGCGTAGCGTCCGAGGCCGAGGTAGTCGGTGATCTCTGACAGCGCATCGCGATGACGCGCGGCATCCTGGCGCACATCCAGGCGCACCAGGAACAGGCCGAACGTCACCGCCCGGCGCAGGGTGTCGAGCAGCGGCCCATCGGCGATCACCCCCATGCCGCACGCGTGCAGCGACTGATAGCACAGCTGCAGCGGCGCGATCAGGTCGCGATTGTCGATCAGCACTGCGGCACTGGTCGGCTGGGTGGCCGTCAACGAGGCATGGGCCCAGGCGCGGGTGGCGCGCAGTCGGTCACGCACCTGCTTGAGCAATGCCCGGTAGGGTTCGGCACTGTCGCCAACCTGCTCACGCAAGGCGGTACTGGCCTGCTGCATGGACAGCTCGGCAGCCAGTCCGTCGATATCGCGCAGGAACAGGTCGGCGGCCATCCAGCGCGCCAACAGCAGCACTTCGCGGGTGACCGACGCCGTGACGTTGGGATTGCCGTCGCGATCCCCCCCCATCCACGAGGCGAAACGCACCGGCGCCGACTCCAGCGGCAAGCGCAGCCCGGTCGCCTCGAACAGCGCCGTGTCGACCTGGCGCAGATGGCTGGGAATCGCCTGCCACAGCGAATGCTCGATGACCGCGAAACCCCACTTGGCTTCATCCACCGGCGTCGGCCGGGTACGGCGGATCTCCTCGGTGTGCCAGGCCTCGGCGATCAGCCGGCGCAGGCGTTCGCGCACCTGCTGGCGCTCGGTGGCCGTCAGGTCGCGATGATCCTGCGCGGCCAGCTGCGCGGCGATGGCATCGTACTTCTGGATCAGGGTGCGACGGGCCACTTCGGTCGGGTGGGCGGTGAGCACCAGCTCGATGCTCAGCCTGCCCAGCTGCCGGGCCAGCTCATCGTCACCGTGGCCCGCTGCTTTCAGGCGAGCCAGCAACTCCGGCAGCACCCGGGCCTCGAAGGGCTCGGGCTGGTCAGCCTCGCGACGGCGGATCAGCTGGTACTGCTCGGCGATATTGGCCAGGTTGAGGAACTGGTTGAACGCCCGCGCCACCGGCAGCAGGTCTTCCTCGGCCAGATCGCCCAGGGTCGAGCTTAGCCGCTCACCCTCGCCGCGGCGGTCGGCCTTGGCGCTATGGCGAATGTCCTCGATCTTCTGCAGGAACGCCTCGCCATGCTGCTGGCGGATGGTCTCGCCCAGCAGTTCCCCCAAAAGGTGCACATCCTCGCGCAAGCGCAGATCGATATCACTCATCAGCCTTCTCCACTCCAGGAAACCGCATGCGCCCAAGAGTGCCCACTCGCGCCCGCGCCTGGCAAGCCAGAAGCAGCCAGAGCAACTAAAGTGAACACAGGACATCCGAAGCAATGCCATTACCAGGCTTTGACAGAGGTCATCATGAAAATTCGCCAACTCGCCCAGCACTGGGAACAGAACGCCGCCGGTCGCCTGAGCCCCACCGGCCATGTCCTGCACCTGGACATGGAAGCCGAAGCGCGCCTGGCCGCGCTGATCGACATGTACCCCAAGCGCAGCCCCGAGGAACTGCTGGGCGAACTGGTGGCGGCGGCGCTCGAGGAATTGGAGGCCAGCTTCCCCTACATCAAGGGCCAGCAGGTGATCGCCACCGACGAGGAAGGCGACCCACTGTACGAGGACATCGGCCCCACGCCGCGCTTCCTGGCCCTCTCCCGCCGCCACCTGCAGGCCCTTGGCCGGGTGCGGGAAGACAAGTCGCACTGAGCCTTTGCCGATGCCGGGCAAGGCCCGGCATACCGCCATCCACAGCGGAAGTTCCATGGAAAATCCGCTGACTGATTAGTCAGAAAAAAATGTCTTTAGCGTGCAAATTTTTCTGAACTATTCAAAAAACGCCTCGGTCACAGCCAATAGCCATCACGGCAAAACCCTGTAAATACGGGCTTTTTCGCCCGACGCTGAGCACAGGGGAACAGCGATGAGCCCAGCGAGGCCATCGTCGTTTAACAGGAGTGACCCAATGGAGTTGACCACCATGAAGACCCGCATCGAACGACCTTCCTCCACTCACCTGCGCGGGCTCAAGCTGGCCGCGCTGGCCCTGGGCAGCAGCCTGGTGCTGGCGGGCTGCGCGGGCAAGCCGCCCACCGAGCAGTACGCCGTGACCCAATCGGCGGTCAACTCGGCAGTCAGCGCCGGTGGCACCGAATATGCCGCGGTGGAGATGAAGGCCGCCCAGGACAAGTTCAAGAAGGCCGAGATCGCCATGCACGACAAGAAGTACGACGAGGCCAAGCTGCTCGCCGAGCAGGCCGAATGGGATGCTCGCGTGGCCGAGCGCAAGGCCCAGGCGGCCAAGGCCCAGAAAGCCGTGCAGGATGCCCGTCAGGGCATCAACGACGTACGTGAGGAAGGCCTGCGCAGCGCCGAATGAGCCCTGCCCTGCCTCATGAGCCTTCGTTAAAGATCAAAGGATGAACACTATGCGCAATTACGTCATGATTCCCGCCCTGCTGGCCCTGAGCGTAGGCCTGGCCGCCTGCTCTCACGACCCGAACGCCAACCTCGAGTCGGCCCGCACCAACTTCTCGGCCCTGCAGAGCGACCCACAGTCGAGCAAGGTCGCCGCGCTCGAGACCAAGGACGCCCAGGACTGGCTGAACAAGGCCGACAAGGCATACATGGAGCGCGAGGACTCGAAGAAGGTCGATCAGCTCGCCTATCTGACCAACCAGCGGGTCGAGGTAGCCAAGCAGACCATTGCCCTGCGCACCGCCGAAGGTGAACTGAAGAACGCCGCCGCGCAACGCGCCCAGGCCAAGCTCGACGCCCGCGACGCGCAGATCAAGAAGCTGCAGGACAGCCTGAACGCCAAGCAGACCGACCGAGGCACCCTGGTGACCTTCGGTGACGTGCTGTTCGATTTCAACAAGGCCGTGCTCAAGAGCAGCGCCTACCCCAATGTCACCAAACTGGCCCAGTTCCTCCAGGAAAACCCAGAGCGCAAGGTAATCGTCGAGGGTTACACCGACAGCGTCGGTTCGGCCAACTACAACCAGACCCTGTCCGAACGCCGCGCCGGCGCGGTGCGCATGGCACTGGTGCGTGCCGGCGTCGACCCGGCACGGATCGTCGCCCAGGGTTACGGCAAGGAGTACCCGGTCGCGGACAACTCCAGCAACTCCGGCCGTGCGCAGAACCGTCGGGTGGAGGTGACCATCTCCAACGACAACCAGCCAGTGGCGCCACGTACGGTGAGCCAGGTCCGCTAACGGATACCGCTTGAATGAAAAACCCCGCCTTGATGGCGGGGTTTTTCTTGAGCCGGGAAGGCAGTGGGGCTGCCTTGCAGCCCATCGCGGGTAAACCCGCTCCCACAGGTGTTCGTTTGCCCTGAAGTTCATGCGCACGGCCTGTGGGAGCGGGTTTACCCGCGATGGACCGCGTCGCGGTCCCAAAGTCCCTGGCTTACTGCACCTGCTGCGGCGTTTCCTGCCCCATGCAGCGCACCGCGCGTTTGCGGTTGTCCACCAGCACGCCGCTCAGGCCCTTCTGCTCGGTATCGAACAGCACCAGCACGCCATCGATGCACTGCGCCACTTGCGGCGCCGGCGTCAGCGAGACCTTGTAGTCTTCTCCCGCAATGGTCTTGAGCATGGTGAAATCCTGCAGCAGCAAGGCGTCCTCGGGCTTGGCGAAATGCAGGTAGCCGTAGTACCAGAGGGCTCCCACCGTCACGATGATGCTGCCGACACCGGTCAGGATCAGCGGGATGGCGTTGCGTTCTTCACTCATTGCTTGTTCTTCTCGTCGGGGTAGTTGGGCACTTCAGCCAGGCGGCGCAGACCATTGAAGTGGGTAGGGTCATCAAGGAAGCGCAGCATCACCTGGCGCCAGGTCGGATCGGCGAAGGTCTGCACATGATCGCCCCGGGTCAGCTGCAACACCCGGGGAGGCGGCGCCTGACGGTACAGGCGCAGGCCGTTTTCCAACGGTACGAGGTTGTCGTCGATGCTGTGGAAGAACAGCTTCGGCGGGCTGTCCAGGCGTGCGATCGAGTTGATCGCGCTGTCGCCGTCCGGCACCAGCCAAGACAGCGGCACCTGCAGTGGCCAGGTCATCCACGAAGTGCTCAGGGCATAACGCCCCACCGCCCGGTAACTGGCCGGCACGCCATCGAATACCAGGGCGCTGAAGCGTTGGCGTTGTTCGGGGTGCTGGGCCAGGTAATGGATGGCCATGGCCCCGCCGAGGCTCTGGCCCAGCAGCACCAAAGGCTTGCCGTGCGCCTGCGGCGCCGTGTCCAGCCAGTCCAGCGCCGCGCCGATGTCGCCATACACCTCAGGCAGGGTTGGCTTGCCCTGGGACAGCCCATAACCGCGATAGTCGATCATCAGCACCTGGTAGCCCTCTTTCGGCAGCCAGTAGCTGCCCCCGAGGTGCCAGGCCAGGTTGCCGCCGTTGCCATGCAGGTGCAGCACCGTGCCTTTGATCTCGACACCCGGCGGCACGGGGATCCACCATCCATGCAAGCGCGTGCCGTCGGCGGCGACCAGGGTCAGGTCCTGGTACTGCAGATGGGCCTTTTCCGGGGTGAACGGCTGGCCAGGCTCGGGGTAGAACAGCAAGCTGCTGCAACCACCCAACAGCAGCAATCCGAGGCCGACGACGAGGTGGCGGCAGGCGTCAGAGAATGTTCGCGTAATCGGCTTCAATGCGGTCCAGGCTCAGGTGGTTGAGGAAGTTGGAGAAGCACATCCAGGCCGACAGCGCGTTGAGGTCGCGGAACTGCTCGGGCAGGTACTTGGGCGGCTCCACCAGCCCTTCCTCGACCAGCTGGCGTAGCGTGCGCATGTCTTCCAGGGTGGTCTTGCCACAGAACAGCAGCGGAATCTGCTCGAGCTTGCCCTTCTTCACGGCCAACTGAATGTAGTTGTAAACCATGATGAAGCCCTTGAGGTAGGACAAGTCCTTGGTGAATGGCAGGCCGTTGGGCACCGAGCCCCGGAACACCCGGCTGGCATTGCTGTAGCTCTGGCCCATCTCGAAGCCCTGGCCACGGAAGAACTCGAAGACCTGCAGGAAGTCGGCGCCCTCCTCGACCATGTGGATGGCGCGGGTGCGGTTGGTGAGCTTGCGCAGGCGGCTGGGATAGGAGGCGAAGGCGATCACCTCCATGAGGATGGCCAGGCCCTCCTGGGTCACCGTCGACGAGGGCGGGCCCTTGGCCAGGAAGGTGCAGATCGGCTGATTCAGGCCGTTTAGCGTGGTGCCGACGTGCACCAGGCCTTCATGCACTTCCAGGGCGCGCACATCGCGGCTGTTGAACATGGCGTCGGCGCGCACCTTGATGTAGTCGGCGCCCGCTGCGGCATCAGCGACGATACCGTCGGACTCGAACACGCGAATGGTTTCCTCGGCTTCGCCGAACACCTTGTTCAGGCGACGCTGGAGAATATCCACCGCCTCCTTGGCCGTGAGGTTCTTCGGTTCGTCCTTCAGGTCGCCGCGGCCATCGATGTTGTTCAGGTAGTCCGAGAGCATAAGGCCCAGGTCGGCCAACGTCGGGTCACCAGCGTGGAAGGCATCGGAGGCGGCGCCGTAGAGTTCCTGGGAAATCAGCCCGAAGTCCTCGGTGCCACGCGCTTCGAGCATACGCACCACCATGCGGTACTCCTTGCACATGCGCCGCATGATCTGCCCGACCGGGTTGAACTGACCCAATTGGCGCGTGATGTCGCGCTCGATGCTCTGGAACTCGGCCTTCAGCGCGCTGGAGTCGAACGACAGCGGGCGATGCTGGTAATAGGCACGGTCCACCGCCGGCGGCTCCTTGCCCTTGGCCTTGAGGAAACCCTGGCGGATGCCGTCGTCCCACTTGACCGCGTCAAGCACGCGGATCGGGGTTTGCGCGGCGACGATGCGGTCGGACAGCGTGCGTATGGTCTGCTGGTACTCGTCCACCCGGGGACTCCTTCTGGGCGCCTCATCGCGGGGCAAGCCCGCTCCCACGCGTGGGAGCGGGCTTGCCCCGCGATGAGGCTGGTAGGTTCACTGCTATTTACCGGAACGCTGGAAGCGCGCCACCTCGACGAACAGATCGGAGTTGGCCGGATCATCCAGGTACGCCAGCACCCGCTCGGCCGGACTGTCGATGAGCACGCCCTCGCCGTTGTCCTCCGCGACCTGGGTCGTGCGCCCGGTCAGTTCTTTCTTCGCCACGGCCTGCTGCACCTGCTCGACATCGAGGTTGTAGACCACCAGTTGCTTGCCGTCGATCACCTCGAAACCGCCAATCAGGAAGTTGCCGCCCAGGCGCTTGGGCACCCCGGCCGAGAGGTACCAGCGATTGCCGTGCCGGGCCACGGTAAAGGCATATTCCTCGGGCGCCTTGCCCTGGGCCCGGGCCACGGCCTTGTAGGTATTGCCCCCGGCGCGGCTGATAGTCAGCTTGAGCGGCTCGCCCCAGGCGTCCTTGCTGCTCCATTGCCCAAGCAGTGCCTTGGGCGCCGGCTGGTTGGCCGGCAACGGCTCGTCGAAGGTCACCAGACAACCGCCCAGCAGGAGGAATGACAAGGTCAACAACACCACACGCCAGGCTTTCATCAGGTTCTCCTTGAAAAATCGTTCGCCACTCAGGCCGAGGCCAGCACCATCTGCAGGTATCGGACAAGGATAGCGAGCATCTGCTCATCGGCCTGCGCATTCGCATCCTTGAGCAGGCCCTGATATTCCATCTGCTCGATTATCGCCGTCAACATCTGGGCATCCTGCTCGGGCTGAGGCGAACCGACCACCTGCAGTATCTGCCGCGCGCCATGCAGCAGGATCTGCTCGTGGGCCTGCACCAGTTCGGCCAGGCGCGGGCACAGCAGCGCCTCCTGGCGGAACGCCTGCTCGGCCATGAGGAAATCGCGGCGGTTGTTCAGCTGGCGCCGGACGTAGTCGGCCAGCATGCGCGCCACTTCGTCGGCCAGGTGCGCCCGGGCCTCGGGGGTGCCGTCGCCCTGGGCCAGCAATTGGCGCAGCACGCCTTCGGTGTTGGCCCACAGCTTGGCCATGTAGGCCGCGCTGCGCTCGACGTACTGGGCGAAGGTGTCGGCCAGCAGGTCCTGGATGTCCTTGAAGTAGTAGGTGGTGGCCGACAGCGGTACATCGGCCTCGGCGGCCACGGCGCGGTGGCGCACGCCGCGCACGCCATCGCGCACGACGATGCGCATGGCGGCGTCGAGGATCTGCTGGCGGCGCTGCTCGCTGCCCTGGCGGGCGGTCTTGCGGCCCTGGTATTGCACGCTCTCGGCGACGGCGGTGGCGATGCCGGCGGCGCCCTGGTGGGGCATTGCGGGGGTCACTGTTGGTACCTCATGAACAATGGGTTGCCGGTGCGGGCCTCTTCGCGGGTAAACCCGCTCCCACAGGATATGCGCGTCCTCCTGTGGGAGCGGGTTTACCCGCGAAGAGGCCCGCACTGACAACATAAAGCTTCAGGCATGAAAAAGCCGCCTCGAAAGGCGGCTTGTTCAGTTCGCTCAGGCCTGTGGGCGCATGTGCGGGAACAGGATCACATCGCGGATCGACGGCGAGTTGGTCAGCAGCATCACCAAACGGTCGATGCCGATGCCTTCACCAGCGGTCGGCGGCATGCCGTACTCCAGGGCGCGAACGAAGTCGGCATCGTAGTGCATCGCTTCGTCGTCACCGGCGTCCTTCTCGGCCACCTGGGCCAGGAAGCGCTCGGCCTGGTCTTCGGCGTCGTTGAGCTCGGAGTAGGCGTTGGCGATCTCGCGGCCACCGATGAACAGCTCGAAGCGGTCGGTCACGGCCGGGTTGTCATCGTTGCGACGGGCCAGTGGCGAGACTTCGAACGGGTATTCGGTGATGAAGTGCGGCTGTTCCAGCTTGTGCTCGACCAGCTCTTCGAAAATCATCACCTGCAGCTTGCCCAGGCCTTCGTGGCCGAGCACCTTGGCGCCGGCTTTCTTGGCGATCTCACGGGCACGGTCGACGTCCTGCAGGTCGGCGGCGGTCAGCTCAGGGTTGTACTTGAGGATCGAGTCGAACACCGACAAGCGGGCGAACGGCTCGCCGAAGTGGAATACCTTGTCGCCGTACGGCACATCGGTGGTTCCCAGGACAAGCTGCGCCAGCTCGCGGAACAGTTCCTCGGTGAGGTCCATGTTGTCGCGGTAGTCGGCGTAGGCCTGGTAGAACTCGAGCATGGTGAACTCGGGGTTGTGCCGGGTCGAGACGCCTTCGTTGCGGAAGTTGCGGTTGATCTCGAACACTTTTTCGAAACCACCGACCACCAGGCGCTTGAGGTACAGCTCAGGCGCGATGCGCAGGAACATGGCCATGTCCAGCGCGTTGTGGTGGGTTTCGAACGGCTTGGCCGCGGCGCCGCCCGGGATGGTCTGCAGCATCGGGGTTTCCACTTCGAGGAAGTCGCGCTCGATGAGGAACTTGCGGATGTGCGAGATCACCTGCGAACGCACACGGAAGGTGTGGCGGGTTTCCTCGTTGACCATCAGGTCGACGTAGCGCTGACGGTAGCGCTGCTCGGTGTCGGTCAGGCCATGGTGCTTGTCCGGCAGCGGGCGCAGCGATTTGGTCAGCAGGCGCACGTCGGTCATCTCGACGTACAGGTCACCCTTGCCGGAGCGGGCCAGGGTGCCTTCGGCGCTGATGATGTCGCCCAGGTCCCAGGTCTTGACCGCAGCCAGGGTTTCTTCCGGCAGGGTCTTGCGGTTGACATAGACCTGGATGCGGCCGGTCATGTCCTGGATGACCATGAACGAGCCACGGTTGAGCATGATGCGACCGGCGACCTTGACCGGGATGGCAGCTGCTTCCAGCTCTTCCTTGGTCTTGTCCGCATACTGCTTCTGCAGGTCGTCGCAGTAGCTGTCGCGGCGGAAGTCGTTGGGGAAGGCATTGCCCTTGGCGCGCTCTGCGGCAAGTTTTTCCTTGCGCAGGGCGATCAGGGCGTTTTCTTCCTGTTGCAGGTCTTGCGCTTCGGTCTTGAGGTCGCTCATGTCGTCATTCTTTCCATCAGGTGTTCGTTGCCCTCGTAGCGGAGGGATCGCGGGGCAAGCCCGCTCCCACAGGCCCGCCACGGCGGAGATGCTTACAGCCCCTGCTTGAGGCTCGCTTCCAGGTACTGGTCGAGATCGCCGTCCAGGACCTTCTGGCAGTCGCTGCGCTCGACGCCGGTGCGCAGGTCCTTGATCCGCGAGTCGTCGAGCACGTAGGAACGGATCTGGTGGCCCCAGCCGATGTCCGACTTACTGTCTTCCAACGCCTGCGAGGCGGCGTTGCGCTTTTGCATTTCCAGCTCGTACAACTTGGCCCGCAGCATTTTCATGGCGGTGTCCTTGTTGGCGTGCTGGGAGCGTTCGTTCTGGCAGGCCACCACGGTATTGGTCGGCACGTGGGTGATACGCACCGCCGAGTCGGTGGTGTTGACGTGCTGGCCACCGGCACCGGAGGAGCGGTAGGTGTCGATGCGCAGGTCGGACGGGTTGATCTCGATCTCGACCTTGTCGTCGATCTCGGGCGAGACGAACACCGCCGAGAACGAGGTATGGCGACGGGCGCCGGAGTCGAACGGGCTCTTGCGCACCAGGCGGTGCACGCCGATCTCGGTGCGCAGCCAGCCGAAGGCATACTCGCCCTTGATGTGCACGGTGGCGCCCTTGATGCCGGCGACTTCGCCTTCGGACAGTTCGATGATGGTGGCGTCGAAGCCGCGCTTGTCGGCCCAGCGCAGGTACATGCGCAGCAGGATGTTGGCCCAGTCCTGGGCCTCGGTGCCGCCGGAGCCGGCCTGGATGTCCAGGTAGGCGTTGTTCGGGTCCATCTCGCCGCTGAACATGCGACGGAACTCGAGCTGGGCCAGTTTTTCTTCCAGGCCTTCCAGCTCGGTCACGACGTCGCCGACGGCGCCTTCGTCATTTTCCTCGACGGCCATGTCGAGCAGGTCCTGGCAATCGGCCAGGCCGTTGGCCAGTTTATCGAGGGTCTCGACCACCTGTGCCAGCATGGCGCGCTCGCGGCCCAGGGCCTGGGCGTACTCGGGCTTGTTCCAGACAGCGGCGTCTTCCAGCTCGCGGTTTACTTCGACCAGACGATCATGTTTGTGATCGTAGTCAAAGATACCCCCGAATGGACTGGGAACGCTCGGTGAGGTCCTTGATGGTGTTCAGGATCGGTTGGATTTCCATGGGCGGGCAGCTCTCGTGCGAATTCGGTGAAAAGCCCGCGAGTATAACCGAGTCTGGGGCCTG
>NZ_JAOCDM010000124.1 GCF_029840925.1 Pseudomonas sp. GD03858
TGACAAAAAGTGACCCGCCGTAAGGGCGGAAAGGTGACTATGCGTCGGCATCGCAAATGAATGCGAATATAACTTCCAAAACAAACTATTTAGAAGTCAAAGTCAAAGTCAAAGTCAAAGTCAAAGGCGATCGGCATCGGTTTTTATAGTTGTAAGCGCATTCATTTGCGATGTTGACGCATAGTCACCTTTCCGCCCTTACGGCGGGTCACTTTTTGTCAAACGCGACAAAAAGTAACCAAAAAACGCTGCGCTCCATTCATCCGGCCCTCCGCTTCGCTCCGGGTTCCCTCTCTCCGGCCTTGCTCCCGGGAGGACCGCGCTGCAGGGCCCATCCTGGGCCCCAGCGCTTGACGGGCATCCATGCCCGTCACCTCCCTCCGCAAGGCCTACGTTCGGCCTCCTGAAGTCGCGAAGTTGCGAGCGGCGCCTGGGCTAGCGCAGCTGTCGCTAGTGGCTGTGGGGGTAGACTTCTGATCGCCAAAGCCAAAGCCAAAGCCAAAGCCAAAGCCAAAGCCAAAGCCAAAGCCAGCTGCGTTCTGGAGGAGATCTGGCGGTTGGATGTGTACGTTCGTCACCGCGTCGGCACGGTTGCCGATCTTTCCTCTGTCACGCAACTGTATTGTTGACTATTCTGCGATCTGTCCCAGTACACTTCGGAACTGTTACGGTATTCTGGCTCAGCTGTGAGTCGCACAAGAACAACGATCCCGTCCGCGCTTCGAGAACACGCCATGACCAACCTGCTGCTGTACCAGCGCATCGCCCAGCAACTGGCCGACGATATCCGGCGTGGTGTGTACCAGCCTGGCGAACGTGTGCCATCGGTGCGCAAGATGAGCGCCCAGCTCAACGTCAGCCACGCAACCGTGCTGCAGGCATATGCCAATCTCGAGGACCAGGGCCTGATCCGCGCCCGACCGCAGTCCGGCTACTATGTCCACCAGACCCCCGCGCTGACGGCGCAGACCCCAGACATCGCCCGGGTCGAGCGCCCAGGGCTGGTCACCCGGGCCAGCATTATCCAGCAGGTGCTCGTCGAGGCGCGACGCGACGGCGTTTTCCCGTTCGGCGCGGCGGTGCCGCACGTGGACTACCTGCCGGTGCGGGCCTTGCATCAGCAGTTGGCCAAGGTTACCCGCTTCCACAGCCCGCGAGCCTTCAGCTACATGTTCAGCCCCGGTTTCGAGCCCTTGCGCCGGCAGATCGCCATTCGCATGCGCGATGCCGGTGTGCTGGTGGATCCCCGTGAGGTGGTGGTGACCCACGGTTGCGTCGACGCCCTGCAGATGTCGCTGCGAGTACTGACCCGCCCAGGCGACCTGATCGCCGCGGAATCGCCGACTTACTATGGCTTGTTGCAGTTGGCCGACCTGCTCGGACTCAAGGTCATCGAGATCCCCAGTGATCCGTCCACCGGCATCAGTCTGGAGGCCTTGCAGTTGGCGGCCAATCAATGGTCGATCAAGGCTCTGGTGCTGACCACGCGCCTGAGCAATCCGCTGGGCGGCACCATGCCGGAGGAGCGGCAGAAACAATTGCTGCGCCTGGCATCGGACTTCGACATCCAGGTCGTCGAAGACGACATCTATGGCGAACTGATGTTCGAGCAGGGGCGTACCAAAGCGCTCAAGGCATTCGATCGCCTGGACCGTGTCATCTACTGCTCGAGCTTCTCCAAGACATTGTCACCGGGCGTTCGGGTCGGCTGGATGATCGCCGGTCGCTACCAGGACGAGATTCAGCGCCTGCAGACGTTCACCACGCATTCGGCCTGCAGCGTGACGCAGATGGCGGTGGCGGCCTATCTGGAGAACGGTGGCTATGACCGTCATTTGCGCTATATCCGCCAGGAGTACCGCAAGAACCTCAGTGCCTACCAGCTGGCGGTGCAGCAACACTTCCCGGAGGGTACCCAGATGACCCGGCCTACCGGAGGTTTCATTCTCTGGGTCAGCTTGCCGGGGCGGGTGAACACGCAGGAATTGCACGTGCGTGCGCTGGAGCAGGGCATCAGCATCGCCCCCGGCCTGATCTTCAGCAATACCGAGCAGTTCAACCACTGTATCCGCCTCAATTGTGGCATTCCGTGGAACAAGGAGGCGGAGCGGGCGGTGATGACCCTGGGGCTGTTGGCCCAGCAACTATGCCGGGAATCGAGTGGCTCGCTTTTGTAGGCTTGTCAGATTGGCGGGGAACAGGGAGCATACGCGCTTTGAAGCCTGTGCTCCCTGGTGTCCATGAACCTGTTTCGTCCTCTTGCCATCGTCCTGTGTCTTGCATTGCCCTGGCTGCCCGTCGGTGTGGGGCAGGCTGCCGAGCCGGTGAGCAAGACGCAGGGCGCGCAAAAATCGACCGCCAAGGCCGCTGCCAAGCCTCAGTCCAAGCCTGCTGCCAAACCCAGACCCAAGCCTAAAGCCAAGCCCAGGCCTGTCAGCAAGGCAATCGCCAAACCCCTGCACAAACCGAAGATCGACTTGAGTCTGCCAAGCGAGTTGGTCAAGAACCTCGAGCCTGATCTTGGTGATGGCCCGGTGATTCGCAAACCTTTGCTGCCTTCCATGTTCCCCACCAAGCCCGAGTCCGACAGCAGTCCGTTCCAGCTCAATGGCCGGCTGATCAGTAATGAAATGCAGCTGCAGTTGCGCAATGACAGCCGGCATGACGTGGAAGGCGCGGCCATCGATTTTGAATTTCGAAACTGACTGTTGGGTCACGGGTGATTTCATCCGCCTGTCAATTTCAAACGAATGTTTGAGCGGTTAGTATCCAGGGACGTTCGTCCCGTTTTGCTCCTGGGAGTCCTGTTGTCATGAAATGCCGCGAGGGCTGCGGTGCCTGCTGCATCGCCCCGTCCATCAGTTCGCCGATTCCGGGCATGCCGCAGGGCAAGCCGGCCGGCGAACGCTGCCTGCACTTGAATGTCGAAAACCTTTGTGCGCTGTTCGGCAAGCCCGAGCGGCCGCAGGTGTGTGGCGGCTTCAAGGCGGAAGCGGACATCTGTGGCAACGATCGTGACGAGGCCATCCGCATCATTGGGTGGCTGGAGCAGATGACGGCGGCGTGACAGGTTGGATCTTCGACAACAAGGAACAAGAGATGAGATCGATCAAGGGTATTGCACTGTTGTGCGGCATGGGCGTCCTGCTGGCGCCGACGGCCTGGGCCGAGAACTGGCAGGTGGCCAAGGACGAGGAGGGCATCAAGGTCTCCCTCAGCGAAGTGGCGGGTTCGAAGTACAAGGCCTATCGCGGCGTGACCGTGATCAAGGCGCCACTGGCCAAGGTCAAGGCGCTGCAGGAAGACGTGGCGGGGGCCTGCGCCTGGATTCACGAGTGCAAGTCGCAGAAGCTGCTCAAGAGCGAGGGTGACCAGAGCTGGACCTACACCCAGTTCAATACGCCCTGGCCGGTGACGCCGCGGGATTCGATCCTGCATGTGACCACGGTCCAGGAGGCCGATGGCAGCCTGACCCGCAAGCTCCAGGAAGAGCCGAAGTATCTGCCGGAGGAAAAGGGCTTCGTGCGTGTCGCCCAGGTGGACGGCTTCTGGAAGCTGGTGCCCAAGGGTGACAGCACCGAGGTGACCTACCAGGTGCACACCGAGCCGGGCGGCAGCGTGCCGTCGTGGCTGGCCAACAAGTTCGTGGTCGATGCGCCGTTCAATACCCTCAAGGGGCTGAAGGAACGCGCCGAGAAGAACTGAAGGCTGGCGCGCTCCCTGTGTAGGAGCGGCCTTGTGTCGCGAAAGGGCCGCGCAGCGGCCCCGACGATCTTGAGACTGGCTCGAGATCCTGGGGCTGCCGCGCAGCCCCTTCGCGACGCAAGGCCGCTCCTACAGAGAAGCAGATCGTGTGCCGGAACAATAAAAAAGGCTGCCCGAGGGCAGCCTTTTTTACGTTCAGCCGAGAGGCTTACTTGCGGTTCTTCAGCTCGACGATGTCACGCTGCTCGTAACCGGTGTACAGCTGGCGCGGACGGCCGATCTTGTACGGGCCGGAGAGCATCTCTTTCCAGTGCGAGATCCAGCCCACGGTACGTGCCAGGGCGAAGATCACGGTGAACATGCTGGTCGGAATGCCGATGGCCTTCAGGATGATGCCCGAGTAGAAGTCGACGTTCGGGTACAGCGAGCGCTCGATGAAGTACGGATCGGTCAGGGCGATCTCTTCCAGGCGCATGGCCAGTTCCAGCTGCGGATCGTTCTTGATGCCCAGCTCGCCCAGGACTTCGTCGCAGGTCTGCTTCATCACGGTGGCGCGCGGGTCGCGGTTCTTGTACACGCGGTGACCGAAGCCCATGAGCTTGAACGGATCGTTCTTGTCCTTGGCCTTGGCGATGAACTTGTCGATGTTCGAGACATCGCCGATTTCATCGAGCATGGTCAGCACGGCTTCGTTCGCGCCGCCGTGGGCAGGGCCCCACAGGGCGGCGATGCCAGCGGCGATGCAGGCGAACGGGTTGGCGCCCGAGGAGCCCGCCAGGCGCACGGTGGAGGTGGAGGCGTTCTGCTCGTGATCGGCGTGGAGGATGAAGATCCGGTCCATCGCCTTGGCCAGCACCGGGCTGATCGGTTTGATCTCGCACGGGGTGTTGAACATCATGTGCAGGAAGTTTTCCGCGTACGACAGGTCGTTGCGCGGGTACATCATGGGCTGGCCCATGGAGTACTTGTAGACCATTGCCGCCAGGGTCGGCATCTTGGCGACCAGGCGAACCGCGGAGATCTCGCGGTGCTGCGGGTTATTGATGTCCAGCGAGTCGTGATAGAACGCCGACAGGGCGCCGACCACGCCGCACATCACCGCCATTGGGTGAGCGTCGCGGCGGAAACCGTTGAAGAACGACTTCAGCTGCTCGTGAACCATGGTGTGGTTCTTCACGGTGCTGACGAACTGAGCCTTCTGCTCGGCGTTCGGCAGTTCGCCGTTGAGCAGCAGGTAGCAGGTTTCGAGGTAGTCCGATTTTTCGGCGAGTTGCTCGATCGGGTAGCCGCGGTGCAGCAGGACGCCCTTGTCGCCGTCGATGTAGGTGATCTTCGACTCGCACGAGGCGGTCGCCATGAAACCAGGGTCGAAGGTGAAGTGGCCTGATGCCCCCAACCCGCGGACGTCGATAACATCGGGACCAACGGTGCCGGTTAAAATGGGCAGCTCGACGGGGGCAGCGCCCTCGATGATCAACTGCGCTTTTTTGTCAGCCATGTGGCCTCCTATTAATGCTTGAAATCATCAGACAGACCCCCCACGCAGGGCCCGCACCACTATAGAGGGATAAATTCGAATGTCAATTTGCCTAAAGGCTGGTTGAAACGCCCTCTGGGGCATGGTTTTTCACGAAATTCTCGCCCGTTTACGCCTTTTGTTCGCTAAAGGCAATGCGCTATTTGGGCTAGCCCCTCACGTTGTCATAAGCAGCCTAACTGTCTATACTCGGCAGCCGACTCCCAGGGGCTTTCAAGGCCCGTCCTGCTGGGTGTCGTCGCTCTCCTGGGTGGTGGGTACCTGACCAGTACACTTACCAACAACTTTGCCCTGTTAGCTAGGGGCTCTTCAGTGTGAAAAAAGCCGTGAAAAGCCAACGACCTGTAAACCTAGACCTAAGGACCATCAAACTCCCGATCACCGCGTACACGTCCATTCTTCACCGTATCTCCGGCGTCATCCTGTTCCTCGGCCTTGCCATCATGCTGTACGCATTGAGCAAGTCGCTGGGCGGCGAGGAAGGCTTTGCCGAGGTGAAGGCGTGTCTGACCAGTCCGCTGGCCAAACTGGTGACCTGGGGCCTGCTGTCCGGCCTGCTGTATCACCTCGTGGCAGGTGTGCGCCACCTGATCATGGACATGGGCATCGGTGAGACGCTGGAAGGCGGCAAGCTGGGCTCGAAAATCGTGATCGTCATCTCCGTGGTGCTGATCGTTCTGGCAGGAGTTTGGGTATGGTAACTAACGTCACGAACCTGTCGCGTTCGGGCCTCTACGACTGGATGGCGCAGCGCGTCTCGGCGGTCGTTCTCGCGGCTTACTTCATCTTCCTGATCGGCTACCTCGCTGCCCACCCGGGTATCGACTACGCCCAGTGGCACGCTCTGTTCTCCAACAACGCGATGCGCATCTTCAGTCTGCTGGCCCTCGTTGCCCTGGGCGCTCACGCCTGGGTCGGCATGTGGACCATTGCCACCGACTACCTGACGCCGATGTCCTTCGGCAAGTCGGCGACTGCGATTCGTTTCCTGTTCCAGGCGGTATGCGGCGTAGCGATGTTCGCTTACTTCGTCTGGGGTGTGCAGATTCTCTGGGGTATCTGATTCATGGCTAACATTCCTACGATTTCCTTCGACGCCATCATTATCGGTGGCGGCGGCGCTGGCATGCGCGCAGCGCTGCAGCTGGCTCAAGGCGGCCACAAGACTGCCGTAGTCACCAAGGTGTTCCCGACCCGTTCGCACACCGTATCCGCCCAGGGCGGCATCACCTGCGCCATCGCTTCGGCCGACCCGAACGACGACTGGCGCTGGCACATGTACGACACCGTCAAGGGTTCCGACTACATCGGTGACCAGGACGCGATCGAATACATGTGTCAGGAAGGCCCGGCCGCGGTCTTCGAACTGGACCACATGGGCCTGCCGTTCTCGCGTACCGAGACTGGCCGTATCTACCAGCGCCCGTTCGGTGGCCAGTCCAAGGACTTCGGTAAAGGTGGTCAGGCCGCCCGTACCTGCGCCGCTTCCGACCGTACCGGTCACGCGCTGCTGCACACCCTGTACCAGGGCAACCTGAAAGCAGGCACCACCTTCCTCAACGAGTACTACGCCGTCGACCTGGTGAAGAACCAGGACGGCGCTTTCGTCGGTGTGATCGCGATCTGCATCGAAACCGGCGAAACCATGTACATCAAGTCCAAGGCCACCGTGCTGGCCACTGGCGGTGCCGGTCGTATCTACGCCTCCACCACCAACGCCCTGATCAACACCGGTGACGGTGTCGGCATGGCCCTGCGTGCCGGCGTGCCGGTGCAGGACATCGAGATGTGGCAGTTCCACCCGACCGGCATCGCCGGCGCCGGTGTACTGGTCACCGAAGGTTGCCGCGGTGAGGGTGGCTACCTGATCAACGCCCACGGCGAGCGCTTCATGGAGCGTTACGCTCCTAACGCCAAAGACTTGGCGGGCCGCGACGTAGTAGCTCGTTCCATGGTCAAAGAGATCATCGCCGGCAACGGCGTGGGCCCGAACAAGGACCACGTGCTGCTGAAGCTGGACCACCTGGGCGAGGAAGTGCTGCACAGCCGCCTGCCAGGCATCTGCGAGCTGTCCAAGACCTTCGCCCACGTCGACCCTGTGGTCGCGCCGGTACCGGTCATCCCGACCTGCCACTACATGATGGGCGGCGTTGCCACCAACATTCATGGCCAGGCCATCACCATGGACGCCGACGGCAAGGATCACATCATCCCGGGCCTGTTCGCCGTAGGTGAAGTGGCGTGCGTATCGGTTCACGGTGCCAACCGCCTGGGCGGCAACTCGCTGCTCGACCTGGTGGTGTTCGGCCGTGCCGCCGGCCTGCACCTGGAGAAGGCGCTGAGCGACGGCGTCGAGTACCTGGATGCCAGCGATACCGACATCGACGTTGCCCTGAGCCGCCTGAACAAGCTCAACGAGCGCACCACCGGCGAAGACGTCGCCAGCCTCAAGCGCGAGCTGCAGAGCTGCATGCAGAACTACTTCGGTGTATTCCGTACCGGCGAATACATGCAGAAGGGGATCGAGCAGCTGGCTGGCCTGCGCGACCGCATCGCCAACGTCAAGATCAACGACAAGTCCCAGGCCTTCAACACCGCGCGTATCGAAGCGCTGGAGCTGCAGAACCTGCTGGAAGTTGCCGAGGCGACCGCCATCGCCGCTGAAGCCCGTAAAGAGTCCCGCGGCGCGCACGCCCGTGAAGACTTCGAAGACCGTGACGACGAGAACTGGCTGTGCCACACCCTGTACTACCCGGGTGAGAAGCGCGTCGCCAAGCGCGGCGTCAACTTTGCGCCGAAGACAGTTCCTGCCTTCGAACCGAAAGTCCGGACTTACTAAGGGTGGCCGCTATGTTGCAAGTCGAAGTTTATCGTTACAACCCGGACACCGATTCGGCGCCGAAGATGCAGACCTTCCAGGTCGACACCGGCGGCAAGGATCTGATGGTCCTGGACGTGCTGGCGCTGATCAAGGAGCAGGACGAGGGCTTCTCGTACCGTCGCTCCTGCCGTGAGGGCGTGTGCGGCTCCGATGGCATGAACATCAACGGCAAGAACGGCCTGGCGTGCATCACGCCGCTGTCCGCTGTCGTAAAAGGTAACAAGTTGGTCCTGCGTCCGCTGCCGGGTCTGCCGGTTATCCGTGACCTGGTCGTCGATATGAGCATCTTCTACAAGCAGTACGAGAAGGTGAAGCCGTTCCTGCAGAACGATACTCCGGCCCCGGCCATCGAGCGTCTGCAGTCGCCGGAAGATCGCGACAAGCTGGACGGTCTGTACGAGTGCATCCTGTGCGCCTGCTGCTCGACCTCCTGCCCGTCGTTCTGGTGGAACCCGGACAAGTTCCTGGGCCCCGCCGCACTGCTGCAGGCCTACCGCTTCCTGGCCGACAGCCGCGACACCAAGACTCAGGAGCGCCTGGCGTCCCTGGATGACCCGTTCAGCGTATTCCGCTGCCGCGGGATCATGAACTGCGTGAACGTTTGCCCCAAGGGTCTGAACCCGACCAAGGCGATCGGCCACGTACGCAACATGCTGCTGCAAAGCGGCACCTGATTCAAAGCGTTGTACCTGCAGTAAGCCGAGGTGCGGGTGGTGAGCCCGCACCGAGGTAAAACCCGAGCAAGGGCCCACAAAGCCCGAGCTCATTACCTATGAAGATATGAGACCAGCAGGGGCTTCCGGGCTGGTACCCGGAAAATCAGCAGGATCCAAGTGGCGTGGTTCAGTCGCTGTGTTCGGACTTTTCCAGGTTTGCTGTGGCTCTCGCCGATCAGTCCCCTAACCGAGGGTGACCAAGCATGCAAGAAAGCGTGATGCAGCGCATGTGGGAAAGCGCCCACCTTTCAGGTGGTAACGCTGCATATGTGGAAGAGCTTTATGAGCTCTACCTGCACGACCCTAACGCTGTGCCAGAAGAGTGGCGCACCTACTTCCAGAAGTTGCCCGCCGACGGCAGCACCGCTACCGATGTATCGCACTCGACGATCCGCGACCATTTCGTACTGCTGGCAAAGAACCAGCGCCGCGCCCAACCGGTATCCGCCGGGAGCGTGAGCAGTGAACACGAGAAGAAGCAGGTTGAAGTGCTGCGACTGATCCAGGCCTATCGTATGCGCGGCCATCAGGCTGCCAAGCTCGACCCGTTGGGGTTGTGGCAGCGTCCTGCGCCCGTAGACCTGTCGATCAATCATTACGGCTTGACCAATGCCGATCTTGATACGACCTTCCGTGCCGGCGACCTGTTCATCGGCAAAGAGGAAGCGAGCCTACGCGAAATTTTCGAAGCGCTGCAGAAGACATATTGTCGCACCATTGGCGCCGAGTTCACCCACATCGTCGATTCCGAGCAGCGCAGCTGGTTCCAGCAGCGCCTGGAAAGCGTGCGTGGCCGTCCGGATTTCTCCGCCGACGTGCAGGCTCACCTGCTCGAGCGCGTCACGGCCGGTGAGGGCCTGGAGAAGTACCTGGGCACCAAGTACCCGGGCACCAAGCGCTTCGGCCTGGAGGGTGGCGAAAGCCTGATCCCGATGCTGGACGAAATGATCCAGCGCTCCGGCTCCTACGGCACCAAGGAAGTCGTGATCGGCATGGCCCACCGTGGCCGTCTGAACGTGCTCGTCAACACCTTCGGCAAGAACCCGCGCGAGCTGTTCGACGAGTTCGAAGGCAAGAAGATGAACGAGCTGGGCTCCGGTGACGTGAAGTATCACCAGGGCTTCTCTTCCAACGTGATGACCCCCGGTGGCGAAGTCCACCTGGCCATGGCGTTCAACCCCTCCCACCTGGAAATCGTCTCGCCAGTGGTGGAAGGTTCGGTTCGCGCCCGCCAGGATCGCCGCAACGACACCGTTGGCGACAAGGTTCTGCCGATCTCCATCCACGGTGACGCAGCGTTCGCCGGCCAGGGTGTGGTCATGGAAACCTTCCAGATGTCGCAGACCCGCGGTTTCAAGACCGGCGGCACCGTGCACATCGTGATCAACAACCAGGTCGGTTTCACCATCAGCAACCCGCTGGACGCGCGCTCCACCGAGTACGCCACCGACGTTGCCAAGATGATCCAGGCGCCGATCCTGCACGTGAACGGCGACGATCCGGAAGCGGTGATGTTCGTCACCCAGCTGGCCATCGACTACCGCATGCAGTTCAAGCGTGACGTGGTCATCGACCTGGTCTGCTACCGTCGTCGCGGCCACAACGAGGCCGACGAGCCGAATGGCACCCAGCCGCTGATGTACCAGCAGATCAGCAAGCAGCGCACCACCCGTGAGCTGTACGCCGAGCAGCTGATCAGCGCCGGTCGCATCGACGCCGAGCGTGCCCAGGCCAAGGTCGACGAGTACCGCAACGCCCTGGACAACGGCCTGCACGTGGTCAAGAGCCTGGTCAAGGAGCCGAACCGCGAGCTGTTCGTCGACTGGCGTCCGTACCTGGGCCATGCCTGGACCGCGCGTCACGACACCCGCTTCGACCTCAAGACCCTGCAGGAGCTGTCGGCCAAGCTGCTCGAGCTGCCTGAAGGTTTCGTCGTCCAGCGCCAGGTCGCCAAGATCTACGAAGATCGCCAGAAGATGCAGGCCGGTGGCTTGCCGATCAACTGGGGTTATGCAGAGACCATGGCCTACGCCACCCTGCAGTTCGAAGGTCACCCGATCCGCATGACCGGCCAGGACATCGGCCGTGGCACCTTCTCGCACCGTCACGCGGTGCTGCACAACCAGAAGGACGCCAGCACCTACGTGCCGCTGAAGAACCTGTTCCCGGGCCAGCCGCGCTTCGACCTGTACGACTCCTTCCTCTCGGAAGAGGCGGTACTGGCCTTCGAATACGGCTATTCGACCACCACGCCGAACGCGCTGGTGATCTGGGAAGCCCAGTTCGGCGACTTCGCCAACGGCGCGCAAGTGGTGATCGACCAGTTCATCACCAGCGGCGAGCACAAGTGGGGCCGTCTGTGCGGTCTGACCATGCTGCTGCCACACGGTTACGAAGGGCAGGGTCCGGAGCACTCCTCCGCACGTCTGGAGCGCTACCTGCAGCTGTGCGCCGAGCACAACATCCAGGTCTGCGTACCGACTACCCCGGCACAGATCTACCACCTGCTGCGTCGCCAGGTCATCCGTCCGCTGCGCAAGCCGCTGGTCGTGCTGACGCCGAAGTCGCTGCTGCGTCACAAGCTGGCCGTGTCGACCCTGGAAGACCTGGCCGATGGCTCGTTCCAGACCGTGATCCCGGAAATCGACAGCCTGGATCCGGCCAAGGTCGAACGCCTGGTCCTGTGCGGTGGCAAGGTCTACTACGACCTGCTGGAAAAACGCCGTGCCGAAGGCCGCGAAGATATCGCCATCGTGCGTATCGAGCAGCTGTACCCGTTCCCTGAGGACGACCTGGTCGAGATCCTCGCGCCTTACACCAACCTCAAGCATGCAGTGTGGTGTCAGGAAGAACCGATGAACCAGGGCGCCTGGTACAGCAGCCAGCACCACATGCGCCGTATCCTGGGCCGCCATAACAAGGCACTGGTCCTGGAATACGCCGGTCGCGACGCTTCCGCCGCGCCAGCCTGTGGTTACGCATCGAAGCACGCCGAACAGCAGGAGAAACTGCTGCAAGACGCCTTCACTGTCTAACGCCTTCGCGCACCTGAAACCGAATTTAAGGAAACACAGATAATGGCTATCGAGATCAAAGCCCCAACCTTCCCGGAATCGGTTGCCGATGGCACCGTTGCCACCTGGCACAAGCAGCCGGGCGACGCCGTCAAGCGTGACGAGCTGATCGTCGACATCGAGACCGACAAGGTCGTCCTGGAAGTCCTGGCCACCGCCGACGGCGTGCTGGGCGCCATCGTCAAGGGCGAGGGCGACACCGTCCTGTCCGACGAAGTCCTGGGCTCGATCGTTGAAGGTGGCGCCGCCGCAGCTCCAGCTGCCGCGCCTGCCGCCGCTGCTCCGGCCGCCGCTGCCGCCGACGCTGGCGAAGACGACCCGGTCGCCGCTCCAGCCGCGCGCAAGCTGGCTGAAGAGAACGGCATCGACCTGGCCACCGTTGCCGGCACCGGCAAGGGCGGTCGCATCACCAAGGAAGACGTCGTCGCCGCCGTCGCCAACAAGAAGTCGGCACCTGCCGCCGCTCCGGCTGCCAAGCCGGCCGCTGCTGCCGCTGCTCCGGTCGTGGTTGCCGCTGGCGACCGCACCGAGAAACGCGTGCCGATGACCCGTCTGCGCGCCAAGATCGCCGAGCGCCTGGTCGAAGCCCAGTCGAGCATGGCCATGCTGACCACCTTCAACGAAGTCGACATGACCGAAGTCATGGCCCTGCGTTCGAAGTACAAGGACCTGTTCGAGAAGACCCACAACGGCGTGCGCCTGGGCTTCATGTCGTTCTTCGTCAAGGCGGCCACCGAGGCGCTGAAGCGCTTCCCGGCGGTCAACGCCTCGATCGACGGCAACGACATCGTCTACCACGGCTATGCCGACGTCGGCGTCGCTGTGTCCAGCGACCGTGGTCTGGTGGTACCGGTACTGCGCAACGCTGAGTCGATGTCGCTGGCCGAGATCGAGAACGGCATCGCCACCTTCGGCAAGAAGGCCCGTGACGGCAAGCTGGCCATCGAAGAGATGACCGGCGGTACCTTCACCATCACCAACGGTGGTACCTTCGGCTCGATGATGTCGACCCCGATCGTCAACCCGCCGCAGGCCGCGATCCTGGGTATGCACAACATCATCCAGCGCCCGATGGCCATCAATGGCCAAGTGGTGATCCGCCCGATGATGTACCTGGCGCTGTCCTATGACCACCGCCTGATCGACGGCAAGGAAGCGGTAACCTTCCTGGTAACCATCAAGAACCTGCTGGAAGATCCGTCTCGCCTGCTGCTGGACATCTAACGCCCAGCTGCAAGCTGCAAGCGGCAAGCTTCAAGTAGAAGCGTGCTCGTCTTGCAGCTTGCAGCTTGCCGCTTGAAGCTAAAAAGGAATCTTTTATGACCCAGAAATTCGACGTAGTGGTGATTGGCGCAGGTCCTGGCGGCTATGTTGCCGCCATCAAGGCTGCCCAGCTCGGTCTGAAGACTGCCTGTATCGAGAAGTACACCGACGCCGAGGGCAAGCTGGCCCTGGGCGGCACCTGCCTGAACGTCGGCTGCATTCCTTCCAAGGCGCTGCTGGACAGCTCCTGGAAGTACAAGGAAGCCAAAGAGAGCTTCAACGTTCACGGTATCTCCACTGGCGAAGTGAAGATGGACGTGGCCGCGATGGTTGGCCGCAAGGCTGGCATCGTCAAGAACCTGACCGGTGGCGTCGCCACCCTGTTCAAGGCCAACGGCGTTACTTCGATCCAGGGCCACGGCAAGCTGCTGGCCGGCAAGAAAGTCGAAGTCACCAAGGCTGACGGCACCACCGAAATCATCGAAGCCGAGAACGTGATCCTGGCCTCCGGCTCGCGCCCGATCGACATTCCGCCGGCTCCGGTCGACCAGAATGTCATCGTCGACTCCACCGGCGCCCTGGAATTCCAGAGCGTACCGAAGCGCCTGGGCGTCATCGGTGCCGGCGTGATCGGCCTGGAGCTGGGCTCGGTATGGGCTCGCCTGGGTGCCGAAGTCACCGTCCTGGAAGCCCTGGACACCTTCCTGATGGCTGCCGACACCGCCGTGTCGAAAGAAGCCCAGAAGACCCTGACCAAGCAAGGCCTGGACATCAAGCTGGGCGCTCGCGTCACCGGCTCGAAAGTCAACGGCAACGAAGTCGAAGTGACCTACACCAACGCCGAAGGCGAGCAGAAGATCACCTTCGACAAGCTGATCGTCGCGGTCGGCCGTCGTCCGGTGACCACCGACCTGCTGGCCGCCGACAGCGGCGTGACCATCGACGAGCGTGGCTACATCTTCGTCGACGATCACTGCGCCACCAGCGTTCCGGGCGTCTACGCCATCGGTGACGTGGTGCGCGGCATGATGCTGGCGCACAAGGCCTCGGAAGAGGGCATCATGGTTGTCGAGCGCATCAAGGGCCACAAGGCCCAGATGAACTACGACCTGATCCCGTCGGTCATCTACACCCACCCGGAAATCGCGTGGGTCGGCAAGACCGAACAGGCGTTGAAAGCCGAAGGCGTTGAGGTTAACGTGGGCACCTTCCCGTTCGCGGCCAGCGGCCGTGCGATGGCGGCCAACGACACCGGTGGTTTCGTCAAGGTCATCGCCGATGCCAAGACCGACCGCGTACTGGGCGTTCACGTGATCGGCCCATCGGCTGCCGAACTGGTGCAGCAGGGCGCGATCGCAATGGAATTCGGCACCAGTGCCGAGGATCTGGGCATGATGGTCTTCAGCCATCCGACCCTGTCCGAAGCGTTGCATGAAGCAGCGCTGGCGGTGAATGGCGGTGCCATTCACGTCGCCAACCGTAAGAAGCGTTAATTATAAGAAACCACGGCGGGCTGCCCGTCGTGGGTCTTGCGTGCAAGACTCACCGCGGAACGTCCGCCGGACCGGATCACACGGGAAAACCCGGGGTCAACGGTCACAGGTGGTGCGGCGCCAGTGATGGCGCAGCGCCGAAGCGCAGTACCTAACGAAGACGGTAAAAAGCATGAATCTTCACGAGTATCAGGGTAAGCAGCTGTTCGCTGAATACGGCCTGCCAGTTTCCAAGGGTTTCGCTGTCGATACCCCTGAGCAAGCTGCAGCAGCCTGCGAAAAGATCGGCGGTTCCGAGTGGGTCGTCAAGGCCCAGGTTCACGCCGGTGGTCGCGGCAAGGCGGGCGGCGTCAAGCTGGTTCGCAGCAAGGAAGACGCCAAGGCGTTCGCTGCGCAGTGGCTGGGCAAGAACCTGGTCACCTACCAGACCGATGCCAATGGTCAGCCAGTTTCCAAGATCCTGGTCGAATCCTGCACTGACATCGCCAAAGAGCTGTACCTGGGCGCTGTAGTCGATCGCTCGAGCCGCCGCATCGTGTTCATGGCTTCCACCGAAGGTGGCGTGGACATCGAGAAGGTCGCTCACGAGACTCCTGAGAAGATCCTCAAGGCCACCATCGATCCGCTGGTCGGCGCTCAGCCGTTCCAGGGTCGTGAACTGGCGTTCCAGCTGGGTCTGGAAGGCAAGCAAGTCCAACAGTTCGCCAAGATCTTCGTAGGCCTGGCCAAGCTGTTCAAGGATCACGATCTGGCCCTGCTGGAAGTGAACCCGCTGGTGATCAAGGCCGACGGCGACCTGCACTGCCTCGATGCCAAGATCAACATCGACGCCAACGCCATGTACCGTCAGCCGAAGCTGAAGACCTTCCACGACCCGTCGCAGGACGACGCCCGTGAAGCCCACGCCGCCAAGTTCGAACTGAACTACGTTGCCCTCGAAGGCAACATCGGCTGCATGGTCAACGGTGCCGGCCTGGCCATGGGTACCATGGACATCGTCAACCTGCACGGCGGCAAACCGGCCAACTTCCTCGACGTGGGCGGCGGCGCTACCAAAGAGCGCGTTACCGAAGCGTTCAAGATCATTCTGTCCGACAGCAATGTCGCGGCCGTCCTGGTCAACATCTTCGGCGGCATCGTTCGCTGCGACATGATTGCCGAAGGCATCATCGGCGCGGTGAAAGAAGTCGGCGTCAAGGTTCCGGTCGTCGTTCGCCTCGAAGGCAACAACGCCGAACTGGGCGCTAAAGTACTGGCAGAAAGCGGTTTGAACATCATTGCGGCAACCAGCCTGACCGACGCTGCTCAACAAGTTGTCAAAGCTGCGGAGGGCAAGTAATGAGCGTCCTGATCAATAAAGACACCAAAGTCATCTGCCAGGGCTTCACCGGCTCGCAGGGTACTTTCCACTCCGAACAAGCCATCGCCTACGGCACCAAGATGGTCGGCGGCGTCACCCCAGGCAAGGGTGGCACCACCCACCTGGGCCTGCCGGTGTTCAACACCGTGAAAGAAGCCGTAGAAGCCACCGGCGCTGACGCGTCGGTCATCTACGTACCGGCTCCTTTCTGCAAGGACTCGATCCTGGAAGCCGCCTTCGGTGGCATCAAGCTGATCGTCTGCATCACCGAGGGCATTCCTACCCTCGACATGCTGGACGCCAAGGTCAAGTGCGACGAGCTGGGCGTGACCCTGATCGGCCCTAACTGCCCAGGCGTGATCACTCCAGGCGAGTGCAAGATCGGCATCATGCCGGGTCACATCCACCTGCCAGGCAAGGTCGGTATCGTTTCGCGTTCCGGCACCCTGACCTACGAAGCTGTGAAGCAGACCACCGACGCCGGCTTCGGCCAGTCGACCTGCGTCGGCATCGGCGGTGACCCGATCCCGGGCTCCAACTTCATCGATATCCTGAAGCTGTTCCAGGAAGACCCGAAGACCGAAGCGATCGTCATGATCGGCGAGATCGGCGGTTCCGCTGAAGAAGAAGCCGCGGCCTACATCAAGGCCAACGTGACCAAGCCTGTCGTTTCCTACATCGCCGGTGTTACCGCACCAGCGGGCAAGCGCATGGGTCATGCTGGCGCCATCATCTCCGGCGGCAAGGGCACTGCGGACGAGAAGTTCGCCGCCCTGCAGGACGCCGGCGTGAAAACCGTGCGTTCCCTGGCTGACATCGGCAAGGCCCTGGCCGAGCTGACTGGCTGGGAAGCCAAGAAGTAAGTAACACGCAGTACCCCCCACGCGCACAAAGGCCACCTTCGGGTGGCCTTTGTCGTTGTTGCGGCTGTGCTGG
>NZ_JAOCDM010000125.1 GCF_029840925.1 Pseudomonas sp. GD03858
CCCACCGCACACAGGCCCTCCCATGCCCACCGTACTGATCACTGGCTGTTCCAGCGGCATCGGCCGCGCCCTCGCCGACGCCTTCCGTGGCGCCGGCCATCAAGTCTGGGCCACCGCCCGCAAGCCGGAGGATGTCGAGCGGCTCGCCGCCGCCGGCTTCCAGGCTCGGCGATTGGATGTCAACGACGCAGCGGACGTCGCCCGCCTGGCCGCTGAACTCGACCACCTGGATATCCTGGTCAACAACGCCGGCTACGGAGCCATGGGCCCGTTGCTCGACGGCGGCGCCGACGCCTTGCGCCGGCAGTTCGAGACCAACGTCTTCGCCCTGGTCGCTGTCACCCGTGCATTGTTCCCCTTACTGCGTCACAACCGCGGGGTGGTGGTAAATATCGGCAGCGTCTCGGGTGTGCTGGTCACGCCCTTCGCTGGCGCCTACTGCGCCTCCAAGGCCGCGGTGCATGCCTTGAGCGACGCGCTGCGCCTGGAACTGGCGCCATTCGGGGTAAGGGTCATGGAAGTGCAGCCGGGGGCGATCGCCTCGCAGTTCGCCAGCAACGCCGGGCGTGAAGCCGAGCTGCTGATCGCCCAGGACTCGCCCTGGTGGCCACTGCGCGAGGGCATCCGCGCCCGGGCCCGCGCCTCCCAGGACCGGCCGACGCCGGCCGCGGATTTCGCCCGCCAGGTGGTCATGGCACTGCAACGCAATCGCCTGCCGGACCTGCTGCGCGTGGGCAATGGCAGCCGCGCGCTGCCCTGGCTGGCCAACTGGCTGCCCGGCGGCATGCTGAAAAAAGTCTTGATGAAGCGTTTCGGCCTCGACGTAACGCTTTGATCTTCCCGGTTTTACGGGACCTGAGCGAACGATAGCTGACCCTATCGCTAACTATAAAGTGCACACCAGAGCATTTTCCAATGCCGCGCCAGAGCCAAGAATCCCCATAGCATTTGAACGGCCATCCCAGACATTAGTGTCATCTCCCGCTGAAAATGGCCCTGCAGGGCCCATTTTGCGGGGGAGAAGCACTGCCGGATCAAAGGCAATCAGGGAGAAACCTCCAGGATCGGAGCCCCATGGTCTGGCTGGCAGTCTTTCTCACAAATGCATACAGGTAAACTCTGGAGTCATTCGTGAAACACGCTCAACTTCCTCGCAAAGTCCCCACGCAAGCCCGCTCCAGGATGATGGTCGAGACCATCCTGAAGACCACCGCCACGATGGTGGTCAAGCACGGCTATGCGGGAACCAACACCAACCTTGTCGCCGAACGCGCCGGTGTCAGTGTCGGTTCGGTCTACCAGTACTTCCCCAACAAGGACGCACTGATCGCTGCTCTTTACGAACGCCACGCCCAGGCGGTGAACCAGATCATCCTCGACGTCGCCGAGCGCCAGGAGGTGGCCGACCTGCCGAGCCACATCACCCTGCTGGTACGCGGACTCCTGCAACTGCACCTGCAAGAGCCCGAGTTGCACCGGATGCTGGACAAGGACTTCGCCTTCCTCAGCAACGGCGCCAGCGAACACCAGGCACGGATCACCCACTCGATGGAGTGCCTGCTGCAACGCTGGCGCCATCGGCTGGCCCTAGGCAACCTGCAGTCGGCCGCATGGCTGACCGCGCAGATGATCATGTCGATGGTCAAGGCCTATACCCTGGAAGCCCCGCAGATCAGCCAGGCCGATATCGAAGAGGCGATCTGCTGCTCGGTGACCGGGCTGCTGTGCGCCAGTCCGCACAGCAGCTTCACCCAGACCGGTTATCTGCCGGGCAACATCGTCACCCACTCACGCCTGGGCGCCGCGTGACGCCTGGACCTGCAGCAGTTGCTGGTAGCGCTCGAGCAGCCGGCGCGACTGCAGGTAGCTAGGCACCTCCACCACCAGCCCATCGACTTCGGCACGCACGCTGCCCGCGCGGGTGGCGTGCTCGAAGGCATCGATCTGCCGTTGCGCCAGGTCGGCCTCGGCCGCAGTCGGGGTCAGGTAGCGATTGGCCACGGCGACATGCGCGGGGTTGACCACGCCCTTGGCCTGGTAGCCGATGGAACGGGCAAACTGCATGTCCGCCTCGGCGCCTTCGTCGTCGGCGAAGGTATAAGGCGAATCGATCGCCAGCACGCCCGCCGCCGCGCACTCGAGCAAGAAGCGCGAACGCGGGTAGAACAGCTCGGTACCAGCGCGGCTGCGACCGGCGCCCAGGTCGGCGACCATGTCCTCGGTGGCCACCAGCATCGCCTTGATGCGCGGGGTGGAATGGGCGATGTCGATGGCCCGGACCACGCCCAGCGCGGTTTCGATGTTCGGCACGATCAGGGTCGAACCCGGCGTGATGGCGTACTGCCCTTCCAGACGGGTGATGTGCCAGTCCAACAGGGCCATCTGCTCGCGCGACTCGACCTTGGACATCATCACCACTTGCGGCCGTGCCGCCATCACCGCCTCGAGGTCCTCCAGGCCGCAGGTTTCGAACGGGTTGATGCGCACCGAGCTGATGCGTCCGCATTCGCGCCAGTGCTGCATGACCCGCGCGGCCAGCTGGCGCGCTTCGGCACGCCGCTCGGGCGGGGTGAAGTCTTCCAGCTCCTGGACCAGCACGTCGCCGTCGCCGTTCAGGGCATCGAGCAGCGCGGCCTCGTCGGCGCCGGGAATGAATAGGAAGGTGCGGCAAAGCGCCAGGGGATTGTCCTTGGAAACAGCCATGTAGACGTCCTGTAGTAATGAAAGATGGGAAAGGCGCGTCGGCGCTAGAGCATTGCCAAGCCGCCGTCGACGGCGATGGTGGTGCCACTGACGAAGGACGACTTGCCCGAGAGCAGCCAGCCGATCACCTCGGCGGCCTCCTCGGCGCTGCCCTCGCGACGCAGGGCGGTCATGCCATGCAGTTGTTCGAGCTTGCCGGCGGCACGGGTGGTGTCGTCGAGCATCGGCGTGCGGATCACCGCCGGGGCAACGCAGTTGACATTGATGCCGCGCGGGCCCAGCTCACGGGCCAGGCCCTTGCTCAGGGTGATCACCGCGCCCTTGCTGGTGGCATAGCCCAGCGTGCCGGCCAGGCCGCCGCCGCGGATGCCGGCGACACTGGCCACGGTGCAGATGCGCCCGCCCTCGGGCATCAGGCGCACGGCCTGCTGGACCACACTGAAGGTGCCGATCAGGTTGATGTCCAGCAGCTGGCGCAGGCGCGCCACGCTCAAGGCGTCGAACGCGCTGGTGTCGACTACCCCGGCGCAGGTGGCCAGCGCATCGACCCGACCGAACTCGCGTTCGATCTCAGCGAACACCCGCGCCACCGCCTGCTCGTCACACAGGTCCAGGCAGTAATGCCGATGCCGCGCGCCGATGGCATCGAGCGTCGCGGCCAGTCCCCGGGCATCCAGGTCCAGGCAGGCCACCCGGTAGCCCTCGGCGGCCAGCAGGCGGGCCGTCGCCGCGCCAATACCACTGGCGGCCCCGGTCACCACCGCCACCTTGGTCAGTTCCAACATATCGAAAGCACTCCTTGCGACAACAGTGCCCGGTACCAGCTGGGCACGCTCTTGGACATGCTAAAAGAATGTATGGGACTCAACTACTCGCATTCATTTCGGCGCCATGGCAGGCGTACCATACCGGCAACCGGACAATGAACTCGCATTTTAAATTCCGGCTAAATAAACAGTGGCGATATTCGTCGTCACGTTCGAAACGCGAGCTTTTCCCAATTCAACTTTAATTTCCGTGAAAGCGATCGCCCCAGCGCGACGGCGCGCCGTCAACGGTCTTGAAAAAAACCAGCAAGACCGCGTATTTCGTGGCCCACAGCTTTTCATAACCGAGCACCGCAGTCAGTTATAAGAATGCGAGTAGCCAGCATCGAATAACCTGCTTACGATTAAAACCACTTTGAAACTTTATATTTCAGATGCACTTCGAGCGCACTGAAATGAGGCAAACAAAGTTTCAAACACATTACAACAATTTTTCGCCCCTCATATAAAAGGACGTTCACGATGAGCACCAAGGGTTTCGACACCGTCATTGAAATCAAATACCGCGACACCGACTCCATGGGCCATGTCAGCAGCCCGATCTATTACGACTACATGCAGCACGCCTACCTCTGCTACATGCACGACCTGCTGAAGCTGCCCAAGCGTGAAAAGCTCCCGCACATCATGGTTCGCAGCGAGTGCGACTACGTCGCCCAGGCCATGTATGGCGAAACCCTGGTGGTCACCAGCTCGGTGGTCAAGTTCGGGACCAAGAGCTTCGAGATCGAGCACATCATGCGTCGTTCGGACGACAGCAAGGAAATCGTCGCCAAGGCCAAGTCGTATCACGTGATGTTCGACTACGACAAACAAGCCACCGTGCCCGTGCCGCAAGCGTTCAAGGACCAGGTCCTGGCATTCCAGGAAGGCTGAGCCCGAGCTCAGGGATGATGGTTTCGCCGGGCGCCTGGCGGCCGGCGAGCAGACTCAAAGGAACTCTCGCGATGAAATTCTCCTGGACGCCCCAGCAACATGAACTGCTGGTGAAATACCGGGCCATCGGCGCCGAGCTGGCCGAGGCCCGCCGCAGCGCCGAGCCTGGTTTCGACCATCACGGCTGGCAACGCCTGTGCGATGCCGGCCTCTGGCAATTGGTCATCCCCGCCAGCCACGGTGGCCTGGGCGAGGATTGGTGGGGCTTCACCGCCGCGCTCGAAGGCCTGGCCTCTTCGATCCGCACACCGGAGCTGCTGCTCTCGGTGATCGCCCAGGCCGGCATGGTCCGCGCGCTGATGCTGTACGGCAGCGACGAGCAGAAGGATCGCTACCTCACCGCGATCCTCAACGGCGCGCTGAGCGCCACCGGCATCGCCGAGCCCGGCACCGGCACCGACGTGCGCAGCATCCATAGCCTGCTGACCCCGACCGGCGACGGCTACCGCCTCAACGGCAGCAAGTTCAACATCGCCCACGCCCCCGTGGCCGACTTCATGCTGATCGTGACCAAGCTGGACACCGACGCCAAGGCCAACATCGCCCTGGTGATGATCGACAAGGACACCCCGGGCCTGACCCGTGGCCAACCCGACGACAAGCTCGGCAACAAGCACCTGCCCACCGGCCCGCTGCACTTCGACAACCTGCACATTCCGGCCTCCCAGGTACTTGGCCAGCCAGGCCGCGGCCTGCAGCAGCTGATCAAGATCATTTCCCTGGGCCGCCTGTACTACGGCCTGGTGGCGGCCAACCTGCCGACGCCGTTCCTTGCCGAGGCCATGCAGTACGCGGCCAAGCGAGAGAGCTTCAACAGCGCCATCGACAGCCACCAGTACGTGCAGAAACGCCTGGTCGACCTGGCCATGGGCATCGAGCGCAACCGCTGGATGGCCTATGCCGCGCTGGACCAGCTGCTCGACGACCACCCGCAGGCCCTGATGAGCTGCTCGATCGCCAAGCTCGGCGCCGCGCAGGACTTCATCAACAGCGCCATCAGCCTGCTCAAGCTGTACGGCAGCCTGGGCTACCACGAAGGCGACATCGCCAACCTGGTCAAGGACGCCCTCGGTTTCGCCAGCGTCGGCGGCACCGAAGAGATGCACCAGAAGAACATCTTCAACCAGCTGCTGCGCCTGACACAGGCCGTCTGAAACGGTCGAGACCGCAGCCCGCAAGCCCTTTCATGCCCTGCCGGCACGCCAGGCCCGCCCCTTCCGGGGTGGGCCCGGCGTGGCCCGGCACTGGGGCTTTGCCTGCCTTCCATTGCGCCCAACACAAAGAGAGCAGACCCGATGCCCACTTCATCGATGCCCTTGCACAGCACGTCCTCCACCGCCTTCGCCGAACCGGTCGACGACCGCTTCGAACACGCCAGCGTCGACGAACTGCGCGCCCACCAGCTGCAACGTCTGCGCGTCACCCTGGAGCACGCCTACACCAACGTGCCCTGGTACCGCGAGCAGTTCCAGGCCCTGGGGGTCCGCCCACAAGACCTGAGCAACCTCGACGACCTGGCCCGCTTCCCCCTGACCAGCAAGGCCGAACTGCGCGAGCACTACCCGTTCGGCCTGTTCGCCGTGCCCATGGACCAGGTGGTGCGCCTGCACGCCTCCAGCGGCACCACCGGCAAACCCACCGTGGTCGGCTACACCCGTCACGACATCGATGTCTGGTCGTCGCTGGTGGCCCGCTCGATCCGCGCCGCGGGTGGCCAGCGTGGCGACCGTATCCATATCGCCTACGGCTATGGCCTGTTCACCGGCGGTCTGGGCGCGCACTACGGCGCCGAGAAACTCGGCTGCACGGTGATCCCGATGTCCGGTGGCCAGACCGAGAAGCAGGTCCAGCTGATCCGCGACTTCCAGCCCGACATCATCATGGTCACGCCGTCGTACATGCTCAACATCGCCGAAGAGATCGAGCGCCAGGGCCTTGACCCACATGCGCTGTCGCTGCGGGTCGGGATCTTCGGCGCCGAGCCGTGGGGCCAGCAGATGCGCGGCGAACTGGAACAACGCCTGGGCATCCAGGCCCTGGACATCTACGGTCTGTCGGAAATCATGGGCCCGGGCGTGGCCATGGAACACCTGGACACCAAGGACGGCCCGACCCTCTGGGAAGACCACTTCTACCCCGAGATCATCGACCCGGTGACCGGCGAGGTGCTGCCCGACGGCCAGTTCGGCGAACTGGTGCTCACCACCCTGAGCAAGGAAGCCTTGCCGATGGTGCGCTACCGCACCCGCGACCTCACCCGCCTGCTGCCCGGCACCGGCCGCGCCATGCGCCGCCTGGACAAGATCACCGGGCGCAGCGACGACATGCTGATCATCCGTGGGGTCAACGTATTCCCCAGCCAGATCGAGGAACAGCTGCTGAACCTGTTCATCTTCAGCCCGGTACACGAGCTGCACGTGAGCCGCGAAGGCAATCTCGACGCGCTCACCGTCCAGGTCGAGCTGCGCCCGGAGCACAGCCGGCTGAGCAACGAAGAGCAACTCGCGGCGTGCCAGCAGCTCAGCCACCGGATCAAGGTACACGTCGGCATCAGCACCCGCATCGTGCTCAATCCCTGCCACTCCCTGAAACGCTCCGAAGGCAAGGCCGGCAAGGTCATCGACCTGCGCGGCACGCGCTGACGGCCTGGTAACCCTCCGCAACGGACTCACGAGGTTGACCCCAACATGGATATGACCATCGGCGACTTTCTCCTGCGTCGCCTGCAGGAATTCGGTATCCGCCACCTGTTCGGCGTGCCCGGCGACTACAATCTGACCTTGCTCGAACAGGTCGAGGTCATGCCGGACCTGCGCTTCATCGGCAACTGCAACGAACTCAACGCCGCCTACGCCGCCGACGGCTATGCCCGCGCCCAGGGCTTCGGCGCGGTGCTGACCACCTACGGCGTCGGTGACCTGAGTGCCCTGAACGGCATCGCCGGGGCCTATGCCGAGCGGGTCCCGGTGGTCATGATTTCCGGCATGCCACCGCTGCACGCGATCATCGACCGCGCCCTGATGCACCACACCCTGGCCGACGGCAACTACGACAACATCATGGTCGCCGTGCGTCAGTTCACCGTGGCCCAGGCACGCATCACCGTCGAGAACGCCGCCCAGGAGATCGACCGGGTGCTGCAGACCTGCTATCGCGAACGCCGCCCGGTGTATCTGCAGCTACCCTCGGACCTGGCCTACCTGCACATCGAAGTGCCCGACACCCCGCTGCAGCTGAGCGAGGCCCGCAGCGAGCCGGGCCAGTTGCAGCATGTCGTCGCCAAACTGCGCGATCGCCTGGCCAAGGCGAGCCGGCCGGTGGTGCTGGTGGATATCGATGTCGAACGCTTCGGCCTGACCGAGCAGGTACTGGAACTGATCGAACGCCTCGAACTGCCCTTCGCCAACCTGCCACCGGCCAAGGCCATGCTGCCGGAGTCCCACCACTTGTGGCTCGGCACCTATGCCGGCGCCGGCAGCGCCCCGGCGGTGCGCGAGGCGATCGAGCAGGCCGACTGCGTGCTGAGCATCGGCGCGCGCTTCGCCGACGTCAGTACCGCGCTGTTCTCGCAGAAGTTCCAGGACGGCGCGCTGATCCAGCTGCAGCCCTATGCCGCATCGATGGCCAAGGTCCACTACAACGCCGTGAGCATGCGCCAGGTGCTGGAAACCCTGGTGCAGCAGCCACCGGTCATGCAGGCCGCGCCGCGCCAGGTGCCGCCCTTCAGCGGCCCAGCGGCGTACCAGGCCCAGCCCGAACGCCCGTTGAGCCAGCTGCGCTTCTGGCAGCGCATCGCCAACCTGATCCGCGGCGACGAACTGATCATCGCCGAGAGCGGCACCTCGTCGGCCGGCCTCAATGGCCTGCGCATGCCGCGAGGCGTGACCTACCTCACCCAGCCGATCTGGGGCTCGATCGGCTACACCTTGCCGGCGCTGCTCGGCAGCCTGCTGGCCCAGCCGCAACGGCGGCAGATGCTGTTCATCGGTGACGGCTCGTTGCAGATGACCGTGCAGGAACTGTCGACCATCCTCGCCCACGACCTGAAGCCGATCATCTTCCTGATCAACAACGACGGCTACACCATCGAACGCCTGATCCTCGGCGAGCATTCCAGCTACAACGACATCAACCCCTGGCGTTACGCGCAACTGCCCAAGGTGCTCGACACCCGTGACCGCGCCAGGCACTTCACCGTGCACACCGAAGACCAGCTGGAAGTGACGCTGATCGAAGCCGAGGCCTGCGACTCGCTGGTGTTCATCGAGGTGGTGATGGAGCGCATGGACGCGCCGGAGTCGCTCAAGCGCTTCGCCCGGCTGTTCGCCGAGTTCGACTACGGGCTGCCGACGATGAGCCAGCCGACCCTGGCGCATTGACAGACGGCGGCGCCTGCAAGATCGAGCGCCGCTTCGCGGGCAAGTCGCATCGGCGCACCACCGAATTATCTGCCTCGCGGCCGACGCCGCACACAAGAGACACGGCCCGGGCGGCATCGCCACCCGGGCTTTTTTGCATCAGGCGATCGAACGCACCACCCCGCCATCCACGCGCATGGCCGCGCCGGTGGTGGCGCTGGCCTGACGCGAAGCCAGGTAGACCACCAGGCTGGCGACCTCCTCGACCGTGGCCAGGCGCTTGATGATCGAGCTGGATCGGTGCTCGGCGATGAAGCTGGCCTCCAGCTCTTCCACCGGCTTGCCGGCCTCGTCGGCCATCTTCTCGAAATAACCACCCACGCCTTCGGAACGGGTCGGCCCCGGCAACACGGCGTTGACCGTCACGCCGGTGCCGGCCAGGGTCTCGGCCAGGCCGCGGGACACCGCCAGCAGCGCGGTCTTGGTGGTGCCGTAGTGGACCATCTCGGTCGGGATCTGCAGCGCCGATTCACTGGACATGAACAGCACCCGGCCCCAGTTGCGCACCTTCATGCCCTGGGCATAGTGACGCGACAGGCGCACCGCGCTCATCACGTTGACCTCGAAGAAGCGCTGCCAGTCTTCGTCGCTGATCTCGAAGAAGCCCTTGGGCTCGAAGATGCCCAGGTTGTTCACCAGGATGTCGATTTCCGGCTCCTTGGCGAACAGTTTCTTCACCCCCTCGGCCGTGCCAAGGTCCGCCACCACGCCGGACACCTTGGCGCCTGGCAGCTTGTCGGTGATTTTCTTGATGGCGCGTCTGACCCGGCCATCATCGCGGCCGTTGATCACCACATCCGCACCCGCCTCGGCCAGGCCGAAGGCGACGGCGAACCCTATTCCGGCCGTGGAACCGCTGACGATCGCACGCTTGCCGTGCAAGGAAATATTCATACCTGCGTCCTTTTTCTGGATGACTTCTGTTCCCAAAAAAAACACGCCGCCAACAACGCGAGCATTGTTGGCGGCGTGCCTCATGGCTGTTTGACCGCTGTGTTCAATCGCGTTCGACCTTGGCTTGCAATACCGGCGCGAACGATTGCCAACCGCCGCCCAGGGACTTGTACAGCCCCACCATGGACAGCGAAGTGGCGGCGCTGCTTTGCACCCACTGCTCCTGGTTGGCCAGCAACGCGCTCTGCACCGTCAACACGTTGAGGAAGTCCACCGCGCCCTCCACGTACTGGCGCTTGGCGTTGTCCAGGGCGACCCGGCTCTGGCGCACCGCTTCCTCGAGCAGGTCGCGGCGCAACTGGCTGGCGTTGTACTGGCGCAGCACGTCGTCGACTTCGTGCCAGGCGCGCAGCACCGTCTGCTGGTACTGCAATGCCGCCTGCTGCTGCTGCGCCTCGCGCAGCTCGAGCACGCCCTTCAGGCGCCCGCCCTCGAAGATCGGCAGATTCAACTGTGGCCCGATAGCGAAGCGCCGCGCGTCCCAGTTGCCGAAGTCGGACAGTTGCATCGACTGGAAGCCGGCGCTGCCGGACAGGCGAATGCTTGGGTAGAAGTTGGCCTTGGCCACGCCGATGCTGGCGGTGGCCGCGTGCAGCCGCGCCTCGGCCTGGCGGATGTCGGGACGACGCTCGGCCAGCTCCGATGGCAGGCCCATGGCGAAGCGCTGGGCGGTGCGCGGCAGCTCGCCCGGGGTCAGCAGTTCGCGCTGCAGGCTGCGCGGCGGCTCGGCCACCAGCAGGCTCAGGGCGTTGATCAGCTGGGCCTGGCGCTCCTCGAGGGTCGGCAGGCGTGCCTCGACCGCGGCCACCTGGGCGGCGGCCTGGGCCACATCGAGGTTGGTCGCCACGCCGTCGTTCAGGCGCATCTGCGACAGGCGCAGCGAGTGCCGGGACACGTCGAGGTTCTCGCGCACCACGCCGAGCGTGCTCTGCACCGAACGCAGCTGGATGTAGGTGCTGGCGGTTTCCGCCAGCAGCGACAACAGCACGCCCTGGCGATCGTTCTCGGCAACCTCGACACTGGCGTCGGCCGCTTCCACTTCGCGGCGCACGCGCCCCCACAGGTCCAGTTCCCAGGCCGCGACGAAGTCGCCCTGCCACAGGTTGAAGGCCGACTTGCCGCCTTTGCCGGACGGGTCGGAAAGCCCCTCGGCACTGTTGCGCGCCCGGCTGTAGCCGGCGTTGACGTCCACCGACGGGTACTGCGCCGAGGCGATGCTCATGCGCAGCGCGCGGCTCTGCATCAAACGCGAGGTGGCAATCTGCAGGTCCAGGTTGCGGTCTACCGCGCGCTGGATCAGCGCTGTCAGCTGCGCGTCGTGGAAGGTCTCCCACCAACGGGCCTCCAGCGGCGTGCTTTGCGGCTGGCTGGGCGCGGCCTTTTCCTGCAACTCGGGCCAGGCCGCCGGGGCGCTCGGGGTGGGCTTGTGGAAGTCCGGTCCGAGGGTGCAGGCACTCAAGGCCAGGGTAGCGCCCAACAGCAAGGGCGTGCCGGTGCGTGCAAGCTTCATCGGGCGCTGACCTCCTGGTTGGCCTTGCCCCGGGCGTCCTGGCCGCCTTCGCTGCGGGTGTCGATGTCGGCGATCACCGACATGCCCACGCGCAGGCGCTGCAACAGTGGCTGGTCGGCGTCGAAGACGATCTTCACCGGAATACGCTGCACCACCTTGGTGAAGTTGCCGGTGGCGTTGTCCGGCTTGACCGCCGCGAAGGTCAGGCCGGTGGCCGGCGCGACGCTCTGCACGACCCCACGCAGGCGCTCGCCGGGGAAGGTGTCGACGCTCACCTCCACGCGCTGCCCAGGCAGTACGTGGGTCAGCTGGGTTTCGCGGAAGTTGCCGATCACGTAGGCACGTTGCAACGGCACTACCGAGAGCATCTTCGCCCCTGGCTGCACGTAGGAGCCGATGCGCACCGCGCGCTCGCCGACCATGCCGTCGATCGGTGCGACGATGGTGGTGTAGGACAGGTCCAGCCGCGCGCGGTCCAGGGTCGCATCGGCATGCTTGCGCCCGGCCTCGGCGGCCTGCAGTTGCGCGCTGAGGATGTCGGTCTGCTTGCGCGCCGCCGCCAGGGCCGCGCTGGAGTTGGTCGAGCGCGCCTGGGCCTGGTCGACCCGGCTGCGCGCCTGTTGGGCGTTCTGCACAGTGCCGGCGCCCTGCTCGGCCAGGCGCGTGTGGCGGGTCAGCTCGTGGCTGGCAAAGGCCAGCTCGGCCTTGTCGGCGGCCACCGTGGCCTCGGCCTGGGAGATCAGCGAAGCCTGGCGCTCCAGGGTGGCCTTGGCGTTCTGCAGTTGTGCGCGAGCCATCTGCGCCTGGGCCTCGGCCGCCGCCAGGGCGGCCTGGAAATCGCGGTCGTCGATGCGCGCCAAGGTCTGTCCGGCCTTGACCTGCTGGTTGTCCTCCACCAGCACTTGGGTGATGAAACCGGCCACTTTCGGGGCCACCACGGTGTAGTCCGCCGACACGTAGGCGTCGTTGGTCGACTGCACGCCCCCGCCGCCGAACAGCGACGGCAAGGCGGTAGAGGCGATGCCGCCGACGACGATGACCGCCGCCGCGATCAAGGCCAGTTTCTGGTTTTTACTCATGGTCATGATGTCTTTCTCTCTCAACAAGAACGCTATGCCACCGCGCGGGGTGGATAGATTCGGGTAGGCACGAAGGGAATCAGCACGATCAGCGCCAGCGCCAGTAGTGCCATGCACAGGTAGAGGTCAGCCGAGGTCAGCACCACAGCCTGTTCGTGAATACGCTTGGCCAGGCCCGCGGCGTTGCCGTCGACCAGCGGCGAGTTGCCCAGGTTGTCCACCAGCATGTTCGAGTGGAAATGCCGGCGGCTGGTGGTCAGCGCGTCCAGCACTCCGGCGGCGACCACCGAGGCAAGGCCCTTGATGGTGTTGAACCAGGCCGAGGCGAACGGGCCGTCCTGCGGCGTCATGCCGCCGGTGGCGAGCATCAGCAGCGGGATCACCGCCATGGGTTGGCCGAAGATCTGGAACAGCTGCAACACGTAGAAGTTGTCGCGGATCCATTGCGAGGTGACGAAGGTGCCGCCGAAGCAGGACACCGCCAGCATGCCCAGGCCGATGGCCAGCACCCAGCGGCAGTCCACCGCGCGGATGTTGCACAGCGCCGCCGTCAGCGGCAGGGCCAGCAATTGTGGCAGCGCCACCAGCAGCATCACCGGGCCGGTCTGCGCCGGGCGATAGCCCTGGATCTGGGCCAGGAAGCTCGACGGAATGATGATCACCGCCGACAGCACCACCAGCACGCCGCCCAGGGTGATCAGGGCGTGGGTGAGGTTGCGGTTGGTGAGCATCTGCAACTTGAAGAACGGCAGCGGGTGGGACCACTCGTTGATCATGAACAGCACCAGCAGCGCCAGGCCGCCGCCCAGCAGCCAGCAGATCATCGGCGAGTTGAACCAGCCATAGCGGTCGCCCTGGGACAGGCCGATGACGATCGAGCAGATCGCCGGCAGCCCCAGCAACAGGCCACGCCAGTCGAACTGCTTGAAGCGTTCCAGGCGCAGCGGGTCCTGCGGCAGCCCCCAGGCCACGCAGGCCATTGCCAGCAACGACGGTACGATGATCTGCCAGAACGCCCACTGCCAACCGACGTATTCGGTCCACAGGCCCGCCAGCGGCAGGCCCAGGCTGGGGCCGAAGGTGGCGGTCAGGGCATAGCCGGCCAGGCCATAGAGCTTGATGCCCGGCGGCAGGAAGCGCAGCGCCACGCTCATCAGCATCGGCGGCAGGGCACCACCGGCGAAGCCTTGCAAAGTGCGCAGCACCATCAAGGTTTCCTGGTTGGGCGCGAACGGGCACAGCAGGCCGAGCACGGCGAAGGCGCCGATGGCGCAGAGCGTGAAGCGGCGCAGGGAGAAGGTCACCGAACACCAGGGCGCGAAGGCCATGGCCGACACCGAGGTCGCCGAATACAGCGCCACCAGCCACGAACCTTCGTCGGCGCCGATGCCCATGCCACCGCGAATATCGGCCAGGGCCATCTTGGTGACCATCTCGTTGAGGCCGGCGCACAGTACCGCCAGCAACACGCCGACCAGGCCGACCACGATGCGCGGACCGAACGCCGGGGGTGCGGCCGGCTTGGCCGGGGCCGCTGCCGCGGCGGTAGCCGTGACGGCCAGCGAAGTCATGGCCTGGCCCCGGCGCTACGGGCTGGGGCGGGACAAGGCAGATAGGCACGCATGGCTTTGGAACTCCGGGAAAATAGATACCCGGCAAGTCTAGGGAGGCGCAATGCTGACGAAAACTGACATATTCGCAGCTTTGTGCTGCATGCAATGCAACAATCAAGTCACTTAATCATAAGTGCCCTATGCCCCGGCCCCACGCATGTCCCTGCAGGAGCGGCCTTGCGCCGCGAAAGGGGCGCATGGCGGTTCCGGCAATACCCGCCAGGGTCTGCTGCGCAGCCCTTTCCGGCCGGTCCGACGCCTCGACAAGGCCGCTCTCATGGAACAAACCAGAACTCATTGATTTAGTTTGATCCTGTGGGAGCGGGCTTGCCCGCGAACACCGGCGAAGCCGGTGCCAGGAACCGTGGCGCCTGCTTCGCGGGCAAGCCCGCTCCCACAGGGATAACGGTTCCCTGCGCGACAGCCCAGCCCCAAAGGGCTGGGCGATCTCCTACTGGGGCGCCGCAAACGTCCCTCACTCAATGCCTGCTGCAGCACTCCTTAAGCGTCTGCCGCAGCCAGCGATGCGCCGGATCGTTGTCGTAGCGCGGGTGCCAGGCCTGCATGATGGCCACCGACTCGAGCGCGATCGGGATCCGGAACGAGCGCAACGGCAGCCCCAGCCGCGCCACACTGAGCAGCACATGCTGCGGCAACGGCAGCAACAGGTCGGACTCGGGCAACGAGAACATCGCCGAGTGGAAGCTCGGCGTGATCAATGCCACTCGCCGGCTCAAGCCCATGCCCGCCAGGGCCTGGTCGATCGGGCCGGTGGCGCGACCGCGCCGCGACACACTGATCTGCTCATAGGCGGCGAAGCGCTCCGGGGTGATCTCGTCGCTGAAGATCGGATGGTCGACCCGGGCCAGGCCAACGAAGGTGGTGGAGAACAGACTCTGCACCTTGATCTCCGGCCCCAGGTTGCGGGTGGCGCTGATATACAGGTCCAGTCGCCCGTCGCGCAGGCTTTCGTCCTCGTCGCCGCCCTCGCCCTCCGGGACGAAGCGCAGCACGGTGCGCGGCGCCTGCCGACGCATGGTTTCCAGCAATGGCGTGGCGAACGGCGCGATGAACACATCGTTGGCGCGCAGATTGAAAGAACGTTCGAGGGTCGGCAGGTCGACCTCGTCGCTGGAGCTGAAGACCTGGCCGGCCTGTTCGACCACGCTGCGCACCTGGCTGCGCAGCGCCATGGCCTTGGGCGTGGGCACCAGGCCACGGCCAGCGCGCACCAGAATCGGGTCGCCGACGGCATGGCGGATTCGTGTCAGGGTGCGGCTCATGGCCGCCGGGCTGAGGTTCATGCGGCGTGCCGCCCCGACCACGCTGCCTTCGTCGAGCAGCGCATCCAGCGCGACCAGCAGGTTCATATCCGGAAAGTGCATGGTAAGCATCCATTCAAGAATTTCAGTGAATCCGCTGCAATATTACCAGTCTTTGCCGACTTTCCTGCCTTTGCATACGACGCAACATGTGATTGCGCCGCACACCATTTACCCGGCTGCATGCATTCTCAAGAATACCTGCCTTGTACATAAACAATGGACCCGCAAGCATGTTCAGGTCGGTACTGATCGCCATCGATGGCACCTCGCACAGCCTCGGCATCCTCGACACCGTCAAGCGCTTCTGCGATACCGAGCAGCATTTGCTGCACGTGTTGCTGGCGGTCGACAGCGCCTATGCCCTGGAAGAGTTCGACCAGCGCCTGAGCAGCTTCGACCGCACCGAATACCCCGCCGCCGCCCAGGAGCAGCTGCACGCGGACAAGATCGTGCAACAGGCCATCCAGGCCTTCGAACAGGCGGGCTTCTCGACCACCGGCAGCCAGGAGGTCGGCGAACCGGCCGAAGCCATCATCAAGGTGGCGAAGGCACGCAACAGCGACCTGATCGTCATGGGGCACCGCCACCTGTCACGCCTCAAGCGCATGCTCGATCCTTCGATCGCCAGCAAGGTCATCGACGAAGCCAGCTGCCCGGTGCTCATCGACGCCCGCCACCAATCCCCACGCCACTGAACCGAGACGACACGGATGAAACTCGACTACCTGCAACTGGAACAGTTCGGCGCCGTCGCGCTGGTGCGCCTGAGCCGCCCCGAAGCCCTCAACGCCCTGTGCGTCGAGCTGATGGAGGAACTGGCCGGCGTGCTCGAGCGCCTGGAGCAGGACCGCAGCGTGCGCGCCCTGGTGCTGACCG
>NZ_JAOCDM010000126.1 GCF_029840925.1 Pseudomonas sp. GD03858
TTGCGGCCCTTTCGCGACACAAGGCCGCTCCTACAATGAACAACCGTTCACCCAGTCTTGCTCTGCCGTTACACTGCGCGATTGCGACACTGTTTGTCGCATTGCCGAAAACCGCGTGAAAACAGGGTTTGGCGCTGTAACAAGTTGTCGCCTGGCAGCAAGGACAGGCGCCGATCAGTCCTTACAATCCCTTCATCGCTCGCCACTTCCAGGCCAGCGTTCCTCTTCAGGAGACTCAGATGTCCGTTGAGCAAGCCCCGGTGCAACGTGCCGATTTCGACCAGGTGATGGTTCCCAACTATTCCCCGGCGGCCTTCATTCCTGTGCGAGGCGAGGGCTCTCGAGTCTGGGATCAGACCGGTCGCGAGCTGATCGACTTCGCCGGTGGCATCGCCGTCAACGCCCTGGGCCATTGCCACCCGGCACTGGTCAAGGCGCTGACCGAGCAGGCCAACACCCTCTGGCATGTCTCCAACGTGTTCACCAACGAGCCGGCCCTGCGCCTGGCGCACAAGCTGGTGGACGCCACCTTTGCCGAGCGCGCGTTCTTCTGCAACTCGGGCGCCGAATCCAACGAGGCCGCCTTCAAGCTGGCCCGTCGCGTCGCCCATGACCGTTTCGGCCCTGAGAAGCACGAGATCATCGCCACCGTGAACAGCTTCCACGGTCGCACCCTGTTTACCGTCAGTGTCGGCGGCCAGCCCAAGTACTCCGACGGCTTCGGCCCGAAGATCACGGGCATCAGCCATGTGCCGTACAACGACCTGGAAGCGCTCAAGGCACAGATTTCCGACAAGACCTGCGCCGTGGTCATCGAGCCGATCCAGGGCGAGAGCGGCGTGGTCCCGGCCGACAAGGCCTACCTGGAAGGCGCGCGCAAGCTGTGCGACGAGCACAACGCCCTGCTGATCTTCGACGAAGTGCAGACCGGCGTCGGCCGCACCGGCTCGCTGTACGCCTACCAGCACTACGGCGTGACCCCGGACATCCTGACCAGCGCCAAGAGCCTGGGTGGCGGCTTCCCGATCGGCGCCATGCTGACCACCAGCGACATCGCCAAGCACCTGGCCGTCGGTACCCACGGCACCACCTATGGCGGCAACCCGCTGGGCTGCGCCGTCGCCTGCGCCGTGCTGGATGTGATCAACACCCCAGAAACCCTGGCCGGTATCAAGGCCAAGCATGAGCGCTTCAAGACCCGCCTGGAGAAGATCGGCCAGGAGACCGGCCTGTTCACCCTGGTGCGCGGTGTCGGCCTGCTGATCGGCTGCGTGCTGAGCGAGGCCTGGAAAGGCAAGGCCAAGGACATCCTCAACGCCGCCGAGAAGGAAGGCGTGATGGTCCTGCAGGCAGGCCCCGACGTGGTGCGCTTCGCCCCGAGCCTGGTGGTCGAGGACGCCGATATCGACGAAGGCCTGGAGCGCTTCGAGCGCGCTGTGCGCAAACTGACCCAGGGCTGAGCCCTGGGTCCAGTCGCCGGTCCGCAGGCGGGCCGGCGATACCTGATTCCAGTGTGGGCACCTGCTTGCAGGTAGTGGCGCGTGCCCGCCGTTTTTCCGTGCCGATGTGATCGGCGCGCTATCCCGAAAGGAGTGACACCATGCTGGTGATGCGCCCCGCGCAAATGGCGGATCTGAACGAAGTGCAGCGCATGGCTGCCGACAGCCCCATTGGTGTCACCTCGCTGCCGGACGATGCCGGCCGCCTGGGCGACAAGATCGCCGCCTCGGAGACCTCCTTCGCCGCCGAGGTCAGCTTCAATGGCGAGGAGAGCTACTTCTTCGTGCTCGAGGACAGCGAGACCGGCAAGCTGGCGGGCTGCTCGGCCATCGTCGCGTCGGCCGGCTATTCCGAGCCGTTCTACAGCTTTCGCAACGAGACCTTCGTGCATGCTTCGCGCGAGCTGAAGATCCACAACAAGATCCATGTCCTGTCGCTGTGCCACGACTTGACCGGCAACAGCCTGCTGACCAGCTTCTATGTGCTGCCGGAGCTGGTGGGCAGCAGCTGGGCCGAGCTCAATTCCCGCGGTCGCCTGCTGTTCATGGCCGCGCATCCGGAGCGTTTCGCCGACTCGGTGGTGACCGAAATCGTCGGCTACAGCGACGAGCAGGGTGAGTCGCCGTTCTGGGACGCCATCGGCCGCAACTTCTTCGACCTCAACTACGCCGACGCCGAGCGCCTGTGTGGCCTGAAGAGCCGCACCTTCCTCGCCGAGCTGATGCCGCATTACCCGATCTATGTGCCGCTGCTGGCCGACGAGGCGCAGGAAGCCATGGGCCAGGTCCACCCGCGCGCGCAGATCACCTTCGACATCCTCATGCGCGAAGGCTTCGAGACCGAGCACTACATCGATATCTTCGATGGCGGCCCGACCCTGCATGCCCGGACCTCGGGCATCCGCTCCATCGCCCAGAGCCGCGTGGTGCCGGTCAAGCTCGACGACGCGCCGGTCAAGGGCGGGCGCCCCTACCTGGTGTGCAACGGCCAGTTGCAGGACTACCGCGCGGTGCTGCTGGAGCTGGACTGGGTGCCGGGCAAGCCGGTCAACCTGAACAGCGAAGCCGCCGATGCCCTTGGTGTGGGCGAGGGCGCCAGCGTGCGCCTGGTCGCGGTCTGAGACGCCGCAACAGAGAGTTTCGCGGTGGGCACAGACCGCCGCACAAGGAGATAGCATGATCGTTCGTCCTGTACGCAGCAGCGATTTACCCGCGCTGATCGAGTTGGCCCGCAGTACCGGCACCACTGGGCTGACCACGCTACCCGCCAACGAGGAGCGCCTCGGCCACCGTGTCGGCTGGGCCGAGAAGAGCTTCCGCGGCGAAGCCGAGCGTGGCGACACCGACTACCTGTTCGTGCTGGAGAACGACGAAGGCCTGGTGGTCGGCATCAGCGCCATCGCCGGCGCCGTCGGCCTGCGCGAGCCTTGGTACAACTACCGGGTCGGCCTGACCGTCAGCGCTTCCCAGGAGCTGAACATCTACCGCGAGATCCCCACGCTGTTCCTGGCCAACGACCTGACCGGCAACTCCGAGCTGTGTTCGTTGTTCCTGCGCAGCGACCACCGCAGCGGCCTTAACGGTCGCTTGCTGTCCCGGGCGCGCATGCTGTTCATCGCCGAGTTCCCGGAGCTGTTCGGCAACAAGATCATCGCCGAGATGCGCGGCATGTCCGACGAGCAGGGGCGTTCGCCGTTCTGGGAGAGCCTGGGGCGGCACTTCTTCAAGATGGAGTTCAGCCAGGCCGACTACCTGACCGGCGTGGGCAACAAATCGTTCATCGCCGAGCTGATGCCCAAGTTCCCGCTGTACACCTGCTTCCTGTCGGAGGCCGCGCGCAATGTCATCGGTCGCGTGCACACCGATACCGAGCCCGCGCTGGCGATGCTCAAGCGCGAGGGCTTCAACTACCAGGGCTACGTCGACATCTTCGATGCAGGTCCCGCCATCGAGTGCGAGACTTCGAAGATCCGCGCCGTGCGCGACAGCCAGACCTTGGTGCTGGCCGTGGGCACGCCGGGCGATGACGCTACCCCTTACATCATCCATAACCGCAAGCGCGAAGACTGCCGCATCACTGCGGCGCCTGCGCGCCTGGCGGCCGGTACCCTGGTGGTCGATCCGCAGACCGCCAAGCGCCTGCGTCTGGGCGCCGGCGACAACGTGCGCGCGGTGCCGCTGTCCGCCGCTCGGGAGGCTCAGTAAATGACCACGCATTACATCGCAGGCCAGTGGTTGGCCGGCCAGGGCGAAGCCTTGCAGTCGTTGAATCCGGTCACCCAGGCGGTGGTCTGGCAAGGGCAGGGCGCCGATGCCGGCCAGGTTGAAGCCGCCGTGCAGGCCGCTCGCAAGGCGTTTCCGGGCTGGGCATCGCTGAGCCTGGAAGCACGCATCGACGTGCTGGAGAAGTTCGCCGGGCAGTTGAAGCAGCACGCCGAGGCGCTGGCCCACTGCATTGGCGAGGAAACCGGCAAGCCCCTGTGGGAGTCGGCCACCGAAGTCACCAGCATGATCAACAAGGTGGCGATCTCCGTGCAGAGCTACCGCGAGCGCACGGGAGAGAAAAGCGGCCCGCTGGCCGACGCCACCGCGGTGCTGCGGCACAAGCCCCATGGCGTGGTGGCGGTGTTCGGGCCGTACAATTTCCCGGGTCACCTGCCCAACGGCCATATCGTGCCGGCCCTGCTGGCGGGCAACTGCGTGGTGTTCAAGCCCAGCGAGCTGACGCCGAAGGTCGCCGAGCTGACCGTCAACTGCTGGATTGCCGCCGGCCTGCCGGCCGGTGTGCTCAACCTGGTCCAGGGTGCGCGTGAGGCCGGCGTGGCGCTGGCTGCCAACCCAGGCATCGACGGGCTGTTCTTCACCGGCTCCAGCCGTACCGGCAACCTGCTGCACCAGCAGTTCGCCGGACGTCCCGACAAGATCCTCGCGCTGGAAATGGGCGGCAACAACCCATTGCTGGTCGACGAGGTCAAGGACTTGGATGCCGCGGTCTACACCATCATCCAGTCGGCCTTCATCTCCGCCGGCCAGCGCTGCACTTGTGCCCGTCGCCTGCTGGTGCCGCAGGGTGCTTGGGGCGATGCGCTGATCCAGCGCCTGGTCGAAGTCAGCCGCGGTATCAGCGTCGGCGCCTTCGACCAGCAGCCTGCGCCGTTCATGGGCTCGGTGATCTCGCTGCAGGCGGCTCGCGCGTTGCTTGCCGCCCAGGCCGAACTGCTTGGCAAAGGTGGCGTGGCGTTGCTGGAAATGACCCAGCCCCAAAGTGACGCAGCCCTGCTTACTCCAGGCATCATCGACGTGACGGCCGTGGCCGAGCGTGCGGATGAGGAATTCTTCGGCCCGTTGCTGCAGGTGATCCGCTACGCCGACTTCGACGCGGCGATCGAGGAGGCCAACAACACCCAGTACGGCCTGGCCGCCGGCCTGCTGTCGGACTCCAACGCTCGCTACCAGCACTTCTGGCTGCGCAGCCGCGCCGGCATCGTCAACTGGAACAAGCAACTGACCGGCGCCGCCAGCAGCGCGCCGTTCGGTGGCGTCGGCGCCAGTGGCAACCATCGCGCCAGCGCCTACTACGCCGCGGACTACTGCGCCTATCCCGTGGCTTCGCTGGAGACCGCGAGCCTTGCACTGCCGGCGACCCTGACGCCGGGCGTCACCCTATAACAACAGGTCTCGGAGCCTAGCCGATGAAATCCTTTGAAGTGAATTTTGATGGCCTGGTGGGGCCGACCCATAACTACGGCGGCCTGTCCTACGGCAACGTGGCCTCGCAGAGCAACAGCCAGCAGGGCTCCAATCCGCGCGAAGCCGCGCGCCAGGGCCTGGCGAAGATGAAGGCGCTGATGGACATGGGCTTCAAGCAGGGCGTGCTGGCGCCGCAGGAACGCCCGGATGTCGCCGCGCTGCGTCGCCTGGGCTTCACCGGCAGCGATGCCGAGGTGATCCAGCGCGCGGCGAAGGACGCGATGCCGCTGCTGGTGGCCAGCTGCTCGGCCTCGAGCATGTGGGTGGCCAACGCCGCCACCGTCAGCCCCAGTGCCGACACCGCGGACGGTCGTGTGCATTTCACCGCCGCCAACCTCAACTGCAAGTACCACCGCAGCATCGAACATCCGACCACCAGCCGTGTGCTCGGTGCGATGTTCAGCGATGACAAGGTCTTCGCCCACCATGAAGCGCTGCCGGCCGTGGCGCAGTTCGGTGACGAAGGCGCGGCCAACCACACGCGTTTCTGCCGTGCCTATGGCGATGCGGGCGTCGAGTTCTTCGTCTACGGACGCAGCGCGTTCGACAGTCGCTACCCCGCGCCACAGAAGTATCCGGCGCGTCAGACGCTGGAGGCTTCGCAGGCCGTGGCCCGTCTGCATGGCCTGAGCGACGCTGGCGTGGTCTACGCTCAACAGAACCCGGCGGTGATCGATCAGGGCGTGTTCCACAACGACGTGATCTCGGTGGGCAATGGCGAGGTGCTGTTCTATCACGAGGACGCCTTCCTCGAGACTGACGCGGTGCTCGGCCAGCTGCAGGCTAAACTGGCCGGCAAGGGCGGCAACTTCCAGGGTATCTGTGTGCCGCGTTCGGCGGTGACGGTGGAGGATGCGGTGCGCTCCTACCTGTTCAACAGCCAGTTGCTCAGCCGCGAAGACGGTTCGATGCTGCTGGTGGTGCCCGAGGAGTGCCGCAATAACGAGCGTGTCTGGACGTACCTGAGCCAGCTGACCAGCCAGGGCGGCCCAGTGAAGGAGGTCAAGGTGTTCGACCTCAAGCAGAGCATGCAGAACGGCGGTGGCCCGGCTTGCCTGCGCCTGCGCGTGGCGCTGAAAGAATCGGAACTGGCGGCGGTCAATCCAGGCGTTATCATGACCGCCCCGCTGTACGACACCCTGGTGCAGTGGGTCGACAAGCACTACCGCGATCGCCTCGGCGAGGCGGACCTGGCCGACCCGCAGCTGCTGGTGGAATGCCGCACGGCCCTGGATGAGCTGACCCAGATCCTCAAGCTGGGCTCGGTGTATCCGTTCCAACGCCAACCTTGATAGAGAGAAATTGCAATGTCCGACGCCCTGCGCCTGATCCTGGAAGATGAAGACGGCACCCAGCTGGAAACCTCCTGCACCCGTTTTGCCGTGGTTTGGCAAGGCAAGGAAGTGTGGATCCAGCAGGATGGCCGTGGCCAGTTGCTGATCGGTGTCGATGTCGAGGAAGACGACACCGAGTACGCCAATCTGCTGCTGCGCCCGATGGCCACCAACCTGGTCAGCCTGCAGCTGGAAATGGAGCCGGCGGACGCTGGTGACGACGACCACGTCCACGGCCCGGACTGCGGCCACCACCACTAAGGAAGCGCCTATGCTCGCCCTCGGCAAACTGCTTGAGCTGACCCTGACCGATCACGAACCGGCCGAGAAGACCCAGGTGACCCCCAGGGGCGTGCGTTTGCGCTGGCTGGGGGAGGGCGCATTGGAAGTGCGCCCGCCCGAGGGTGAGGATTGCGGGCTCGACCTGCTGCTGTCGGCGGGTATCCATGGCAACGAGACGGCGCCGATAGAGCTGCTCGAACGGCTGCTGCACGGTGTGGCCAACGGCAAGATCAAGCCGCGTGCGCGGGTGCTGTTCCTGTTCGGCAACCCCGCGGCGATCCGCAAGGGCGAGCGCTTCATCGAGCAGGACATCAACCGCCTGTTCAATGGCCGCCACGAACTCTCCAGTGGCTTCGAGGCGCTGCGCGCCGCGGAGCTCGAGCAGTTCGCCCGGGTGTTTTTCAGCAAGCCCGAGCGCACCCGTCTGCACTACGACCTGCATACTGCCATTCGCGGTTCGAAGATCGAGCAGTTCGCGCTCTACCCATTCAAGGAAGGGCGCAAACACTCCCGGCGCGAGCTGGCCCGTCTGGCGGCGGCTGGCATGGAGGCGGTCCTGCTGCAGAGCAAGTCGTCGATCACCTTCAGCGCGTTTACCTACGAGCAGCTCGATGCCGAGGCCTTCACCCTGGAGCTTGGCAAGGCTCGCCCCTTCGGGCAGAACGAAGAGGTCAACCTCGACCGGCTCGAGGAGCGCCTGATCCAGATCATCGAGCACGCCGAGCCCGAAACCGAACAGAGCCTCGAGGGTCTGAAACTGTTCAGCGTTTCCCGCGAGATCATCAAGCACAGCGACAGCTTCCACCTGCACCTGCCGGCGGATATCGAGAACTTCTCCGAGCTGAGCAAGGGCTACCTGCTGGCCGAGGACCTGGCCGAGACGCGCTGGATCGTCGAGGAGGAGGGCGCGCGGATCATCTTCCCCAACCCCAAGGTCAAGAACGGCCTCAGGGCGGGGATACTCATCGTGCCGGATGCAGGGCAGAAGCTGGCCTGAGATGCCGGACACAACTGTGTTCAAGCTCCCTCAATAGACATTGCGCCGAGGCAGGCCCAATTCGCGGCGCAGTGCATTCTCGTTGAATGGGTCTGGATTGGTGTTGTTCGGTGGCGTGCTAGGATCGCCGTCGAAATCGAAACTGCCCGGCGTCGGCAAGCCCGTTACCTGGTTCTCATGATCTGGTAGAACCGTGCCATTGACGCTGTTCCAGGCGTGGCATAGCTCGTGATAAAGGATGACCACTGCGGGTGTGTCGGTTTTCTGGGCAAGGGGATTGAACCCGATGCGGCCTTCAAGCACCTTGTCTCCATGCTGCGAATGGCGGATCGCGGGATCGCCCTGTGAAGGCTCGCCCCTGAAGTAACCATTATCCAGTTCGGGGATGTTCTCGATGGTGATACGGGCGTTGCTGGCGTCCAGGCTTTCCAGCATGGCGCGGCCAGTGGCGGTGGCGACCAGCAATGCGAGGTTGAAGGCCACCAGTTCACGGTAAGAAGCGTCGCCGCTAACCAGAATGGACTGGTAGCCTGGGTGAGCGCGTACCGGAGAAGATGGCCCCGTACTTGGTGCAATCGAGGTGATCCTGGTTTGCGGGTTGCTGTAGACGTGGTCTCGGTCGGGAATGCATTCGACGTGATTGCTGCCTATCGTCGCGTCTATCACCGCAGTGCCCAGTGCCTTGACGGTGTCGCTTCCCGTTCCTGTGAAAATCGTGGCGTGCTGCATGTTCGTGATCAGCACGTCATCGCCTGCGCCGCCATAGACCGTCGCCTGACCGCCGCCTCTGAGTTCTACGTGGTCGTCTCCAGTGCCTGCGTTGACAACCACATTGCCTGGGCCGGGCGAGTGTCCCTGGATGATGTCATTGCCCGCCCCTGTTTCGATGACGACCAGGCCGTCATGCTCGGAGAGGATCTCGACACTGTCTGCACCATCGCCGGTGGCGATGTGCAGGGCATCCTTTTCGGCCATCGCAATGAAGTACCAGGTGCCAGCTGTCCTCAAGCGTGCGCCGTGCTGGTCACGTTGGACATGCAACTGCACGCCATGTTGCTTGGCAGTGCCGCGTAATATCGCACCTTGGGCGGTCGTGGCGGAGGGCATGACTTCCAGGTGGAGGTTTGCATCGCTGTAGGGTAGGGCGTGACTGTCGTGGAGGTCGGTTGGGGACGTGCCCTTGAGCACTTCTTTCAGGGTAAGCATGTTCGCTCCGATGGTTGGGATGAACGGAGCATTCTCGGCACTGCACCGCCCGTCCTGTGGTATTTAGAGCTACCTTGCGACCCCATTTTGGGAGTTGTCCCGCTGCTTTTAACTGTATAGCCTGCGCCCATGATCACTGAAATGAAGGTCATTTCATCCCGATTGACCGTTTCTCCCCCATAAACACACTGCATCCGCCTCTCAGGCTGGATATAATGGCGCCCTTTGCCGTCGTTTCGTCGATTCGACGTATGGCCGCCGTTTCCGTGGAAGAACCTATGAAAAGCGCAGAAATCCGTGAAGCCTTCCTCCGCTTCTTCGAAGAGCAGGGGCACACTCGTGTTGCCTCCAGCTCCCTGATCCCGGGCAATGACCCGACCCTGCTGTTCACCAACGCCGGCATGAACCAGTTCAAGGACTGCTTCCTCGGCCAGGAAAAGCGCGCCTATACCCGCGCCGTGAGCAGCCAGAAGTGCGTGCGCGCCGGCGGCAAGCACAACGACCTGGAAAACGTCGGCTACACCGCCCGTCACCACACCTTCTTCGAGATGCTGGGCAACTTCAGTTTCGGCGACTATTTCAAGCGTGATGCCATCACCTTCGCCTGGACCTTCCTGACTTCGGACAAGTGGCTGAACCTGCCGAAGGAAAAGCTGTGGGTCACCGTCTACGCCAGTGACGACGAAGCCTACGACATCTGGACCAAGGAAGTCGGCGTGCCCGCCGAGCGCATGGTGCGCATCGGTGACAACAAGGGCGCCCCGTACGCCTCCGACAACTTCTGGACCATGGGCGACACCGGCCCGTGCGGCCCGTGCACCGAGATCTTCTACGACCATGGCGCCGACATCTGGGGCGGCCCACCCGGCTCGCCGGAAGAGGACGGCGACCGCTACATCGAGATCTGGAACAACGTCTTCATGCAGTTCAACCGCACCGCCGATGGCGTCCTGCACCCGCTGCCGGCGCCGTCGGTGGACACCGGCATGGGCCTGGAGCGCATCAGTGCGGTGATGCAGCACGTGCACTCGAACTACGAGATCGACCTGTTCCAGAGCCTGCTGGCCGCCGCCGCCAAGGCCATCGGTTGCAGCAACGACGAGCAGCCGTCGCTGAAAGTGGTCGCCGACCACATCCGTTCCTGCGGCTTCCTGATCGCCGACGGCGTGCTGCCGTCCAACGAAGGCCGTGGCTACGTGCTGCGTCGCATCATTCGTCGCGCCTGCCGTCACGGCAACAAGCTGGGCGCCAAGGGCAGCTTCTTCCACAAGATCGTCGCCGCGCTGGTGGCCGAGATGGGCGAAGCCTTCCCGGAACTGAAAAGTCAGCAGGCGCATATCGAGCGCGTGCTCAAGACCGAGGAAGAGCAGTTCGCCAAGACCCTCGAGCAGGGCCTGCGCATTCTCGAGCAGGATCTGGCGCAACTGCAGGGCAAGGTCGTCCCGGGCGACGTGGTGTTCAAGCTGTACGACACCTACGGCTTCCCCATGGACCTGACCGCCGACATCGCCCGCGAGCGCGAGCTGACCATCGACGAAGCCGGTTTCGAGCGCGAGATGGAGGCCCAGCGTGAGCGTGCCCGCTCCGCCAGCGCCTTCGGCATGGACTACAACAGCCTGGTCAAGGTCGACACCGCCACCGACTTCCTCGGCTACGACGCCACCGAAGGCCAGGGCAAGATCATCGCCCTGTACAAGGACGGCCAGGCCGTCGAGCAACTGGCTGAGGGCGAGGAGGGCGTCGTGGTCCTCGATCGCACCCCGTTCTACGCCGAGTCCGGTGGCCAGGTCGGTGACACCGGCTACCTGCAGGCCGGCGCCGTGCGCTTCGACGTGCGTGACACCACCAAGACCGGCGGTGCCTTCCTGCACCACGGCGTGGTCGCCAGCGGCGCGCTGACTGTCGGCGCCACGGTCGACGCCCGCGTCGATGCCGAGGTGCAGCACGCCACCTCGCTGAACCACTCCGCCACCCACCTGCTGCACGAAGCCCTGCGCCAGGTGCTGGGCGAGCACGTGCAGCAGAAGGGCTCGCTGGTCGACAGCCAGCGCCTGCGTTTCGACTTCAGCCACTTCGAGGCGGTCAAACCGGAGCAGATCAAGGCCCTGGAAGACATCGTCAACCGCGAAGTGCGCCGCAACACCGAGGTGCAGACCGAGCTGACCGACATCGAAACCGCCAAGGCCAAAGGCGCCATGGCGTTGTTCGGTGAGAAGTATGGCGACACCGTGCGCGTGCTGAGCATGGGCGGTGACTTCTCCGTCGAGCTGTGCGGCGGCATTCATGCCAAGCGCACCGGCGACATCAGCCTGTTCAAGATCATCAGCGAAGGCGGCGTGGCCTCTGGCGTGCGCCGTATCGAAGCGATCACCGGGGCCGCCGCGCTGGCCTACCTGAACGCTGCCGAAGAGCAGGTCAAGGAAGCCGCGCAACTGGTCAAGGGCAATCGCGACAACCTGATCGACAAGCTGTCGGCTGTGCTCGAGCGCAACCGCCAGCTGGAAAAGCAGCTGGAACAGCTGCAGGCCAAGGCCGCCAGCGCCGCCGGGGACGATCTCTCCAACGCGGCCGTTGAGGTCAAGGGTGCCAAGGTGCTCGCCGCCCGCCTGGATGGGCAGGATGGCAAGGCGCTGCTGGCGCTCGTCGATCAACTGAAGAACAAGCTCGGCCACGCAGTGATCCTGCTGGGCAGCGAGCATGAGGGCAAGGTCGTGCTGGTGGCTGGCGTGACCAAGGACCTCTCCGGCCAACTCAAGGCTGGCGATCTGATGAAACAAGCCGCTGCGGCGGTCGGTGGCAAGGGCGGTGGTCGCCCTGACATGGCCCAGGGCGGTGGCGTCGACGTCGCTGCTCTGGACAAGGCCCTGGCCCTGGCAGTGCCGTTCGCCGAGCAGGGACTTTGAGATGAGGGGGCCGGTCGTCTAGTGGCCGGCCTCTTCATGTTGGATTGTTTTTTGGGGCCCTTGAGGGCTGAGGCACCTTTGAAATGGCGTTGATCGTACAGAAATTTGGCGGCACCTCTGTCGGTTCCATCGAGCGGATCGAGCAGGTTGCCGACAAGGTCAAGAAATTCCGCGAGCAGGGTACCGACCTGGTGGTCGTGCTGTCGGCGATGAGCGGGGAAACCAATCGCCTGATCGACCTGGCGAAGCAGATCACCGACAAGCCCGAACCCCGTGAGCTGGACGTGATCGTTTCGACTGGCGAGCAGGTCACCATCGCCCTGTTGTCCATGGCCTTGATGAAGCGCGGCGTGCCGGCGGTGTCCTACACCGGCAACCAGGTGCGCATCCTCACCGACAGCGCGCACAACAAGGCGCGCATTCTGCAAATCGACGACCAGAAGATCCGCGCCGACCTCAAGGCCGGTCGGGTCGTGGTGGTCGCCGGTTTCCAGGGGGTCGATGAGCACGGCAATATCACCACCCTCGGCCGTGGTGGCTCCGACACCACCGGCGTAGCCCTGGCGGCGGCGCTGAAGGCCGACGAGTGCCAGATCTACACCGATGTCGATGGCGTCTACACCACCGACCCGCGGGTCGTGCCCCAGGCCCAGCGCCTGGAGAAGATCACCTTCGAGGAGATGCTGGAAATGGCCAGCCTCGGTTCCAAGGTGCTGCAGATCCGTTCGGTGGAGTTCGCCGGCAAGTACAACGTCCCGCTGCGCGTGCTGCACAGCTTCAAGGAGGGTCCGGGTACCCTCATTACCATCGATGAAGAGGAATCCATGGAACAGCCGATCATTTCCGGTATCGCCTTCAACCGTGATGAGGCCAAGCTGACCATTCGCGGCGTGCCGGATACCCCGGGCGTCGCGTTCAAGATCCTCGGCCCGATCAGCGCTGCGAACATCGAAGTCGACATGATCGTGCAGAACGTCTCGCACGATAACACCACCGACTTCACCTTCACCGTGCACCGCAACGAGTACGAGAAGGCGTTGAGCGTGCTGGAGAACACCGCCCGCGAAATCGGCGCGCGTGAAGTGATCGGCGACACCAAGATCGCCAAGGTGTCGATCGTCGGCGTCGGCATGCGCTCCCACGCGGGCGTTGCCAGCCGCATGTTCGAAGCCCTGGCCAAGGAGAGCATCAACATCCAGATGATCTCCACCTCCGAGATCAAGGTCTCGGTGGTGATCGAGGAGAAGTATCTAGAGCTGGCCGTACGTGCGCTGCACACCGCGTTCGAGCTCGACGCGCCTGCCCGACAGGGTGAGTGACACGCTGCCTGGAGGGGCGCGGCTTGCCGCGCCCTTCGCGTTTCTGGTCGCCGCGGCTGTCCCTGTCCAGGCAGCCGTGGTGGTCGATCCGGGCCAATGCCGTCGTCCCCGGCCAGGCCCTGCTTATCAAAGACTGTTGTCCCTGAAGATTCATGTGAGGAGAAAACTATGCTGATTCTGACTCGTCGGTGCGCCGAGAGCCTGATCATTGGTGACGGTGAGATCACCGTGACGGTCCTGGGTGTCAAAGGCAACCAGGTGCGTATAGGCGTGAGCGCGCCGAAGGAAGTGGCTGTTCACCGCGAGGAAATCTACCTGCGGATCAAGAAAGAGAAGGACGAGGAGCCAAGCCTTTAATTTTTTTGAAGTTTTTTTCAAAAAAAGGGTTGCAAACGAGGAAGGGTGTGTTTAATATTCGCCTCGTGTTGCGGTGAGGTGGCCGAGTGGCCGAAGGCGCTCCCCTGCTAAGGGAGTATACCTCATAAGGGTATCGGGGGTTCGAATCCCCCCTTCACCGCCATTATTTGCCTAGAGCGCTTCGTGCGATCTGAATGGCACAGCAAGACACGGACTCATAGCTCAGCTGGATAGAGTACTCGGCTACGAACCGAGCGGTCGGAGGTTCGAATCCTCCTGAGTCCGCCACTTTTGAAGTGGCTTTGCCTGCAAGGCTGCTTCAATCAACCAGTGGTAACCTGGTCTAAAACTACCCCACGGACTCATAGCTCAGCTGGATAGAGTACTCGGCTACGAACCGAGCGGTCGGAGGTTCGAATCCTCCTGAGTCCGCCACTTTTGAAGTGGCTTTGCCTGCAAGGCTGCTTCGATCCACCAGTGGTAATCTGGTCTAAAACTACCCCACGGACTCATAGCTCAGCTGGATAGAGTACTCGGCTACGAACCGAGCGGTCGGAGGTTCGAATCCTCCTGAGTCCGCCACACAAGAAAAGCCCGCTTATATAAGCGGGCTTTTTTTTTCCTGATTTTTATTGGTCCCGCCTGACTGATTTGTCGGTTGGCGCCGGCTAGACTCAAATCGATCGAGTGGTCAGGGGCGTATGCAATGTGCTTTTCGAAGTGGTTGTGTCGTCGCACTGTCGGCTTCGAGCGTTGTCATAGCTTTATCGCGCAAACGATTGTTCTGGCCAAAAATTTAAGCGATCCGACAGCTTACACAGTGTATGATTGCGCCCGTCAGCCCCGCCGGGGCTTGTGGAATCCCACCATGGACTTACCCAGTAGTTACTCGTTAACACGCTTCATACAGCCAGATCTAACCGATTGATTCTCCCGGCGTGCTCCGCTGCTGGGAGTGGAGTTCGCCTATGACCGAAATAGAAGTAAAGAAAGCCCAAGAGAGCCTGCAGGATCGCCTCGCGCAGGTGATCGAGCTGCTGCAGCGCCAGCGGGTGGTCGAAGACCTGACGCATCGTCAGGAAGGGCATCACCATGACCTGGTGGAAAATCTTGTCCACCGCCAGAACCTTGTCGAGCTGCAGCGCAAGCTTGACGATCTGCACCCCGCCGACATTGCCTATATCCTCGAAGCACTGCCACTGGACGACCGCCTGACGGTCTGGCAGCTGGTGCGCTCGGATCGCGACGGCGACATTCTGCTCGAAGTCTCCGATGCCGTGCGCCAGACCCTGATCGCCGACATGGACGATCACGAGCTGCTGGCGGCCGCCAAGGAGATGGATGCCGACGAGCTCGCCGACCTCGCGCCGGAGCTGCCGCGCGACGTCGTTCATGAGCTCATGGAAAGCCTCGATGCCCAGCAGCGCGAGCGCGTGCGTTCGGCCCTGAGCTACGACGAAGAGCAAGTCGGTGCGCTGATGGACTTCGAGATGGTCACCATCCGTGAAGACGTCAGCCTCGAAGTGGTGTTGCGCTACCTGCGCCGCCTCAAGGAGTTGCCCGGGCATACCGACAAGCTGTTCGTGGTCGATTACGACGGGATTCTCAAGGGCGTGCTGCCGATCAAGCGGCTGCTGGTCAACGACCCGGACAAGAAGGTCGCGGAGGTCATGGCCAATGACCCGGTGACGTTTCATCCCGAGGAAGATGCCTACGACGCCGCGCTGGCATTCGAGCGCTACGACCTGGTTTCCGCGCCGGTGGTGGACAAGAGCGAGCGCTTGATTGGCCGTCTGACCATCGACGAAATGGTCGACCTTATTCGTGAAGAGAGCGAAAGCGAAGTGCTCAACATGGCCGGTCTGCGCGAAGAGGAAGACATCTTCGCCTCGGTCTGGCGTTCGCTGCGCAACCGTTGGGCCTGGCTGGCCATCAACCTGATCACCGCGTTCGTGGCATCGCGGGTGATCGGCCTGTTCGAAGGCTCCATCGAGAAACTCGTGGCGCTGGCGGCATTGATGCCGATCGTGGCGGGCATCGGCGGCAACTCGGGTAACCAGACCATTACCATGATCGTGCGCGCCATGGCGCTCGACCAGGTTTCGCCCGGCAACACCAGCCGGTTGATGCGCAAGGAGTTGGCGGTGTCGCTGCTCAATGGCCTGATCTGGGGGGGCGTGATCGGTGTCGTGGCGTTCTGGCTCTATGGCAGCTGGTCGCTGGGCCTGGTGATGACGGCGGCGATGACCTTGAACTTGCTGCTCGCCGCCTTGATGGGGGTGCTGATCCCGATGACCTTGACGCGTCTGGGGCGCGATCCGGCCATGGGCTCCAGCGTGATGATCACCGCGGTCACCGACAGCGGCGGCTTCTTCATCTTCCTCGGCCTGGCTACGCTCTTTCTGCTATAGGTGTGGGTTCAGGCCATGCGCAACCCCTGTAGGAGCG
>NZ_JAOCDM010000127.1 GCF_029840925.1 Pseudomonas sp. GD03858
GCGTTACTCGCCCTCGTCGAAGAAGTTCTCGATCAATGCGACCAGCGCCTCCATGGCTTCACCGTCCTGCTCGCCCTCGGTGTGCAGATGGACCGGAGTGCCCTTGCCGGCGGCGAGCATCATCACCGCCATGATGCTCTTGCCGTCCACCAGCTTGTCAGGCGCGCGGCCAACCCGCACCGCGCACGGAAAGCGCCCCGCCACGCCGACGAACTTGGCCGCCGCCCGGGCGTGCAAGCCCAGCTTGTTGATGATGGTGATTTCGCGGGCGGGCATCGTGGGGTGGATCCTGTGGGCTAGAGGTCGCGGTGGCGAACCTGGACGTTTTTCAGGGATTGCTGGAGCAGTTGGCCAAGCCGTTCGGTGATATACACCGAGCGGTGGTGGCCACCGGTACAGCCGATGGCAATGGTGACATACGCGCGGTTGCTGGCGGCAAAGCGCGGCAGCCATTTGAGCAGGTAGCTGGAGATGTCCTGGAACATTTCCTCGACATCCGGCTGCGCGGCCAGGTAGTCGATCACCGGTTGTTCGAGGCCGGAATGGTCACGAAGTTCCGGCTTCCAGTAGGGGTTCGGCAGGCATCGCACGTCGAACACCAGATCCGCGTCCACGGGCATGCCGCGTTTGAAGCCGAACGATTCGACCAGGAACGCCGTGCCCGGTTCGGGCTGGTTGAGCAGGCGCAGCTTGATCGAGTCGCGCAGCTGGTAGAGGTTCAGGTTGGTGGTGTCGATCTTCAGGTCGGCCAGATCGGCGATCGGCCCCAGCAGCTCGCTCTCGACCCGGATCGCTTCGGCCAGCGAGCGGCTGTCATTGGTCAACGGGTGACGGCGCCGGGTTTCCGAAAAGCGCTTGAGCAGGGTTTCTTCGTCAGCGTCCAGATACAGCACGTCGCACTGGATGTGCCGGGCGCGCGCCTCTTCGAGCAATTCGGGGAAGCGTGACAGGTGGCTGGGCAGGTTGCGCGCATCGATGGAGACCGCGACCTTAGGTTGCAGCAGCTCGGTGTTGACCAGGGCATTTTCCGCCAGCTGTGGCAACAAGCCGGCAGGCAGGTTGTCGATGCAGTAGTAGCCGTTGTCTTCCAGCACGTCGAGGGCGGTGCTCTTACCGGAGCCGGAGCGGCCGCTGACGATGATCAGGCGCATGTTCAGTGCTCGTTCTGTGCGTCCAGGACGACCTGGTACAGGGTCTCGCTGCTGTCGGCGGCACGCAGGCGATCACGGACCTCCTTGCGATCGAGCATGCTGGCGATCTGGCGCAGCAGTTCAAGGTGGGCATCGGTGGCGGCTTCCGGGACCAGCAGCACGAAGAGCAGGTCGACCGGGGCGCCATCGATGGCATCGTAATCGATGGGGGTATCCAGGTGCAGTAGGGCGCTCACTGGCGCGGTGCAGCCCACAAGCCGGCAGTGGGGGATGGCGATGCCATTGCCAAAACCGGTGGAGCCCAGCTTTTCCCGAGCGATGAGCTTGTCGAAGACGTCTTGCATCTCCAGCTCTGGTACTTGCTCGGCAATCAGGGTGGCGACCTTTTCCAGGGCGCGCTTCTTACTGCCACCCGGCACGTTCACGAGGGAACGGCCGGGGGTCAGGATGGTTTCAAGTCGGATCATGGATGAGGGGATCAGCGGGCGGCTGCACCTTGCAGCAGGCTTTGCTGTTTTTCCTTGTGTTTTTTCAGTTGGCGGTCGAGCTTGTCGGCCAGGGCGTCGATCGCGGCATACATGTCTTGGTGTTCGGCGTTGGCGACGACCTCGCCACCGGGAATCTGGAGTGTGGCTTCAACCTTCTGCTGCAGCTTCTCGACCTTCATGATCACCGTCGCATTGGTGATCTTGTCGAAGTGACCCTCCACGCGGGCGAGTTTTTCGAGCACGTAATCGCGCAGAGGTTGAGTGACTTCTACATGCTGTCCACTGATGTTGACTTGCATACAGCTTCTCCTTTTGTTGCCCGTGCATAAAGGGCAGGTGTTGCACCTGCCGCTGAAACGCTGTGGCACATCCGGGGGCTACATCAGTCGCTTGCGCTCGCTCGAGGGGGCGATGCCCAACGATTCGCGGTACTTGGCGACGGTGCGACGGGCTACCTGGATGCCTTGTGCCTCCAGTAAACCAGCGATCTTGCTGTCACTCAATGGCTTTTTCTGATTTTCCGCGGCCACCAGTTTCTTGATGATCGCGCGGATCGCCGTGGACGAGCATTCGCCCCCTTCGGCGGTGCTCACGTGGCTCGAGAAAAAGTATTTCAGTTCGTAGATTCCGCGAGGCGTGTGCATGTATTTCTGCGTGGTCACCCGGGAAATGGTCGATTCGTGCATGCCCACCGCCTCGGCGATATCGTGCAGGACCAGCGGCTTCATGGCCTCGTCGCCATGGTCGAGGAAGCCACGTTGATGCTCGACGATCTGCGTCGCCACCTTCATCAGGGTCTCGTTGCGGCTTTGCAGGCTCTTGATGAACCAGCGCGCCTCCTGCAACTGGTTGCGCATGAAGGTGTTGTCGGCGCTGGTGTCGGCGCGGCGTACGAAGCCGGCGTACTGCGGGTTGACGCGCAGGCGCGGCACGGCTTCCTGGTTGAGCTCGACCAGCCAGCGATCGCTGTCCTTGCGCACGATCACGTCAGGGACCACGTACTCAGGCTCGCTGGACTCGATCTGCGAGCCGGGGCGCGGGTTGAGGGTCTGCACCAGCTCGATGATCTGGCGCAGCTCGTCCTCCTTGAGCTTCATGCGCCGCATCAGCTGGCTGTAGTCGCGGCTGCCGAGCAGGTCGATGAAGTCAGTGACCAGGCGCTGGGCCTCGCTCATCCAAGGCGTCGAGGCGGGCAGCTGGCGTAGCTGCAACAGCAGGCACTCGCCTAGGGAGCGGGCGCCGATGCCGGCCGGTTCGAACTGTTGGATGCGATGCAGCACGGCTTCGATTTCGTCCAGCTCGATGTCGAGCTCGGGGTCGAAGCCGGCGCAGATTTCCTCGAGCGTGTCCTCCAGGTAGCCCTGGCCGTTGATGCTGTCGATCAGGGTGACCGCGATCAGGCGGTCGGTATCGGACATCGGAGCGAGGTTGAGCTGCCACAGCAGATGGCTCTGCAGGCTTTCGCCGGCCGAGGTGCGGGTAGTGAAGTCCCACTCGTCATCGTCGTTGCTGGGCAGGCTGCTGGCGCTGGTCTGATAAATGTCTTCCCAGGCGGTATCGACTGGCAGCTCGTTGGGAATGCGTTCTGCCCACTCACCGTCTTCCAGGTTCTCGCTGGTGCTGGTGGTGGTTTCCTGGAAACTGTTGTCCTGGACTTCGGCTGCCGGCTTGCTTTCGGCGTTGTCCGCCATCGGGTCGCTGTTGTCGAAGTCGTCGCCGTCTTCCTGACGTTCGAGCATCGGATTGGATTCCAGCGCTTCCTGGATTTCCTGCTGGAGGTCCAGGGTGGAGAGCTGGAGTAGACGGATGGCCTGTTGCAACTGAGGGGTCATCGTCAGTTGCTGGCCCATTTTTAGGACGAGCGATGGTTTCATGGCAGGGGCTTAATACCTTGTTCGCCGGCGCGCATGCGCCATCCACTACACGTAGGGCGCTTGGGCGCCGAATCTAAGCAAGTTATATGCCTGAAATTGCAGCGTTTGCCTAGAGCACTGTGACAACTTAAGCCCCGATTGGGCGCATTCGCCAGTGCTCCGGGCAGGCTGGGTCAGAGCCGGAACTCGTGCCCCAGGTACACTTCCTTGACCAGCTGGTTGGCCAGGATGGTCTCGGCGTCACCTTCGGCGATCAGCTGGCCATCGTTGACGATGTAGGCGGTTTCGCAGATATCCAGGGTCTCGCGAACGTTGTGGTCGGTGATCAGCACGCCGATACCCTTGTTCTTGAGGTGGTGGATGATCTGCTTGATGTCGCCGACGGAGATCGGGTCGACACCGGCGAACGGTTCGTCCAGCAGGATGAACTTGGGCGCGGTGGCCAGGGCGCGGGCGATCTCGACACGGCGACGCTCACCGCCGGAGAGGCTCATGCCCAGGTTGTCGCGGATGTGGCTGATGTGGAACTCCTGCAGCAGGCTTTCCAGCTCCTTGCGCCGGCCTTCGCGATCGAGGTCCTTGCGGGTCTCGAGGATGGCCATGATGTTGTCGGCCACCGACAGCTTGCGGAAGATCGAGGCTTCCTGCGGCAGGTAGCCGATGCCAGCCTGGGCGCGGCCATGCATGGGCTGGTGGCTGACGTCGAGGTTGTCGATCAGCACGCGCCCCTGGTCGGCCTGGACCAGGCCGACGATCATGTAGAAACAGGTGGTCTTGCCGGCGCCGTTGGGGCCGAGCAGGCCGACGATCTGGCCGCTGTCGATGGACAGGCTGACGTCGCGCACGACTTGCCGGCCCTTGTAGCTCTTGGCCAGGTGCTGGGCTTTGAGGGTTGCCATTTACTCGGCCTTTTTCTTCGGTTGAATGACCATGTCGATGCGCTGACGTGGTGCAGTCACGTTGCCACCACGCCCGGCGGTAGCCACCTGGGACTTGGTGTTGTAGACGATCTTCTCGCCTTCGGTAGTGTTGCCTTCGTTCTCGACCTTGGCGCGGTCGGTGAGAATCACCGTGTCTTTCTGCGCCTGGTACTGAATGGTCACGGCCCAGCCTTTCATCTTGTCGGGCTTGGCGGCGCTCTGCTGCTGTTCGAAATAGGCCAGGTTGCCCACCGAGGTGACCACGTCGATATCGCCGGAGGCGGCGCGGGTCATGGTCACGGTGTTGCCTTTGATCATCATCGAACCTTGGGTGATGATCACATCGCCGGTGTAGGTGGCTACACCTTGCTTGTCGTCCAGGTGGGCGTTGTCCGCCTGGATGCGGATCGGCTGGTCACGGTCGTTCGGCAGGGCCAAGGCGCTCGCGCTTCCCAGTGCTGCGCCCAGGCTGAGCAAAAGGGGGAGGGTTTTAACGAGCCTCATACTGTCCTCTTACGTTAGAGAGCAGGTCCATCCTGCCTTCTTTCAAATACGCTTTCATTCCTTTGCCCGTAGTCGTGCCACCGGCGCCGTCGATTCTAACGGCTTGCTCGGTCTGCGCATATTGCTTCTGCGGGAACACGGTCATGCGCGAGCTGGTAATGATGGTCTCGCGCTGTTTTTCGTCGGTACGCGCCACGCGCACTTCGTCGATCAGTTCGACCTCGGTGCCGTCCGGGTTGACCTCGGCGCGCTTGCTCTGCACGTGCCACGGATACTCCGTGCCACGGTACATGTGCAGGTCGGGCGTGGTCACCAGGGTGACTTCGCTGGCCTTGAGGTGCTCGACCTTGTCGGCGGTCATCTCGTACTGCAGCTTGCCGTCGGGCAGGAACTGCAGGGTGTGGGCGTTGACGGCGTAGTAGTCGATGGCGCTGTCGTTGGTCTGGACGGTCGGCTTGTCGAGGAAGCTCTCGGGGCTGATGTTCCAGTAGCCCACCGCCGCCAGCACTGCGGCGATCACGCCAAACAGCGCAAAATTTCGAACCTTCTTGCTGAACATGGGTGGCCTTACAGGTAGTTGGCGTTGGCAGCGTCCAGGGTGCCCTGGGCCTGCATGATCAGTTCGCAGAACTCGCGGGCGGCGCCTTCGCCGCCGCGAGCCTGGGTGACGCCGTGGGCGTGCTGGCGCACGAACGGCGCGGCGTTGTGCACCGCCATGCCCAGGCCTACGCGGCGAATCACCGGCAGGTCGGGCAGGTCGTCGCCCAGGTAGGCGACCTGTTCATAGCTTAGGCCGAGTTCGGCGAGCAGGCCGTCCAGTACCACCAGTTTGTCCTCGCGGCCCTGGAACAGGTGCGGGATGCCCAGGTTCCTGGCCCGGCGCTCGACCACCGGGGTCTTGCGTCCGCTGATGATCGCGGTGGTCACGCCCGAGGCCATGAGCATCTTGATGCCGTGGCCGTCGAGGGTGTTGAAGGTCTTGAACTCGCTGCCGTCCTCGAGGAAGTACAGGCGGCCGTCGGTGAGCACGCCATCGACGTCGAACACGGCCAGCTTGATGGCCTTGGCGCGTTGCATCAGGTCCTGGTTCATTTACATCACTCCGGCGCGCAGCAGGTCGTGCATGTTCAGGGCGCCGGTCGGGCGGTCGTCCTGGTCGACGACCACCAGTGCGCTGATCTTGTGGTCTTCCATGATTTTCAGAGCCTCGGCGGCGAGCATCTCGGCGCGGGCGGTCTTGCCGTGCACGGTCATGACCTCGTCGATGAGGGTCTTGTGCACATCGATGTTGCGATCCAGGCTGCGGCGCAGATCGCCGTCGGTGAAGACGCCGGCGAGCTTGCCGTCGCTGCCGAGGACGACGGTCATGCCCAGGCCTTTGCGAGACATTTCAAGCAGTGCGTCCTTGAGCAGGGTGCCGCTTTTGACCTGGGGCAGTTCTTCGCCGGCATGCATGACGTTCTCGACTTTCAGCAGCAGGCGGCGGCCGAGTGCGCCACCGGGGTGCGAAAAGGCGAAGTCCTCGGCGGTGAAGCCCCGGGCTTCGAGCAGGGCGATGGCCAGGGCGTCGCCCAGGACCAGGGCCGCGGTAGTGGAGGAGGTCGGCGCCAGGTTGAGTGGGCAGGCTTCCTGGGCGACGCTGGCGTCGAGGTTGACCTCGGCGGCCTGGGCCAGGGCCGAATCCGGGTTGCCGGTCAGGCTGATCATCTGGATGCCCAGGCGCTTGATCAACGGCAACAGGGTGACGATTTCGGCGGTGCTGCCGGAGTTGGACAGGGCAAGAATGACATCGTCACGGGTGATCATGCCCATGTCGCCATGGCTGGCCTCGGCTGGATGCACGAAGAACGCCGGGGTGCCGGTGCTGGCCAGGGTGGCGGCGATCTTGTTGCCGATGTGGCCGGACTTGCCCATGCCAACCACCACGACCCGTCCCTTGCTGGCCAGGATCAGCTCGCAGGCCTTGACGAAATCGCCGTCGATACGGGCCAGCAGGGCCTCCACGGCCTCGAGTTCGAGGCGCAGGGTGCGCTGGGCGGATTGGATCAGCTCGCTGGATTGGCTCATGTCGAAAACGCAATGCCTGATGAAAAGGCGGCGATTATAGCCGCAATGTGTGAAAGGCTCATCCTTCGAATGTCACAGGGTGATCGCGTCAGCCTGTCTGGGGCCTGAACGAGTCGGGCGACGGCCTTGGGGCGGGCCTACCAGCGGTGCTATAGTTCGCCGCTATTCGGCCCGCCAGGGACCTGTGTGCCTTCAAGATGAAGGCAGGCGTCCATGATGACGAGGCTGCACTAGCAAGGAGTCTAGATGAGTGTGGATAGCGCCTACGCGGTCGAGTTGAAGGGAGTCACCTTCAAGCGCGGTTCGCGCAGCATTTTCAGCAACGTGGACATTCGCATTCCCCGCGGCAAGGTCACCGGTATCATGGGGCCTTCGGGGTGCGGCAAGACCACACTGCTGCGCCTGATGGGCGCGCAGTTGCGCCCGGCCGCCGGCGAAGTCTGGGTCAATGGCCAGAACCTGCCCGCGCTGTCGCGCAGCGACCTGTTCGATGCGCGCAAGCAGATGGGCGTGCTGTTCCAGAGCGGCGCACTGTTTACCGACCTCGATGTCTTCGAGAATGTCGCCTTCCCGCTGCGGGTGCATACCCAACTGCCGGACGAGATGATCCGTGACATCGTCCTGATGAAGCTGCAGGCCGTGGGGCTGCGCGGCGCCATCGACCTGATGCCCGACGAGCTGTCCGGCGGCATGAAGCGGCGCGTGGCTCTGGCCCGAGCGATTGCCCTCGACCCGCAGATTCTCATGTACGACGAGCCGTTCGTCGGCCAGGACCCGATCGCCATGGGCGTGCTCGTGCGCCTGATCCGGCTGCTCAACGATGCCCTGGGCATTACCAGCATCGTGGTCTCCCACGACCTGGCCGAAACCGCCAGCATCGCCGACTACATCTACGTGGTGGGCGATGGCCAGGTGCTGGGGCAGGGCACGCCGGACGAACTGATGGGCTCGGACAATCCGCGTATTCGCCAGTTCATGAAGGGCGATCCGGATGGCCCGGTACCTTTCCACTTCCCTGCGCCTGACTACCGCGCCGATCTGCTGGGGACGCGTTGATGCGCAGAAAATCCTTACTTGAACGTATCCGCCTGTTCGGCCGTTCGGCCATCGATGTGCTGGCCGTGCTGGGGCGCTCGTGCCTGTTCCTCGGTCATTCGCTGGGCGGGCGCAGCGGCATCGGTGGCGGCTTCCAGCTGCTGGTCAGGCAACTGTATTCGGTGGGCGTGCTGTCGCTGGCGATCATCGTCGTGTCCGGCATGTTCATTGGCATGGTGCTGGCCCTGCAGGGCTACAGCATCCTCACCAAGTACGGTTCGGAGCAGGCGGTGGGACAGATGGTCGCCCTGACCTTGCTGCGCGAGCTCGGGCCGGTGGTCACCGCGTTGCTGTTCGCCGGCCGCGCGGGATCGGCGCTGACCGCCGAGATCGGCAACATGAAGTCGACCGAGCAACTGTCCAGTCTCGAGATGATCGGCGTCGACCCGCTCAAGTACATCGTCGCCCCACGCCTGTGGGCCGGCTTCATCTCGCTGCCGCTGCTGGCGCTGATCTTCAGCGTGGTCGGCATCTGGGGTGGGTCGTGGGTCGCCGTTGACTGGCTGGGCGTCTACGAGGGCTCGTTCTGGGCCAACATGCAGAACAGCGTTTCCTTCAGTGACGACGTGATCAACGGGTTGATCAAGAGCCTGGTGTTCGCCTTCGTCGTCACCTGGATCGCCGTATTCCAGGGGTACGACTGCGAGCCCACTTCAGAAGGGATCAGCCGTGCCACCACCAAGACCGTGGTCTATGCCTCGTTGGCAGTCCTGGGTCTGGACTTTATTCTGACCGCCTTGATGTTTGGAGATTTCTGATGCAAAACCGCACCCTGGAAATCGGTGTCGGCCTGTTCCTCCTGGCCGGGATCCTGGCGCTGCTGCTGCTGGCCCTGCGTGTCAGCGGGCTGTCGGCCAGCCCGAGCAGCGACACGTACAAAGTTTATGCGTACTTCGACAATATCGCCGGTTTGACGGTCAGAGCTAAAGTGACCATGGCCGGTGTGACCATCGGCAAGGTCACGGCCATCGATCTGGACCGCGACTCCTACACCGGTCGGGTCACGCTGCAGCTGGACAAGCAGGTCGACAACCTGCCGACCGACTCCACTGCCTCGATCCTGACCGCCGGCCTTCTGGGCGAGAAGTACATCGGCATCAGCGTCGGTGGCGAGGACGCGGTACTCAAGGATGGCAGCACCATCCACGACACCCAGTCGGCGCTGGTGCTGGAAGACCTGATCGGCAAGTTCCTGCTCAACTCGGTGGGCAAGGAACCGAAAGAAGCGCAACCGGCTAATTAAGGAGTTTCCATGATTTCGATCCTGCGACGTGGCCTGCTGGTCCTGCTGGCGGCCTTTCCCCTGCTGGCCCTGGCGGCGCCAGGGCAATCCGCCCGGGATGTGATCCAGGGCACCACGACCCAGCTGCTGAGCGACCTCAAGGCCAACAAGGAGCAGTACAAGGCCAACCCCGAGGCGTTCTACAACGCGCTCAACAGCAACCTGGGCCCGGTGGTCGATGCCGACGGAATCTCCCGGAGCATCATGACCGTCAAGTATTCGCGCAAGGCCACCCCCGCGCAGATGCAGCGCTTCCAGGAAAACTTCAAGCGCAGCCTGATGCAGTTCTATGGCAATGCCTTGCTCGAATACAACAACCAGGGCATCACCGTCGACCCGGCCAAGGCCGAGGACGGCGACCGCACCAGTGTCGGCATGAAGGTCACCGGCACCAACGGCGCGGTCTATCCGGTGCAGTACACCATGCAGAAGATCGACGACCAGTGGAAAGTGCGCAACGTCATCGTCAACGGCATCAACATCGGCAAGCTGTTCCGCGACCAGTTCCAGGACGCCATGCAGCGCAACGGCAATGACCTGGACAAGACCATCGACGGCTGGGCCGGCGAAGTGGCCAAGGCCAAGCAGACCGCCGACAGTTCGCCGGATAAGGAAGTCAAATGAGCGACGCCGTCGTGAGCATGGCCGAGCCGGGCGTTCTCGCCCTGGCCGGTGTGCTGGACTACCGCAGCGGCCCGGCCCTGCGCAAGCAGGGCAAGGCGCTGATCGCCGCCTGCCGCGAGCCGCAGTTGGTGCTCGACTGCGCCGCGGTGGTCAAGTCGAGCAGTGTCGGCCTGTCGCTGCTGCTGGGCTTCATGCGCGATGCCCAGGCCGCCGGCAAGACTTGGGAACTGCGCGGTATTCCCGAGGACATGCGGGAAATCGCCGGGGTCTACGACCTCGATGAAGTCCTGGCAGGCTGATGCCCTGCCGTTCGGGAAAGGCCCCTCGGTCAGCGCGCTCTCTCATGGGCTTCGCAGGCGAGGGGCTTTTTTGTATGATGGCCGACCCGCGCGCGTTGGGCGCCGATCGAGGTTGAGCATGCAGGCCGTAGAAGTCAAAAGCTTTCTGGAAGAGAAATTGCCGGGAACCCGGGTTGAAGTTGAAGGCGAAGGCTGCAACTTCCAGTTGAACGTGATCAGCGACGAGCTGGCCGGCCAGAGCCCGGTCAAGCGTCAGCAAGCGATCTATGCTCACCTCAATCCGTGGATCGCCAACGGCAGCATTCACGCGGTAACCATGAAATTCTTCAGCAGCGCAGCCTGGGCTGAGCGCACCTGAGCCAACTTGGCGGCGAGATACGTATGGACAAACTGATTATCACTGGCGGCCCGCGCCTCGACGGCGAGATCCGCATTTCCGGCGCGAAGAACTCGGCGCTGCCGATTCTCTCGGCCACCCTGCTGTGCGATGGTCCGGTCACGGTCGGCAACCTGCCGCACCTGCACGACATCACCACCATGATCGAGCTGTTCGGTCGCATGGGCATCGAGCCTGTGATCGACGAGAAACTCTCGGTGGAAATCGATCCGCGCACCATCAAGACCCTGGTCGCCCCCTACGAGCTGGTCAAGACCATGCGCGCCTCGATCCTGGTGCTCGGCCCGATGGTCGCCCGCTTTGGTGAGGCTGAAGTGGCCCTGCCAGGTGGTTGCGCCATCGGTTCGCGTCCAGTCGACCTGCACATCCGCGGCCTGGAGGCCATGGGTGCAAAAATTGACGTCGAAGGCGGCTACATCAAGGCCAAGGCGCCTGAAGGTGGCCTGCGCGGCGCGCACTTCTTCTTCGACACCGTCAGCGTCACCGGCACCGAGAACATCATGATGGCTGCCGCCCTGGCCAAGGGCCGCAGCGTGCTGCAGAACGCCGCTCGCGAGCCGGAGGTGGTCGACCTGGCCAACTTCCTGATTGCCATGGGCGCGAAGATCCAGGGCGCTGGCACCGACACCATCACCATCGATGGCGTCGAGCGTCTGCAGCCGACCAACTACCGGGTCATGCCCGACCGTATCGAGACCGGTACCTACCTGGTTGCCGCTGCCGTGACCGGTGGCCGCGTCAAGGTCAAGGACACCGATCCGACCATCCTCGAAGCCGTCCTCGAGAAACTCAAGGAAGCCGGCGCCGACATCACCACCGGTGAAGACTGGATCGAACTGGACATGCACGGCAAGCGTCCGAAGGCCGTCAACCTGCGTACCGCGCCGTACCCGGCGTTCCCGACCGACATGCAGGCGCAGTTCATCTCGCTCAATGCCATCGCCGAAGGCACTGGCGCGGTGATCGAGACCATCTTCGAGAACCGCTTCATGCACGTCTACGAGATGCACCGCATGGGCGCGCAGATCCAGGTCGAGGGCAACACCGCCATCGTCACTGGCGTCAAGGCGCTCAAGGGTGCTCCGGTCATGGCCACCGACCTGCGCGCTTCCGCCAGCCTGGTGCTGTCGGCGCTGGTCGCCGAAGGTGACACCCTGATCGACCGCATCTACCACATCGACCGTGGTTACGAGTGCATCGAGGAAAAACTGCAGATGCTGGGCGCGAAGATCCGTCGCGTACCGGGCTAGCAGTCATCACGGCGCAGGGACGCGCCAGCCGAATCGTATGCGGTCGGGCCCCATGGCCCGGCCGGCAGTAGACGCTTAAGGACCGACGTTCCAATGTTGACCATCGCGCTATCCAAAGGCCGTATTCTCGACGATACCCTGCCACTGCTGGCCGAAGCCGGTATCGTGCCGACCGAGAATCCGGACAAGAGCCGCAAGCTGATCATCCCGACCACCCAGGATGATGTCCGCCTGCTCATCGTGCGTGCCACCGACGTGCCGACCTATGTCGAGCATGGCGCCGCCGACCTCGGTGTGGCCGGCAAGGACGTGCTGATGGAATACGGCGGCCAGGGCCTGTACGAGCCCCTCGACCTGCAGATCGCCCAGTGCAAGCTGATGACCGCCGGCGTAACTGGTGCGCCCGAGCCCAAGGGCCGCCTGCGCGTGGCCACCAAGTTCGTCAACGTAGCCAAGCGCTACTACGCCGAACAGGGCCGCCAGGTCGACATCATCAAGCTGTACGGCTCCATGGAGCTGGCCCCGCTGATCAACCTCGCCGACAAGATCATCGACGTGGTCGACACCGGCAACACCCTGCGCGCCAATGGCCTCGAGCCCCAGGAACTGATCGCCACGATCAGCTCGCGCCTGGTGGTCAACAAGGCCTCCATGAAAATGCAGCACGCCCGTATCCAGAGTCTGATCGACACCCTGCGCAACGCCGTCGAATCGCGACACCGCGGCTGACCTCTGCGCGCGACCTCCGCTGTCGCGCCCGTCTATCCGCGTCATAGCCAATTTTCTCAGGTGCCCGCGCGGATAGAGTGGTAGCTTTAGGGCGCCTGAACATCCGCTAATAACGAGGCCCTCGCCATGACCGTGTCCACTGCAATTGCCCGTCTCAACGCCGCTGACCAGGATTTCGCCCGACATCTGGATCATCTGCTGAGCTGGGAAAGTGTGTCCGATGACGCGGTCAACCAGCGCGTGCTCGACATCATCAAGGCCGTGCGCGAGCGCGGTGATGCGGCGCTGGTGGAGTTTACCCAGCGTTTCGACGGTGTCGACGCCAAGTCGATCGATGATCTGATCCTCGACCGTGCGCGCCTGGAACTGGCCCTGACCCGCATCACCCCAGTGCAGCGCGAAGCCCTGGAGAAAGCCGCCAACCGTGTGCGTATCTACCACGAGCGGCAGAAGCAGGACTCCTGGCAGTACACCGAGGCCGACGGCACCGTGCTAGGGCAGAAGGTTACCCCGTTGGACCGCGCCGGCCTGTACGTGCCGGGCGGCAAGGCGTCGTACCCGTCGTCGGTGCTGATGAACGCCATCCCTGCCAAGGTTGCTGGCGTGTCCGAGGTGGTGATGGTGGTGCCGACCCCGCGTGGCGAGATCAATGAGCTGGTGCTGGCCGCGGCCTGCATCGCCGGTGTCGATCGGGTCTTCACCATCGGCGGCGCCCAAGCGGTCGCGGCTCTGGCCTATGGCACCGAGAGCGTGCCGCAGGTGGACAAGATCGTCGGTCCGGGCAATATCTACGTGGCCACGGCCAAGCGCCATGTGTTTGGTCAGGTCGGCATCGACATGATCGCCGGTCCGTCGGAGATCCTGGTGGTGTGCGATGGCCAGACCGATCCGGACTGGATCGCCATGGACCTGTTCTCCCAGGCCGAGCACGATGAAGACGCCCAGGCGATCCTGGTCAGCCCGGACGCCGAGTTTCTCGATCGTGTGGCGGCGAGCATCGACAAGCTGCTGCCGACCATGGAGCGTGCCGAGATCATCGAGAAATCGATCAACGGCCGTGGCGCGCTGATCCAGGTGCGTGACATGCAGCAGGCCATCGAGGTGGCCAACCGCATCGCCCCCGAGCACCTGGAGCTGTCGGTGGCCGACCCGCAGGCCTGGTTGCCGCAGATTCGCCACGCCGGCGCGATCTTCATGGGCCGCCACACCAGCGAGGCGCTGGGCGACTACTGCGCCGGCCCCAACCACGTGCTGCCGACTTCCGGCACCGCGCGCTTCTCTTCGCCATTGGGCGTGTATGACTTCCAGAAGCGTTCGTCGATCATCTTCTGCTCCGAGCAGGGCGCGTCCGAGCTGGGGCACACCGCTTCGGTGCTGGCCCGTGGCGAATCGCTGACCGCCCACGCGCGCAGCGCCGAATACCGCATCCTCAACGAGAAGGGGAACTGAGCATGAGTCGTTTCTGGAGTCCCTTCGTCAAGGACCTGGTCCCTTACGTGCCGGGCGAGCAGCCGAAGCTTGCGCGGCTGGTCAAGCTCAACACCAACGAGAACCCGTACGGGCCGTCGCCCAAGGCGCTGGAAGCCATGCGTGGCGAGCTCAACGACAATCTGCGCCTGTATCCGGACCCGAACGGTGACCGGCTCAAGCAGGCGGTGGCGGAGTATTACGGCGTAGCGCCGGCGCAGGTGTTCGTCGGCAACGGCTCGGACGAGGTGCTGGCGCACATCTTCCACGGCCTGTTCCAGCATGACCGTGGGCCGCTGCTGTTCCCGGACGTGAGCTACAGCTTCTACCCGGTGTATTGCGGCCTGTACGGTATCGCGTTCGAGCAGGTGGCGCTGGATGAGCAGTTTCAGATCCGGGTTTCGGACTACAGCAAACCCAATGCCGGGGTCATCTTCCCCAACCCCAACGCGCCGACTGGCTGCCTGTTGCCGCTTGAGGCGGTCGAGCAACTGCTGCAGGCCAACCGGGATTCGGTGGTAGTGGTTGACGAGGCCTACATCGATTTCGGTGGCGAGACGGCCATCAGCCTGGTCGATCGCTATGACAACCTGCTGGTGACCCAGACCTTGTCCAAGTCGCGTTCGCTGGCGGGGCTTCGGGTTGGGTTGGCGGTGGGGCATCCTGATCTGATCGAGGCGTTGGAGCGGATCAAGAACAGCTTCAACTCGTATCCGTTGGATCGCATGGCGATTGTCGGGGCGGCGGCGGCGTTTGACGACCGTGAGTATTTCGATGAGACCTGTCGCAAGGTTATCGATAGCCGAGAGGTGCTGGTTGCCGAGTTGGTGGCGCGTGGGTTTGAGGTGTTGCCTTCGGCGGCGAACTTCATCTTCGCCCGGCATCCCGGGCAGGATGCTGCGGGGATCGCGGCGCGGCTTCGGGAGCAGGGGGTGATTGTTCGGCACTTCAAGCAGGAGCGGATTGCGCAGTTCCTGCGGATTACCGTTGGGACGCCGGAGATGAACCAGGCTTTGCTTGATGCTTTGAATTGATATCAGTGTTTTGACAGGGGGTGGATTGGAGTTGGCTGTTCTGACTTCTGATTCGCCCCTTGTTGTTGTTGTTGTTGTTGTTGTTGTTTGGTGGTTTTGGAAGTTGTATGCGCATTCATTTGTGATGTCGACGCTTATTCACCTTTCCGCCCTTACGGCGGGTCACTTTTTGTCAAACGCGACAAAAAGTAACCAAAAAACGCTGCGCTCCATTCATCCGGCCCTCCGCTTCGCTCCGGGTTCCCTCACTCCGGCCTTGCTCCCGGGAGGACCGCGCTGCAGGGCCCATCCTGGGCCCCAGCGCTTGACGGGCATCCATGCCCGTCACCTCCCTCCGCAAGTCCTGCGTTCGGCCTCCTGAAGTCGCGAAGTTACGGGCGGCGCCTGGGCTGGCGCAGCTGCCGCTAGTTGAAACTGGGTGATCTCAAGTCCGTATTCGCGGGTAAACCCGCTCCCACAGGGTTATGCATGCTTTCAACTTCCACCACTCTCCTGTGGGAGCGGGTTTACCCGCGAAAGGGCCAGAACAACCAATATATAAATAACTGCCAAGAGCTAATTTGAAGTTTCTGCTCTTGCTCT
>NZ_JAOCDM010000128.1 GCF_029840925.1 Pseudomonas sp. GD03858
AGCTCATCGCCGACATTGAACGGCCCCACGCCCGCCGGGGTGCCGGTGAGAATCACATCGCCGGCCTGCAGGGAGAACTGCGCCGCCATGTGCTGGATCATCGGCACGATCGGATTGAGCATCAGCGCGCTGTTGCCATCCTGGCGCACTTCGCCGTTGATGGTCAGGCGAATGCCGATGTCGGCCAGGTCCTCGAAGGTGCCGGCCGAGACGAACGGCGGCAGCACGCAGGCGCCGTCGAAGCACTTGGCCAGTTCCCAGGGCAGGCCCTTTTCCTTCAGTTTCGCCTGCACATCGCGCAGGGTCAGGTCCAGCGCCGGGGCGAAGCCGGAGATGGCGTCGAGCACCTCTTCCTCCGAAGGGTTGGTCGACAGCGGCTTGCCCAGCAGCACGGCGATTTCCGCCTCGTAATGCACCGAGCCACGGTCGGTCGGGATCTTGAAGCCGCCTTCCAGTGGGACCACGCAACTGCCGGGCTTGATGAACAGCAGCGGCTCGCTGGGAATGGGGTTGTCCAGTTCCTTGGCATGCTCTGCGTAGTTGCGGCCGATGCACACCACCTTGCCCAGCGGGAAGTGAATGCGCGTGCCGTCTACGTACTGGTGCTGGTAACTCATGGCCGACTCCTGTGCATACTGCTTTTTATTCGGGAGCGAAGATCTTACCCGGATTCATGATGCCGTTCGGGTCGAACACCGCCTTGATCGCCTTCATGCAGGCGATTTCATCTGGCGAGCGGCTGTAGCCCAGGTAGTCGCGCTTGGTCATGCCCACGCCGTGCTCGGCGGAGATCGAGCCGTTGTAGCGTTCGACGATCTCGAATACCCACTTGTTGACCTTGGCGCAGGAGGCGAAGAAGTCGTCCTTGCTCATGTGGTCGGGCTTGAGAATGTTCAGGTGCAGGTTGCCATCGCCGATATGGCCGTACCAGACCACTTCGTAGTCCGGATAGTGTTCGCCGACGATGGCGTCGATATCTCGCAGGAACGCCGGCACCTTCGACACGGTGACCGAGATGTCGTTCTTGTACGGCGTCCAGTGGGAGATGGTCTCGGACAGGTACTCGCGCAGCTTCCACAGGTTCTTCAGCTGGGTGTCGCTCTGGCTCATCACGCCATCGAGCACCCAGCCCTGCTCGACGCAGTGCTCGAAGGTGGCCAGCGCCTCGTTGGCCACCTCCTCGGTGCTGGCTTCGAACTCCAGCAGGGCGTAGAACGGGCAGGCGGTTTCGAACGGCGGGGGCACGTCGCCACGGGCCATGATCTTGGCCAGGCCCTTGTCGGAGAAGAATTCGAAGGCGGTCAGGTCGAGCTTGCCCTGGAAGGCGTGCAGCACCGGCATGATCGCGTCGAAGTCGGGCGTGCCCAGCACCATGGCGGTGAGGTTGCGCGGCGCCCGGTCCAGGCGCATGGTCGCCTCGACGACAAAGCCCAGCGTGCCTTCGGCGCCGATGAACAGCTGGCGCAGGTCGTAGCCGGTGGCGTTCTTGATCAGGTCCTTGTTCAGTTCGAGCAGCTCGCCCTTGCCGGTGACCACCTTCAGCCCGGCGACCCAGTTGCGGGTCATGCCGTAGCGAATCACCTTGATTCCGCCGGCATTGGTGCCGATATTGCCGCCGATCTGGCTGGAGCCGCTGGAGGCGAAGTCCACCGGGTAATACAGGCCCTGATCCTCGGCGAACTGCTGCAGCTGGCGGGTGATCACCCCCGGCTGGCAGACCACGGTACGGTCGAATTCGTTGAAACCGAGAATCTGGTTCATGTAGTCGAAGGCCACCACCACTTCACCGTTGGCGGCCACCGCGGCGCCCGAAAGCCCGGTGCGCCCGCCGGATGGCACCAGGGCGACCCGGTGGCGGTTGGCCCAGCGCACGATGGCCTGGACCTGTTCGATGGACTTGGGGAAGACAATGGCGCTGGGCGTGGGCGGGTAGTGCTTGGTCCAGTCCTTGCCATAGGCCTCGAGCGAGGCGGGGTCGGTGAGGACCTTGCCAGGGTCGACCAGGGTCATCAGCTCATCAATTTCCGCAGACTGGGTCATCGCTGGAACTCTCGACTTATTCATAGTCACCCTGAGCACGCTTCACCTGTCGGGATAAGCTCAGATCAGGTCGCGTATGCTAGCATAGCCCTCCCGTCGTTCGTGCTAAGGCCGACGCCGCGCCGCTTCACCCCCCTCGCCATTTTTCTCCGGGATACAGGTTTACGCAGATGAGCAAGACTTCTCTCGACAAGAGCAAGATCAGGTTCCTTCTTCTTGAAGGCGTCCACCAGAACGCGGTGGATACCCTGAAGGCTGCCGGGTACACCAATATCGAGTACCTCACCGGTTCGCTGCCAGACGCCGAACTGAAGGAAAAGATCGCCGACGCCCACTTCATCGGCATCCGCTCGCGCACCCAGCTGACCGAAGAGGTCTTCGACTGTGCGAAGAAACTGGTCGCGGTAGGCTGCTTCTGCATCGGTACCAACCAGGTCGACCTGGGCGCGGCCCGTGAGCGCGGCATCGCGGTATTCAACGCCCCTTACTCCAACACCCGCTCGGTGGCCGAGCTGGTGCTGGCCGAAGCCATCCTGCTGCTGCGCGGAATCCCTGAGAAGAACGCTTCCTGCCACCGTGGCGGCTGGATCAAGAGCGCGGCCAACTCCTTCGAGATCCGTGGCAAGAAGCTGGGCATCGTCGGCTACGGCTCGATCGGCACCCAGTTGTCGGTGCTGGCCGAGAGCCTGGGCATGCAGGTCTATTTCTACGACCCGCTGACCAAGCTGCCGCTGGGTAACGCCACCCAGGTCACCAGCCTGCACGACCTGCTGGGCCTGGCCGATATCGTCTCGCTGCACGTGCCCGAGCTGCCGTCCACCCAGTGGATGATCGGCGAGAAGGAAATCCGCGCGATGAAGAAGGGCGCGATCCTGATCAACGCCGCCCGTGGCACCGTGGTCGAGTTGGACCACCTGGCCGCCGCGATCAAGGACAAGCACCTGATCGGCGCCGCCATCGACGTGTTCCCGGTCGAGCCGCGCTCCAACGACGAAGAGTTCGAAAGCCCGCTGCGTGGCTTGGACAACGTGATCCTGACCCCGCACATCGGTGGTTCCACCGCCGAAGCCCAGGCCAACATCGGCCTGGAAGTGGCCGAGAAGCTGGTCAAGTACAGCGACAACGGTACCTCCGTATCGTCGGTCAACTTCCCGGAAGTGGCCCTGCCGGCTCACCCAGGCAAGCACCGCCTGCTGCACATCCACGAAAACATCCCGGGCGTGCTCAGCGAGATCAACAAGGTGTTCGCCGAGAACGGCATCAACATCTCCGGTCAGTTCCTGCAGACCGACGAGAAAGTCGGTTACGTGGTGATCGACGTGGACGCCGAGTACTCCGACCTGGCCCAGGAGAAACTGCAGCACGTGAAGGGCACCATCCGCTCGCGCGTACTGTTCTGAGGTTCACCGCGGCATGAAAAAGGGAGGCCCTGGTGGCCTCCCTTTTTCATGGGGATGCGAAAAGCATCCGGTGCCAGGCCCCGCGTCACTTGACGTTGACGGTAATCTTCTGCGACTCGACGCTCGGCTTGAACGGCACGTGGTACATGTCGCCCAGCACCAGTTGCAGGGTGTGCTTGCCCGGGGTCAGGGTGATGGTCGCCTCGGTCTGCGCCTTGCCGAAGTGCAGCACTTGCGGGCCGGCCGGCAGCGGCGCGTTGTTCTCCGGCATCAGGCTGGTCGGCAGCGGCATGTCGGCGACCGGCGCCTTGTCCACATCCACCAGCAGGTGGTGATGGCCGGTGTGCGGGGTCTGGTCGCCCGCGGGTTTCAGGCCCATGCCTTCGATACCGAACTTGACGGTGAAGGTCTTGTCGACCGTGGCCCCGTCGGCGGGGGAAACGATGAAGACCTTGGCGCCTTCCGGTGGCTGCTGGCTCTTCAGGGCATCCGCGGCGCTGGCCACGACCGACGCCCCCATCAGCAGACCGGCGACGGCAGCACGCGAAAATAGGCTTTTCATTCACTTCTCCTGTGATTCACTTCAATTGACCGCTCTCGCAAAAACGAAGCGCAACGGTAGTTCACCATAGTCCAACCAGACCGCTAGAGGTTCAAAAACCGGGACAGAAATATTTCAGGGCCGACTCAAACATTGGCTCGGCCTTGAGGTCATAGGCTGCGTTCGACCGCGGCAGACGAGAAAGCCACGGCGAATGCAATTCATCTGCCGAACAAGAAAGGGGCACTCATGCGTTTGACCATTGGCATTCTGCTGGCGGTACTGTTCAGCCCGCTGGCCCAGGCCGAGCTGATCGACGAAATCAACGACCGTGGCGAACTGCGCATTGCCGTGCTCGGCGACGCGCCCCCCTATGCGTTCAAGGAAAACGAACACCTGACCGGCTTCGAGATCGAACTGGGCCAGGCCTTGGCCAAGGAGCTGGACGTGCGCGCCGAGTTCGTCGAAGTGCCCGCTGAAGATGTGTTGCCAGGGCTGGAAAGCGGCAAGTTCGACATTGCCTTCGGCAAGCCCGACAGCGTGCTTACCGACAAGCTCGACGCCAGTCGGGTCCTGGCCAGTCAGCAACTCATGATCCCGTTCCAAAAGGGCAACCCAGCCTTCGAGGCGGCTGTGAGCAACGCCCTGCAGCGGATCGAGGACAATGGGCGGTTGGCTGCGCTGCAAAGCAAATGGCTCAAGGGCACTACTCAGGCGCCAGCGGGGCAGTAACATCGCATCGCGGGGCAAGCCCGCTCCCACGAACGTTGTACAGATCCAGTGGGAGCGGGCTTGCCCCGCGATCAGACCGCTGCCAGCGCTTGCTGCGCGTCTTCCAACTCCAGTTCGCTGAACACCTGCACTCCTTCGCGGCGCAGCAAGGCTGTGGTCACCCCTTCCCCTGCCACCTTCTCGCCAGTGAAGCTGCCATCGTAGACCAGGCGGTTGCCGCACGACGGGCTGCCGGACTTGAGCACCGCCACGCGGATGCCATGCCGGCGTACCAGTTCCAGTGCCAACCGCGCCCCGGCCAGAAACGCGTCGCTGACATCCTCGCCCGTCACCGTCACCACCCGCGCCTGGCCATTCAGCACCGCGCGGCCCTGTCCGCCCGGGATCTCCGCTGGCGGACGCGGGGTCGGCAGGCCGCCGGCCACCTCCGGGCACAGCGGCACCACCCGACCCTCGGCCTGCCAGCCCTGCAATACGTCGGGATGACCGCTGGCGCGTCCGTCGTAGCGCACCGGCTGCCCTAGCAGGCAGGCGCTGACCAGGACTTTCGGCAGGTCAGAACGGATCGTTGCCACGACGGCGGAACCAACCGGTCAACGACAGGCGCTCGCGCCCGGCAGGAAGCACTTCGTGAGGCACGTCGCCGGACAGGAACACCACCAGGCTGCCGGCCACAGGCGGGACATCGTGCTCGACACCGCCTTCGAGGAACATGCGCAACTGCCCGCCATCCTCCGGCTGCCAGCCTTCGTTCAGGTAGAACACCGCCGATACCATGCGCCGGTCATCGTCACGGAAGCGGTCAAGATGGCGTTTGTAGAAAGCCCCCGGTGGATACAGGGCGAAGTGGCATTCGAAGTCCTCGAGCCCCAGGAACAACCCCTGATTGATCGTTTGGCGCAGGCTGTCCATGGCGGCCAGGTAGCGATCGCAGGCCTCGGACTCGCCGGGATCCAGCCACTGGATCTGGTCGCCGCGAATGGCCTCGCGCACTTCCTGCGTGGCGCCGCGGCCGACGCCGGCGGGATTGAGCTCGCCTTCGGCGTAACGGCGCCGGCATTCGAGCGCGAGCTCGCGTGCCAACGTGTCGGGCAGGAAGAGGTTCTGCTGCGACCAGCCACGGGTGGCCAGGTCATCGACGATCGCCGACAGCAGCGGGTGTTCGGAAGGAATGTGCATGGCGCATCATAGCCATTCGGCAGGTCGCCGCACAGCGCCACTTGGTCAGGAAGCGCCCCTGGCGACTCGACAAAGCCCCGCCCCGCCAAGGACAATGGCGGCCTGCCGACAGGAGTCCTGAATGCGCCGTCTGTTTTCCCTGCTTCTGCTGATGATCTGCACCATGCCTGTCTGGGCAGACACCCTCGATCAGCTGTACAAGGCCGCCGGCTGGCCCGACCAGCGCGCCCATTTCAACGATGCCGTGAGCGCCGCCCAGCAGCGCTACCGCAACAGCCTGCCGCCGGCCGTCTACCAGGCGCTGGTGAACAACAGCAACCAGCGCTTCCAGGCCCAGGCCATGGACCGCCGCGCCCAGGCGCAACTGCGCGCCAACCTGGCCAACCCCTCGCCGGCCCTGGCCTTCTTCCAGTCGCCGCTGGGGCGCAAGGTGGTGGCCGCCGAGCTGCTGGCCACGCGCAAGGACCAACTGGCCAAGAACGCCAAGGGCCTGCCGAAGATCCAGGCCAGCGACGATCGGCTGCTGATCATCGGCCACCTGGCCAAGGCGCTGCCCGCCCGCGAAGCCGGCGCCGAGGTCAGCCTGGCGATCGCCGGCGTGGCCGCCGACAGCCTCAGCTCGATGTTGCCCGGTCTGTTCGGTGGCGGTCAGGCGCAGAACCTGCTCGACGGCCAGCGCCAGCGTCTGATGAACCAGGTGGGAGAAGACCTGAACAACACCCTGTTGTACGTCTATCGCGACCTGTCGGATGCCGAGCTGGAGCAATTCGCCACCTTCGCCGAATCGACGGATGGCCAGGCCTACTACAAGGCCGCGGTGACCGCGGTGCGCGCCGCGCTCGCCGTCGGCCAGAACGCCGCCGACCTGAACTGATCAGCCCAGGCGCTGGCCGATGAACGTGAAGTAGCGCTGGCGGATATCGGGCAGTTCGTTGGCCAGGTGGTGCCGCGCCTCGGGCAGCATGAGGATCTGTGGCTCGGCGAACTTGGCCTTGAGCACCTTGAGGTTGTAGGGCCAATCCACCGTGCCGTCCGCCTCGCCCTGCACGATCAGTGGCCGGCGCGTGCTGCGCGGCGCGGTCTCGATACGCCTGACCCATTTCATCAGCGCGCCGACCCAGGCAGTCGGCAGGCGCCGTGGCTGCAACGGATCGGCCTCGAGGAAGGGCAGGAAGGTCGGATCGTTGGTGTTCTCGCTGAAGCGCCGCTCGATACCGTTGACGAAGTGGCGCAGCACGCAGTAGCTGAGCTTCGACCAATGCCAGGCGCGCGGGCGCACCAGCGGCGCCAGCAGGATCACCTCGCCGTCGGCCGGGCTGCGTTCGCCCTGGTGCAGCAGGTGATCGACCACGATCGCACCGCCGGTGCTCTGCCCGCAGAGATGCCAAGGGCGTGGCAGGTCGAGCAGACGGCCTTGCTCGAACAGCGCGTCGAGCACCCGCTGGTAGGTGGCGAAATCGTCGATGCTGGCGCGCTCGCCGCTGGACAGGCCATGGCCCGGCAGGTCGCAGGCGATCACGGCGTAGCCCTGGCCCAAGGCCCATTCGATCACATGTCGGTACAGGCCCATGTGGTCGTAATAACCGTGCAGCAGAAACAGCGTCGCCTGCGCGTTCTCCGGCAGCCAGACCTGGCCGGCGAGGTCGAAGCCCGCGACCTGGAAGCCCCCCAGCCAACTGTGCGCGGGCAGCGCCAGGCCGTAGAAGCGTTGGTAGGCCTGGCCCTGGGCGGACAGCGGCGGGCGAGCGGCGAGCGGCGACAAGCTGCTGCGCAACAGGTCGGGGTTGAAGCTGACGGGCATCGGTACATCCGCACTGGAGCAAGTATTGATCTGCGATATTCAGCTCTGGGCCGTGCCATGGCAAGCTGCACCCCCATACAACGGGCCACTCGGTTCCTGTGGGAGCGGGTTCACCCGCGAATGCTATGGTGCCGCCGCTGCCGCATTCGCGGGTGAACCCGCCCCCACAGGAGGCCCGTGTCACTCATAGGCTCTGCGGATCACCCATGCCAGCCCGACACACCAAGCCATTCTTCGGCATCCTCGCCGTCCTGCTCTGCGCCGCGGCCCTGTGGTGGGCCTACGACAGCTTCCAGGCCCGCTACCTGCGTCCGTTCGACAACCAGGCCACTTTCTTCGATGGCGGCCAGTTGCGCCTGCCGCCCGAACTGGCCGGCCCAGGTCCGATCCGTGTGGTGCATTTCTGGGACCCGGCCTGCCCGTGCAATGTCGGCAACCAGCAGCACCTGAGCGAGCTGGTGGCGCATTTCGCGCCGTTGGGCGTGCGCTTCCATGTGCTGCAAAAGCCCGGCAGCCATGGCCGGCTACCCGTCACCCTCGATGCGCTGGAGCCCCTGGCCAGCCTGCCCGGCAGCGAACACCTGCCCGCCACGCCCGCCGTGGCGATCTGGGACCGCGACGGCAGGCTGGCCTACTTCGGCCCCTACAGCGAAGGCGCGGTGTGCAACTCGAGTAACAGCTTTATCGAGCCGATCCTCAAGGCGCTGAACGAAGGACGCCAGGTGCAGGCGTCCAACACTCTGGCTGTCGGCTGTTATTGCCCCTGGAGGGAGATCAGTGGGTGATAGATAACTACAGCCATAGGTCGAGGGAGGCGCCCTAGCGTAGCGACATACAGAAAAGGAGATCCTGTATGTCACGAGAAGGCCCGCTAAACCTACCTAAGTCCCATGTCAGGGACACGTTTCCAGAGCCACCCTCGGCCCTGCGCTTCGACCACGACATCTTTTGGAACCATAACCGAATTCCTCCGCGTCATCTGACCTCGACGTTTCGTCCTGGTCGCTTGGTGATCGATCTGGTGCCCCAGATCGAGAGGGACAAGCAGCAGGTCCAGCAGGAGCACGAGCAACTGCTTGCTGACCTGGACACACAGCTGGACCAAGCGATTGCGGTCCGCGCTGGATCCTTGGCAGGGCTCAGCGAAATCGCAGGCTTGGAGAGCCGTATCAGCGCGGTCGAGCGGTTGCGCGCTGAGCAGCAGGCCCGTCAGCAGAGCGTACAGCAACAGGCCCACCGCTTCTTCGGCGGCGACCCTGTGCATCGCAGCTTCAAGGAGTTTGTTGCGGTCACCCGGCAGGCCAATCCAGGCGACGACCCACGGCAGGCCTGGCTGACGTCCTATCGGGCGGCATTCGAAGCCAAACGGCTGGCGCTATCGGTGGCCAGGTTGGCCGGCACACGCGCCAGGCTGCAAACCGAGTACGGCAATGCCAAGTATCGGTCCAGGCAGCGCGACAGCATCGACCGACTGATCAACCAGATCGAATCGAGACTAAACCAAGCGCTTGAAAGTCGACACGACCACCAGACCAGCAAGGAAGCGCTGAGTCAGTTGCTGACGGCCTTTGAGCGCCATGCCCATGACGATATCGCCGAACAGGCCGCGCTTGCCCATGCACAAGAGCTCGAGCGGGAAACCTCGGACCTGATTCGAGCACGTGCGGTACTGCGTAAGCAGGCCTTCCTGACTGATCTCAATGCCAAGTCGCTGCTGTCGACCCCGGCCAGCCTCGATCACGCATTGCGCTTTGAAAAGCCTTATGCACCGATCGGGCGCAAGGATGAGATAACCCGGCTCAAGCAGCGAATTGCGGACTACAGCAATTTGCATCAATCCATGTGGCCCTCGGAGAAAGCCTCCAGCGACGTCCTGGAAGCACAAGCCAGGCAGGCCATCAGCGCTGCCTTCGAAGAACAGCTGTACCTGTCCACGCTTTCCGGGCGCACACCCAGCAATACCCCTGTCACCTTCAATGCCTGGACCGCCAGCACCACCCACCCCCTGATCCTGGCGACCACACGGGGCGCGGTGGCGCACTTCGAAGCGATCTGGGCCGCCTTTGCCGAAACCTTGGGCAAAGCCGCACTCACCCTGCTGACCCAGACCGCACTGGGAGCCCTGAGGTACGCCCCACTGATGCTCTACTCCGCCCGTCTGGGTGACGGCGAGCGCATGGGTGTGACCGTGCCACTGGCATCGATGACGCCGGGCGCCGACCTTAGCCACGAGGCCAACCGCCGGGCCGGGCAAACCCTCGAATTGCCGCTGCGCATGAATGCCGTCCCTGCGGGCGAGCAGACCGAGGTGTACCTCGCGGCCACCGATGGCAGCGGCATGCTGCGCGATGTCCGGGTACGCCAAGCCCAGTGGGACCCAGGTCACGGTGCGTATCGCTTCACCGCCGAGGGGCCTGGCGGCGCAACGCTGCTCTGGCACCCGGCAACGCCCCCCAGCAGCCTGGATACCTACGACCCCGAGACGGGTAACGCCATTCCGGCGCTGCCCATCGTGGAAGACCTGCAGAAGCACTACCCCGGCAGCATCCAGGTGCCTCGCGAGCCGAACATCCGCACGTTCCCGGCCATCCCTGACGCGGACATCGACGACTACGTCATCATCTTCCCGGCCGATTCAGGGTTGGCGCCGATCTACGTGATGCTGCGCAATCCGCGGAAGATTCCCGGATACAGCAGTGGCGTTGGACAACTGACCTCGGATCGATTCCTGGAGGGCGCAATCACAGCGCAAGGGGCGCCGATTCCTTCACGCATTGCGGAAAAGCTAACCGGGCGGTGGTATGCGGAGTTCGATAGGCTTAGGGAGGCGTTTTGGAAGGAGGTGGCGGCGGACAATCTACTTAACAAACACTTTACGAAAACCAACCTCCGGGAAATGCGAAAAGGTAATGCACCGTTCGCACCAACTGCGGAGCGAGTCGGCGGCCGCAAGAGGTTTGAGCTGCACCACATAGAGGAAATTGCCAAAGGTGGCGCAGTTTATAACTTAGACAACATCGTAATAATGTCTGCCAAACGTCACATCAACCATCATTCGGGACGGTAGCCATGATATTCAAAGACAAATTCGAAGATTACACAGAAGCTGAATTTCTAACCCTGCTAAATACCCTCTTCGATGAGCACCCGGACTTGGACGGCCCAACACAAGAGAGACTGACTAACAAAGTCGTGTCGCACTTCGAGCGGGTCACCGAACATCCTGATCGCTCGGACGTTATCTTCTATCCACCGGAGGGCGCAGTCGACAGCCCTGAAGGGATCCTCCAGCGCGTCAAGCAATGGCGCGCCGCCAACGGCAAACCTGGCTTCAAGCCTGCTTGAAAAAAGCCCTGCGGCCTTCACCGCAGGGCTTTTCCTTATCCCCGCACCCGCGCCGGGTTGCCCATCACCACCGCCCCCGCTGGCACGTCGCGGGTCACCACGCTGCCAGCGCCGACCACCGCGTTGTCGCCAATGGTCACCCCCGGCAGGATGATCGCCCCGCCGCCGATCCACACGTTGTCGCCGATGATCACCGGGCGTCCGCTCTCCAGGCCGCTGCGGCGCAGTTCAGGATCCAGCGGGTGGTCGGCGGTGTAGATCTGCACCGCCGGGGCGATCTGGCAGTCCTCGCCGATCCGCACCGGCAGCACGTCGAGGATCACACAGTTGAAGTTCATGAACGTGTTGGCGCCCACGCTGATGTTGTAGCCGTAGTCGCAGTGGAACGGCGGGCGGATCACCACCCCGGCGCCGACGTTGCCCAGATGCGTCTGCAGCAGGTCATGGCGTGCTTCGTTGGGCAGCTCGCCACTGCCGTTGTACTGGTGCATCCACAGCCGGTTGGCGGCCTGTTCGGCCTGCAGCTCGGGGCAACCGGCGTGGTAGAGCTGGCCGGCCAGCATCTTCTGTTTTTCGCTGAGGGACATGGAAACTCCTGGTGGGGCTATGCTCAGTTCGCGAATCCGCCGATGATCGGACCACATTTTCTCCCTTGAGTGCACAAGGAGTCTCGATGAAGCGCAGCCTGACCCTGCTGGCGGTGGTGATCGCCGTGGCCGCCGCTGGCGGCGGTTACTGGTATGTCGCGGGCAAGCAGCCCCAGCGCGAGGGCGAGGTGGCGGTCGCCGGGTTGCAGGCGCCGGTCAGCGTGCGCTACGACAATCGCGGCGTGCCGCACCTGCAGGCGCAGAACCAGCAGGACCTGTACCGCGCGCTGGGCTATGTGCATGCCCAGGACCGGCTGTTCCAGATGGAGATCATGCGCCGTCTGGCCCGTGGCGAACTGGCCGAGGTGTTGGGGGAGAAGCTGCTGCCCACCGACACCCTGTTCCGCAGCCTGCGCATTGGCGATCAGGCGGCGCTGATGGCGCGGCGCCAAGACCCGCAATCACCCGCGTGGCAAGCGCTGCAGGCCTACCTGGACGGGGTCAACCAGTGGCAGGCCAGCCATCCGAAACCGATGGAGTTCGACCTGCTCGGCATTCCCCCCCGGCCCTTCACCGCCGAGGACACCCTGAGCATCGCTGGCTACCTCGCCTATAGCTTTGCCGCGGCCTTTCGCACCGAGCCCGCGCTGACCTACATCCGCGACCAGCTCGGCCCCGAGTATCTGCAGATCTTCGACCTCGACTGGCACCCGGACGGCGCCTTGGCCACGCCACTGGCCGCCGCCGACTGGCGCAGCCTTGAGCAACTGGCGCGCCTGAGCCAGGACGCCCTGGGCGACGCCGGCATCCCGCAGTTCGAAGGCAGCAACGCCTGGGTCGTGTCTGGCAGCCGCACCCGCAGCGGTCGCCCGTTGCTGGCCGGCGACCCGCACATCGCCTTCGCCGTGCCGGCGGTCTGGTACGAGGCCGAGCTGTCGGCGCCGGGCTTCAACTTGTATGGCTACTTCCAGGCGCTGAACCCGTTCGCGCTGCTTGGCCATAACCAGGATTTCGGCTGGAGCCTGACCATGTTCCAGAATGACGACGTCGACCTGATCGCCGAAAAGACCGATCCGGACGACCCCGAGCGGGTGATGGTCGATGGCCGCTGGCAGCCGCTGGAGCAGACCGAGCAGAAGATCGCGGTGAAAGGCGCGGAGCCCGTCACCATCACCCTGCGCCGCTCGCCCCATGGCCCGATCGTCAACACCGTGCTGGGCGATACCGCGGGTACCGCGCCTATCGCCATGTGGTGGGCGTTCCTGGAAACCGAGAACCCGATTCTCGAGGGTTTCTACCAGATCAATCGCGCCGACACCCTGGGCAAGATGCGTGAGGCGGCGGCCAAGGTCCAGGCGCCGGGGTTGAACCTGGTCTGGGCCAACGCTCGCGGCGATATCGGCTGGTGGGCGGCGGCGCGGTTGCCGGTGCGTCCGGACGGGGTCAACCCGGCCTTCATCCTCGACGGCAGCAGCGGCCAGGCCGCCAAGCCCGGGTTCTACCCGTTCAGCGCCAATCCCCAGCAGGAGAACCCGGCCAGCGGCTACATCGTTTCGGCCAACTACCAGCCCCCGGCAACGATCCCGGTGCCCGGCTACTACAACCTGGCCGACCGGGGGCGACAGCTCGAGCGCCGGCTGGACGCCCCGGACATCAAGTGGGATACCCAGAACAGCCAGGCCCTGCAGCTGGACACCAGCACCGATTACGGCCCGCGCACCCTGGCGCCGTTGCTAGGCACCCTGCGCAGCGTCGCCCAGGGCGATGAAGAGAAAGAACTGGTCGAGCAGCTGGCCGCCTGGCGCGGCGACTACCCGCTGGACTCCACCAGCGCCACGCTGTTCAACCAGTTCCTCTACGAACTGGCCTTCGCCGCCTTGCACGACGAGCTGGGCGATACCTGGTTCCCGGTACTGCTCGGCACTCGCGCCATAGACGCCGCCCTGCCGCGCCTGGCCGCCGACCCGTCATCGCCGTGGTGGAACCTGCGCGGCGGCAACGCGCACGGCGACCGCACATCCGTCGTGCGCCAAGCCTGGCAGCGCACCCTCGGGCACCTGCGCGAAACCATGGGCAAGGATCCGGCCCGCTGGCAGTGGGGCAAGGCCCATACCCTGACCCACAACCACCCGCTGGGGGTGAAGAAGCCGTTGAACCTATTGTTCAACGTCGGTCCCTTCGCCGCGCCCGGCAGCCATGAAGTGCCGAACAACCTGTCGGCGAAGATCGGCCCGGCGCCCTGGCCGGTCACCTATGGGCCGTCGACCCGGCGCCTGATCGATTTCGCCGATGCTGGCGCCGCGCTGACCATCAACCCCGTCGGTCAGAGCGGTGTGCCTTTCGACCGGCACTATGGCGACCAGGCCGAGGACTACATTCAGGGGCGCTATCACAAGGTGCGCATGGGGGTGATCCCGGCGCAGAGCACATTGCGCCTGGTGCCGGGAGAATGAGGCAGCCGGGGCTGCCGCGTTACAGCGCGGCCAGCCCCAACGCCTGGGCGCATGCCTGCAACGACCGTCGCTCGCTCTGGGCGTACAGCGCCAGCTCATCCTGCACGTCCAGCCCGAGCGCCTGCTCGAATGCCTGGCGGTTGGCATTGCTGCCGTAATCGGCCTGCCCTTCGTCCCCCAGGTTGGACTGGAAGATCCCGGCCGCGCTCACCGGCAGGAAGTCTTCGTACACCAGAGCCTCGAAATGCACATGCCCGGCGTCGATCAAACCTTGCAGGGTGTCCGGGCGATTTTTCTCCCCGCGTGCCGTCAGCCCCTTGTCGGTGGCGAAGTAGCGGAAGTACGCCAGACCCTGTTCGCGCATTTGCGCCAGGTCGTCCGGAAACTCGGCGAAGTGCTCGGCGAGCAGCGCCGCATAGCGTTCGCCATTGGCCTCGGTCGGCGCGCCGCCCAAGGCCGCGCGGGTGGCATCCAGCAGTCGGTCGTAGAGCTGGCGCCCCTTGGGCGTCAGCGCCGCGCCACGCTGTTCGATCTCGCCGAAGCGCGCCGTGTGGCTGCCCTGCGCATCGCTGAAGGCGACCTTTTCCTGCAGGGCCTTGAAGCTGGTCTGGCGCAACAGAATCGGATGGCGCCGGGTGGGTGGGCCTTCGACCACGGCTTTCGGGGGAATACCCTTGGCCGGCATGCCGAGCTGGATCGCGTCGATGTCCAGGGTGCGTGGGGTCAGGTGGTTGATATGCGGGCCCTTGAACGCCACCACATCGGCGATCAGCCGGTGCTGGTCGTGCAGTTGCCGGTATTGTTCGGCGGTGACGGTGGCGTCCTGGTGCCAGCGGAAGGTATGCAGTGCTTCCTGGACGAAGGTCTCGGCGTCGCTCGCGTTCAGGCCGCCGTCGCGTTCGCATTGGGCGATCAGCTCGAGCACGCGGGGGGTGAAGATCTGCCGTCTTGCCAGGATATCCTGGGCCAGTTCGCGCAAGTGCGGGTTGTCGATCAGCTCCAGGCGCAGCAGCGAGGTGAACACGCGGAACGGGCTGATGTGCAGCGACTGTTCATGCACGGCACGGAACGCGGTGGAGTGCACCGGCACGCCGGCCGAGCTCAGGTCGTAGTAGCCCACCGGCGCCATGCCCATCACCGCGAACAGGCGGGCGATGGTGGCCAGTTCTTCGGCTGTACCCACGCGGATGGCGCCGTGGCGTTCCTGGTCGAGGCGTTCGATCTCGCCGGTCCAGCGCAGGGCTGCGGCCACCTTGGGCTGCGCGGCCATGACCTGCTGGTTGATCTCGCTCACCAGCTCGAGCAGCGTGCCGTACAGGGGGACTTCCTGCTTGTACATGAGCGACATGGCGGCAGAGAACTGCGCGCGGATGCTGTCGGGGCTGACGAAATCATGGGCGGGCATCGCAAGCTTCCTGGGTGAGTGGAGGACACTTACATGAAAACTGGGAATGGAGTTGCCGTACAAGCGAAAAAAAGTGCGGGTTTCATTCC
>NZ_JAOCDM010000129.1 GCF_029840925.1 Pseudomonas sp. GD03858
CACCGGCAAGACCTTCGAGAACCTGGAGCTCGGCGGCAACGCCAGCGTCCAGATCACCGACACCGTCAGCGAAGTCGTCGCGACCCTGACCGCCGACAAGACCACCGTCACCGAAGGCGGCCAGATCACCTATACCGTGACCCTGACCAACGCCCAGGGTCTGTCGGTCACCGGCCACAACGGCCTGACCTTCACCCTCACCGACGGCACCAAGGTCACCATCCCGGCCGGCAGCGCTAGCGGCACCTTCACCATCACCGCCAAGGATGACGTGTACGTTGGCGGTCAACCGAGCATCGTCAACAAGATCGAGTCGGTCACCGGTGGTGACAACTTCGAGAAACTGACCCTCGGCAAGGAAACCCTGACCACCACCGTCACCGACGAGCCGAGCGGCCAGGGCGACCTGACCACCGTCGGTATCAGCGGCGACACATCGGTGACCGAAGGCGACACCGCCCACTACACCCTGACCCTGAGCAACCCGTCGAAGTCGGAGGTGACCATCACCCTGACCTACAGCGGCACCGCCACCGACGGCCAGGACTTCACCGGCGTAGTCACCGTGAAGATCCCGGCGGGCAGCACCGGTACCACCTTCGACATCAAGACCATCGACGACAAACTGGTCGAAGGTTCGGAGAACTTCACGGTCAAGATCAGCGGCGCCACGGGCGGCGGCTTCGAGAACCTGCAGGTCGACTCGGGCAAATCGAGCGTCACCACCACCATCATCGACAACGACCACATGCCGGTGTCGACCGGCGGCGCCGTGACCGGCAGCGAAGACACCGACTACGTGTTCAAGTGGGGCGACTTCAACGTCACCGACGCCGACGGCAACACCGGACTGTCGGTGACCATCAGCAAGCTGCCGGACCTCGGCAGCCTGAAGTTCTTCAATGGCACCTCGTGGGTCGATGTCTCGCTGAACCAGAACATCAGTCAGGCCGACATTGCTGCCGGCAAGCTCAAGTTCGTGCCGCTGGCCAACCAGTCGGGCGCCGACGGCTACGGTGGCACCGGGGTGGGCAACAAGCAGGCCGACTACGCGCAGATCAAGTACAAGCCCAACGACGGCACCAACACCGGCGGCGAAGTGACCATGAAGGTCGATATCACGCCTGTGGCCGACAAGCCGGACCTGAACATCGGCAACAACAACGTCAACTCGATCGGCCTGCTCAAGGAAACCTGGAACAGCCTCACCGGTCTGGGCAGCGGCGGCAACGGCATCACCGGCGACGCACTGAAGAACGTCTTCAGCAACTCCGGCAATGCCAGCAAGAGCGAGACCGTCACCGGAGTCGACACGGTCGCCACAGTGACGCCGGGCAGCGGCTCGAAAACCTCCGGCCTGATCTACCTCGAAGCCGGCAAGACCTACTCGTTCAGCGGCACGGCCGATGACAGCCTGCAGATCGTCGTGGGCGGCAAGAACGTCGCCAGCGGTACCTGGGGCAATGCCAGCGGCGCGATTTCCGGCAGCTTCACCCCAACCACCAGCGGCTACTACACCCTGGAGATCTACAACGCCAACCAGTCAGGCCCCGGCAGCCTGGACGTCAACATCAAGGTCGGCAACGGCGCGGTCACCGACCTCAACAGCTCGAACATCCCGATGTACCCGAGCGTCAAGGATCTGACCAACGCTGGCGTGACCGTTGGCGACCTGCACGGCAGCAACAACCAGGGCTACTACGACGGCTACAAGCTCAACGAGGGCAGCGAGAACGGCGCGCCGGTCAAGCTGGTGGGCATCAGCACCAACCTGACCGACACCGACGGTTCGGAAAGCCTGAGCGTCAAGCTCAGCGGCATTCCGGCAGGCTCGGTGATTGCCGACAACGCCGGCCACACCTTCACCGTCGGCAAGGACGCGGTGGACGTCACCGGCTGGAACCTCGGCAGCCTGACCATCAAGCCGCCGGCCTACTACCATGGCCAGTTCGACGTGAAGGTCAGCTCGACCTCCAGCGAAAGCGTCGGCGGCAGCACCGCGACCAGCGAAGGCACCATCAAGGTCACGGTCTACCCACAGACCTACACCACCAGCAACCTGTCCTCGGACAGCGACAACATCACCGGCACCGACGGCAACGACGTAGTGGTGTCCGATGTCAGCGGCCTGCACGTGGTGCCCGGCCAGGACTACAACCTCGCCTTCATCGTCGACACCTCGGGCAGCATGGGGACGTCCGGCGTGGATGCGGCGAAAAAATCCATGGAGTCGGTGTTCAAGACCCTGGCCGCCAGCGTCAAGGGCGATCAGTCGGGTACGGTGAACATCCTGTTGGTGGACTTCGCCACTCAGGTCAAGAGCAGTGTTGCGGTCACGCTGAACGATGCTGGCCTGCAGCAATTGCTCAATGCACTGAATTCTCTCAAGGCGGACGGCGGCACCAACTACGAGGATGCCTTCAAGACCACGGCGAACTGGTTCCAGTCGCTCAAGACCGCTGGCAACACCGGCAACAACCAGACATTCTTCATTACCGACGGCAAGCCGACCTACTATCAGGGCAACGAGCAGGGCAACCCAACCCTGGGCACCACGGGTACCAGCTTCGACAGCTACCTGGCTTCGATCAACTACAAGCCAGGGATGACCGTCAGCAAGTACCTGGACAACACCAACTACATCACCATCGACAGCAACGGCACGATGACCGTGCAGACCAACAGCTGGGGCAGCTGGCGTACCACGCTGTCCGGCGACATTCGCGCCGACGGTGTCGGTGGTTATGAAATGTCGACGCGCGGTGGTCTCGGCTACGACACCAACAGTGCCACTCAGAACAACTCGCTGGACAGCTTCAAGCTGCTCTCGGGCCTGTCCACGGTCGAGGCCATCGGCCTCAACAGTGGCGTCAACAGCAACGACCTGAAGCCATTCGACACCGACGGCAAGCCCCAGACCAACATCGACCCGAGCCATCTGGCCGAGGCCATCCTCGGTCATACCGAAGTCACCCAGCCGGGCAACGACACGGTCAACGGCGGCGACGGCAACGACATCATCTTCGGCGACCTGATGACCTTCGATGGTGTGGCCGGTACCGGTGTCGAGGCGATCCGCGGCTATGTCGCCAACAAGCTGGGGGTCGACGCGGGCGATGTGGATGCGCGGGCGATGCACAAGTACATCAACGAAAACTATTCCGAGTTCGATATCTCGCGCAGCAACGATGGCAACGACACCCTGCTCGGCGGTAACGGCGACGACATCATCTTCGGCCAGGGTGGCAACGACTACATCGACGGCGGCAAGGGCAACGACATCCTGCTCGGCGGCACCGGCAACGACACCCTGCTCGGCGGTGAAGGCAACGACATCCTGTTTGGCGGTGCCGGCAACGACATCCTCAACGGCGGCAAGGGTGACGACATCATGACCGGTGGCACCGGCGCCGACACCTTCGTGTGGAAGGCCGGCGACCTGGGCAACGACGTGATCAAGGACTTCAAGGCCAGCGAAGGCGACCGCCTCGATCTGCGCGACCTGCTGCAGGGCGAGAAAGCCAGCACCATCGACAACTTCCTGAAGATCACCACGGTCAACGGCGAGTCGACCCTGCAGGTCAGCACCGAAGGCAAGCTCAACGCCGCCGGTGGCCTGGCCAACGCAGACGTGACCATCAAGCTCGAAGGGGTGAACTGGTCGAACACCACGATCAACTCGTTGATCAGCGGCGCCGACCCGACCATCAAGATCGACAACTCCAACAGCTGATCCCTCACCCCCGACCACGGCCCGCAAGGGCCGGCGTCGGGGGCATGGGCTTTTCCAGCCATCCCTTCACGCGCATACTCGTGCGCCGGGCTGACAGGCCCGGTGAACTTTGCCTATGCTGCTGACTACCTAGAAGGATTCATCGTGACGAGGGACGCCGCCATGTTCTACGTGCAACGCAACGCTGACGGCCAGTTGCAGCGGGTAGAAGTCGCCGAGTTCGCCGGTTTTACCGACATGGTCCCGGCAGATAATGCCGAGATCCAGGAATGGTTCGCCGACGACGTCGTGGAAAACAGCCTCAGGCAGCTCAAGCAGAGCGACCTGGACATGATCCGGGTACTGGAAGACCTGATCGAAGTGCTGACCGCCAAGGGCGTGTTCAGCATCACCGACCTTCCCCCTGGCGCGCAGGCCAAGCTGCTCAACCGCTCCACCGCGCGCAAGGCGCTGGGCAGCCTGAACAACCTGATCGAGGAAGACGAGGAAGGTGGGTTGATCTGATCACTGCGCTTTAGCCGCATCTCCTGTGGGAGCGGGTTTACCCGCGAATACGTCAGTACAGCCACCGACGCTTTCGCGGGTAAACCCGCTCCCACGGACCCGCTCAACGCCAGGGCGCCGGCTCGCCCACCAGTTGCCCCTGAATCCCTTGCACCCCCATCTCCCGCAATACCTTCAGCTCCCCTTCGGTCTCCACCCGCTCCGCGATCAGCGGCAGGTCGATGCTGTGCGCCGCCCGCTGAATGGCCTCGATGAACAGGCGCTTGTGCCGCTCGTGGTCGATGTTGCGGATATAACCACCGTCGATCTTCAGGTAGGCCAACCCCAGGTGCGCCAGGTTGCCGATCATGCTGAAGCGACCGCCGAAGCGCTGCAGCGCCAGGCCGAAGCCCAGACCTCGCAGGCGACGGGTCAGCTGCTCCAGCACGGACTGCTCGGGTAGTTGCTCCTCGCCGATCTCGAACGTCAGCCGCGGACCCAGCGCGCTGTTCTGCCCCAGCAGCTCATACACCCGCTGCAGCGCCTTGGGGTCGGCCAGGGTCGCCGCGGACAGGTTGAGCGCCAGCGACTCGCCATGCCCGTGCAGGTGCTTGAGCACCTTCTCCAGCACCAGCAGATCCAGGCGTGGCATCCAGCCGAAGCGCTCCAGCCATGGCAGGAAGCGGCCGGCCGCCAGGGCCTCGCCCTGCTCGTCATGCAAGCGCGAGATGACCTTGTAGTGCAGCACCCGCTCCGGCGCCTTGGCATCCACCACAGGCTGGAAGAACAGTTGGAACTGCCCCTTGGCCAGGGCCTGATCCAGACGCGTATGCCAGGCGTGATGACTGTCGGCGGCCTGGCCGGCAGCGCCCTGCTCCAGGCAGACCCAGCCCGGCGCGGGCTGGCTCTCGGCCCGGGCCAGGGCCTCGTCGGCCAGCTTGAGCAGCGCCTGTGGCGCATCGCCCGGAGCGTAGGGAGCAAGGCCGATGCAGGCCACCGGGTCGACATCGCTGGCACCGGTTTCGTGCAAGCTCTGCAGGGTGGCTTCCAGGGCCTGCGCCAGGTGGATCGCTTCGTCGTGGACCATGCCCGGCGCCAGCACGGCGAACTCGCCGCCGCGGCTGCGGGTGATCAGGTCCTTGGTTTCCGGGAAGTTCACACAGGTGCGACGCAACTGCTCGCCGACCGCCTGCAGCAGCTGGTCGGTGCGCTGGCCGCCCAGACGGGCATTGAGACCCGCCAGGTCCTGCACACGCAACAACAGCAGGTAACCGGCGCGCCCCTCCTCCACGTTGCTGACTCGGGCATTGAGCTGCATCTCAAAGTAGCGCCGGTTGGCCAGCCCCGTCAGGCTGTCCTGATAAGACTCGGCACGCAGCTTCTCGCTGCGCTCGGCCTGCTCGGTGAACAGTGCCTTGAGCTTTTCGACCATCTGGTTCATCGCTTGCACCACCCGGCGCAGCTCGGGCGTGCGTGGCAGCTCCGGCAGGCTGAGAAACTCGCGGCGGGCAATGGCGTGGGACTGCGCGACCATGTAGTCCAAGGGACGCAGCTGGCGACGCAGCAGCAGCGCCCCGAGCACGGCGCTGACCGCACCGCACAGCAGCAGCCAGCCCAGGCTGCCCAGGGCGCTCTGCCAGAGCTTGGCCAAGGCGAACATCGGGTGGCTGATCACCTCGACCCGCGCCGCCTGCTGCCAGCCTCGGCTGACGATGGCATCGCCCCCCGCCGGCTCCAGGCCGATCAGGTGAATGAACCAACCTGGTACCCCGCCGCTGTCAGGCTCGGCGTGACGCTCGACCAGCACGGCATTGGAGCCCAGGTCGATGACCTTGATGCTCGAGTAATAGCCACTGTCGAAGATCGAACTGACCATCAGCTCGACCATCGCCGGATCGTCGATATTCGGCGTCAGTGACAGCGCCAGCGCCGTGGCCGCATCCTGGGCATGGGAGCGCAGCTGGTTGACGTACTGGCTGCGCGAGCTTTCCAGGCTGACCATGAAGCTGCCGCCGAAGGCAACCACCAGGAACAGGCAAATGGCAAGCAGCAATTGTTTGAACAGTGACATCTGTGCTCCTTCAGTAAACCGGTTCGGCCGGGAAGCCTTCGGCCTGCATTTTCTTCAGCAAGTCCTGCCAGCGCGACAGGCGCTTGGTGTCGCCGACCTTCTTGTTGCCGGCGGCGCCAGTCAGCCACAGGCCTTCGCCGTTGAAGGCATACACCGGCAGCAGGTCGGTACGCTGGCTGGCCGGCTTGATCGCGTCCATCAGGCTGTCGAGCACCAGCGGCTGGGCCTGTGGGGTTGAATAATAGGTCAGGACCATGTGCGCTCGATTCTGGCGCAAAGCCTTGACGTAGGTGATACGCAGCTTTTCGGCGGGGATGCCCATGCGTCGCAGGCTGAAGTACTTGGCAATGGCGTAGTCCTCGCAATCGCCCGCGCCCTTGAGCAGTGACTGCACCGGGGTGGCCCAATAGTCGACCTCGTGCCAAAGGTCGATATCCTCGACATAGCGCAACTGCTTGTTGAAGAACAGGTTGACCACCTGCAATTGCTCCATCTCGCTGCCTTGCTTCTGCGTAGCCAGCAGATTCTGCCAGGCATCGATGCGCCCCTGCCCGGCGCCCAGAGGCCCGTAAAGAGCCTGCGCCCGGCGGCTGATCTGGGAAAAGTCCCAGTCCGCCTGGGTAGCGCCCAGCAGCAGGCAGCCCAGCAGCAGGGCAAGCCCCAGCCGGCGCGCAGTCGCATGCAAGGTCCAAGGTATCGCCACTGCGAACACCCGTTCAGATCAATCGAAAGCAGCGATGGTGCGGGCAGATGAGGCAAAAGACAATGGCACCATGCGATCATGCTGCCAACTGTCGGCAAACCCTCTTCGTACAAGGGGCGGCGCGTTTGTCCGGCTTCCCAAGGCTGGCGTCATGCTTCACGATAGCCGCGTTTCGTGCCGGCGCTTCGTCGCGCTCCTGATCAATCCGTTTGACAAGCCCCCCCATCCCTCACTAGGGTTATTGGATCCAATTTTCATGTTGCCGAGGCGAACCCCGCGTGGCTGAGAAACCCAAACTCCTGAGCACCGTGCTGGGTAGCGAGCAGGTACCGCCGCATCTGGCCCGCGGTGTCATTGAAGAACGCCTGCGCAGCGCCATCCTCGACGGTCGTCTGCCCCCAGGCACGGCCCTGCGTCAGCAGGAACTGGCCACCCTGTTCGGCGTCAGTCGCATGCCGGTGCGCGAAGCCCTGCGCCAGCTCGAGGCCCAGTCCCTGCTGCAGGTGGTGATGCACAAGGGTGCGGTGGTCGCGCCACTGATCGGCGAAGACGCGGTCGATACCTATGCCCTGCGGGTCATCCTCGAGACCGAGGCCCTGCGCCAGTCGATCCCCTTGCTGGATGCCGACGATATCGCCGCGGCCCGGGGCTATATCCGTCAACTGGAAAGCGAGACGCGCCACGCAGAGATCGGCCGCCTCAACCGCCTGTTCCACATGGCACTCTACAGCAAGGCGCAAAACCAGAAGCTGCTGCGCATGATCGAAATCGAGCTCAACGAAGAGGAACGCTTTCTGCGCTTCCATTTGTCTTCGATGGGCCTGGGCAAGCTCACGCAGGATGACCACATCGCCCTGGTCGATGCCGCCAGCGACAAGCTGGTGGACCAGGCCGTCGCGCTGCTGGAAGCACACCTGAACAATGCGGCCCGCACGATCAGGCGCTACCTCGATCGGCAAGCGGCCGACTGAGCCAGCAGCATCCATGACCAGCCGTTCTGGCTGCGTGGTTCCGGGGACGTGACCCGGCAACAAGGAACAGCAGTGCCGATGCGACAGGAAGCGACGCCCGAACAATCGTCCAGGATCCGCCTGATCTGCCTGGCCTGTACCCGGCCGCAGATGATTCAGTACCGGACCTGGGCGCAGACGCTCAGCGACCCTATCGAGCTGATTGCCGTGGATGTACCGTCCGCCGTCCAGCCCAGCACGCTCGCCACTGCGTATCCATCCACAGCCCTCGCCGAGATCCTGGCCGAGCGGCTGCAACCTTATCTCGCGCAACCTCACGCCGTGTTCGGCCAGGCGGCAGGCGCACCTCTGGCCCTGGCGTTGACCCAGCTGGCACAAGGCAAACACCCAGGGCAAACCCGTCACTTGTTTGTTTCAAGCTGTGACAGCCCCGAGCTCAGCGCCGCCCCGGTCATCCAGGTCCCCATGACCGTGCTCTATCCCCCAGGTTCTATGGCCGCCATGCTCGGCTGGCACGCCCCAGCCCGCCGTGCGCTTGAGTTGATCGAGTTGCCGCTGCCCTCGGCCGGTAGCTCCCTGCTCAACCAGCGACTGGTGCGCATCTTCAATGCCCACCTCGGTTTGCTCAGTTTCTAGGTTCAGCCTTGCGCAAACACCGCCCGGATTCGGGCATTTCCACTGCTTGGCCAGTAACGGGCCATGGCAGTGCCAGCATTTTGGGCACACTCTACTCCCCCGCAGCGGCCGCTGATCATCAGTAGCGGGCCTGGCCGACTGCCTTTTCATTCACCTGCAGAAGGAGTCTGCCACCGGGCAAGGACCGCACGCGATCAGCCGCCCTGAAAAATGACACCTCCCCAACTCCATTCACCAGTGCTCCGAGTGAGGCATTCACTCTGCGTATTTTTCTGATCGCCAGTTATCGGAAGGGGCACTTATTGCCAAAATAAAACTTACTAAAAGCTTTATATGGACAACTATTGCCAACAATAAATCGGCGCAACCAAATAATTAAAAAAACAATTGCAGGGAACTTTAAGTTTGTTCTAACTTTTATATCGCCAGCCACAGGCGGCCCGCGATACCGTGAGCGCAGGCTTTACCGCGCCTTGGCAGCCTTTGCATAGCGTTAAACATCGAAACTTAGTTCGAGGCGCCCACTCGCCCGAAATTTGCAAACACGCGAACTTGCATTGTTCACCAACTCTTCCATACCGATAACAAAGGACACATCCATGAGCACATTGAAGCGCACGCTTTCCGAAAAGAAACATGAACTTTCCCGTCATCCGCTATTCTCTGAAATCGACTCGCTGGATACCCTGCGCCGGTTCATGGAAACCCATGTATTCGCCGTCTGGGACTTCATGTCGCTGACCAAGCGACTGCAACAGGAACTTACCTGCGTCAGCCTCCCTTGGCTGCCGCCGACGGACCCCGCCGCCGCGCGCCTGATCAACGAGATCGTCCTGGGCGAGGAGTCGGACGACCGCCTGGAGCACGGCCACTACAGCCACTTCGAGCTTTACCTGGATGCCATGCGCGAAGTCGGTGCCAGCACCCAGGCCATCGAACGCTTCATCGCCCTGCAGCAGCAAGGGGTCAACTCACTCGATGCCCTGCAACGCGTCGGCGCCAGCGAAGCGGCGCAGCGCTTTGTCCGCGATACCCTGGAAGTGGCCCTGGACGCGCCGGCGCATCGCGTCGCAGCCGCCTTCCTGCATGGTCGAGAGAGCGTGATCCCGACGATGTTCCAGCAGATCCTCGACGAATGGGGTATCGGTAGCGAACAGGCACCAACCTTCCGCTACTACCTGCAACGCCATATCGAAGTCGACTCCGAGGACCACGGCCCCGCCGCCGAACAGCTGCTGGCCCGCCTGGTCGATCACGATCCGGTACGCCAAGAGGACGTCTACGTGGCAGCGATCGCCGCGGTGGACAGTCGCATGGCCCTCTGGGACCGCCTGCGCGCCACGCTGCAAACGCCAGTTGCCGAGGTTGCGCAATGAATGCCCTCGAATACCGCTCCTTCGCCGACGCCTGGGAAGAGCGGGCGACCATCCGCACCCGGCCCCGCCGCCGAGTGGAGGATGACCAGCGGCTGATCTATCCGCTCAGCCGCCAGCCGCTGGTGCTCGGCGCGACGTTCCAGCGCGAATGCCCGCACTTGCGCGACTTCGTGCTGGTGCAAAGCCTCTACAAGTTCATCAACGACGTGGTGATCTTCGAGACCGAGATCGTCGACCGCACCGCCCGCCGCATCGCCAAGGACCGCTTTGCCGTGCGCTTCCCTTTCGCCTGCCGCTACGACGCGATGACCGTCGTCGTCGACGAGGACTACCACGCGCTGGTGGCCATGGACTTCCTGCAGCAGACCATCGCCCTCACCGGGATCGAGCCGATCGCCCTGCCCCAGGAGATCGAGCTCAGCCGGGCCATCCCGGCCGTCCTGGGGCTGGTGCCCGAGGCCCTGCGCGATGCCCTGGAGCTGATCTGCGTGGGCATCGCCGAGAACACCCTGACCGACGATGTCGCGGCGTTCGCCCGTGACGACTCGGTCAAGCCCTCGGTGAAAGGACTGATGGCCGACCACCTGCTCGATGAGGGCCGCCATTCGAGCTTCTGGGCCCGGCTGACCCGCCTCTACTGGCAGGCCGCGCCACAAGCCGACCGCCAGGCGCTGGCCGAGGTGCTGCCGGTGTTCCTGCGCCAGTACCTGACCAACGACATCCAGCAAGCCTTCGATTTCGCCCTGATCGCCACGCTGCCGGTGAGCGAAGCGGTGCGCCAGGCGCTACGCGAGGAGGCACAGGGGCTGGCCTATCCGATCAATCACCAGCATCCGCTGCTGGGCAACATCCTGCGCTTCTTCCGCGGCAGCTCGATGCTCGAGTCGCCCTGCGTGCAGCAAGCGTTGCGCGACTACCTGCCCTGAGGACATTTGCATGAGACGCCTCGACATACTCCTGGTGGGTACCAGCCCCACCCTGGGGGAGTTTGCCCACCGGCTCGACGAACAAGGCCATGGCAGCGCCATCGCCGACAGCGGTGACGCCGTGCGCCGGCAGCTCTCCATCGGCCCTGACCTGGTGGTGGAAGATGGCAGCCTGGCGCTGAACAGCAGCGACTGGCAGGCACTGGGCAGCACACCGCTGCTCAGGCTGCGCCTGGGAGCCAGCTTCGCCGAAACCCTGCCGCGCCTGGAGATCCTGTGCTGGTGCGGCAGTGCCAGTGCCCAACGCCTGATCGCACGGGTGGCCTTGTCAGCGCCGGCTTCCGGGAATGGGCAGCAGTTGCGTGAAGACGCCCGCCAGGCCCTGTACGACCAGCTGGCGTTGCAGGTCAGCCGCCAGGCCCGCAATCCGCTGTACTTGCCGGAGGCTCCCGCGATCAGCCCCGGCGTACAGGAGCGCGAGCATGGCCTGGACTGGCTCGAAACCCTGGCCTATCGGCATCCGTTCAACCGCACGCTGCGTGCCGATCTGCTGGAGCAGGCCGAAACCTGCCTGGTCGAGCAGCTGGAGCATAGCCTGCGCGCGTACGCCGAACGTCCTGCCATCAGCCATTCGAGCCTGCGCTGCAGCTACCAGCAACTGCACGCCCGCGCCATCGGCATCCAACGGGCGCTGCAACCGCTGCTGTCTGCCAGTGGACGGCAGCAACCGGTGGTTGCCGTGTGCATGGACAAATCGCCAGCGCTCTATGCCAGCCTGCTGGCCGTGCTGGGCTGCGCGGCCATCTACCTGCCCCTGGATCCAGCCACTCCGGCCGAGCGCCGACGCCGTATCCTCGAAGACGCCGACGCCTGCGTGCTGCTGCATGACGGCCAGGGGCCTGTGGATATCACCCAGCTGGACGTGCGTGACCTGCCGGCCGCCCAGGACCGGCCGCTGCCGAACCTGGCCTTGCATGACACCGGCTCGGAACAGCCCTGCGTGGCGATCTATACCTCCGGTACCACCGGCCTGCCCAAAGGCGTATTGCTCAGCCGGCGCAATCTGGCGCACTTCACGGCCTGGTACCGCGAGCATGTCGCGCTGGACGGGCACAGCCGGGTCCTGCAGTTCTCCACCATTGGTTTCGATGCCTCCCTGCTGGATATCCTGCCGACCTTCATCTGCGGCGCCGAGTTGGTGCTGCCCGATGAAGACCAGCGGCGCGACCCTCAGCAGCTGGTGCAACTTATCCACAGCCGGGAAATCAGCCACGCCTTCCTGCCACCGGCACTGCTGAGCATCCTGCCGCGCGAGGCGCACCTGGGCCTGAAGCACCTGGTCACCGGTGGCGATGTCTGCGAGCCGGAGGTCATCGCCCGATTGGCCGGGCAATGTCGGATGCACAACATCTATGGTCCGACCGAAACCAGCGTACTGGCCACCACCCGGGTATTCGCCGCCACTGACGGCAACCGCAACCTGGGCGTGCCGATCGCCAACACCCAAGTGCTGATACTCGATGAGACATTGCAGCCGGTGCCTGAGCAGACCCCCGGCGAGCTGTACATCGCAGGTCCTGGAGTCGGCCTTGGCTACCTGAACAATCCGATTCTGAGCAGCGAACGCTTCATCGAGCTGCAACTGCCCAATGGCCATGCGCTGCGCGCCTATCGCACAGGTGACATCGGCAAGTGGACCGCACAGGGCATCGAATTGTCTGGCCGGCGCGACAACCAGGTGAAGATCCGCGGCTTCCGTGTCGAACCGGAAGAGATCGAGCATTGCCTGCGTGATAGCCGACTGTTTGCCCAGGTCGCCGTGGTCATCGACACACAGCGTCGCATTCTCGCCTTCGCCGCCAACCCCGAAGGCGACGCTGCCGAGGAGCGACTGCGCGAGCATGCCGAACGCTGGCTGCCCGACTACATGCGCCCGATGTTCTACCAGACGCTGGAGCGGATGCCGTACACCGCGAACGGCAAAGTCGACCGCCAGGCACTGTCGATGCAGCCGCTGGCCCTGCCAAGCAGCCAGCGGCTGCAACCGCGGACCACCACCGAGCAGCGCTTGCGCAGCCTGTGGGCTGAGCTGCTGGAGCTGCCCGAAGTCGATATTTCCATCGACGACAGCTTCTTCAACCTCGGCGGTCATTCGATTCTGCTATCGCGTCTGCTGCTGGAGGTTCGTCAGCAGTTCGGCCAAGGCGTAGCGATCAACCGCTTCATCGAGCAGCCGACCCTGCAGCGCCTGGGAGCGCTGCTGGACGGCGACGATGATGCCCTGCAGTCCTCGTTGGCCCTCCTGGAACAGGACGCCAATCGCGAGCTGGACCTGCAGGTGCTGCCGATGGAGTGCCTGGGTGATGTGCATAAAGTGATCGTCACCGGCGCGAACAGCTTCCTCGGCGTGCATCTGGTCGAGGCCTTGCTGGAGTGGGGCGCCACCGAAGTCGCCTGCCTGGTACGCCGCGCCGGTGGGCAGTCCGCCGAGGCGCGCTTCGCCCAGGCCCTGCGGGACAACCACATCACCCTGGACGTGCACCGGGTACGGGTGTTCGAGGCCGACCTGCGCAAGCCACGCCTGGGGCTGGCCCAGACCGACTACGACTACCTGGACAGTCAGTACGGCGCGCTGTTGCACAACGCCGCGCAAGTCAACCATGTACTCGACTACCAGGTGCTGGCGGCGGACAACATCGATCCCCTGTTCGAGTGCCTGCGGCTGTGCGAGGGCCGGCGCAAGAAGATCTTCAACTTCGTCTCGACCTTGTCCGCGTGCAGTGCCGTGGACAGCAGCGGGCGCGTGCTGGAGAGCGATCCGGCGAACACCCCACCGATCTACATCCGCAATGGCTACAACCTCAGCAAGTGGGTAGGCGAGCGCATCCTCCGCCGTGCCCGCGAGCAAGGTGTGTGGGTCAACCTGTTCCGCCCCGGCAACATCACCTTCGATAGCCGTACCGGTGCCTGCCAGCCCCAGCGCAACCGACTGATGCTGATGCTCAAGGGCTCCTTGCAGCTGGGCCAGGTGCCAGGGCTGGAGATCGACTTCGACCTCATGCCGGTGGATTTCCTATCCCGCTTCATCGCTTTCCACAGCAGCCGCCACCAGGCCGGCCAGTGCGTGTTCAACCTGCACAACCCCGAACCTCTGCGCTGGCGGGATTACCTGGCGTCGTTCCGCGAGCAGGGGCATGCCTTCGAGCTGGTCAGTGTCGAGCAGTGGCAACGCCAACTGGGGCGCGTCGATCGCGACAACGCGCTGTATGACGTCCTCGGTTTCTACCTCGACGGTTTCGAGGAAGACATCGGCGACATTTCCGATATTGCCCACGACAACGCTCGCGCCGGGGTGGACCGCATGGGCACCCATTACCCAAGCAAAAGCCCGGAGCTGCTGCGCCGTGGCTGTCGCTATCTGGCCGACATCGGCTTCATCTGATCCCTTACACACAACAGGAGCAACAAGACATGCAAGCACTCAAGCCCGATACCCTGATCCGCAATCCGCAAGGCTGCCTGGTGGTTTCCAGCGTAGAGATCGCTACCTCGGCCGCCAGCGTGTGGAACATCGTCGGCAACTTCGCAGGCTTCCCGGTTTTCATCCCGGCGCTGGCGCATATCGAGATGACAGGCAGCGGCGTGCGCTCGATACGCAAGAAACTGTTCAAGGATGGCAACGTGGTGATCGAGCAGCTGAACAGCCGTGATGAGCAGGCCATGAACATGACCTGGAGCCTGATCTACACCAGCCTGAACATCGGCAATCTGTGGGCCGCCATGGAAGTGCAGGCGATCGATGCCAGCCGCAGCCGTGCGACCTGGACCATCCAGGCCGAGCCCTGGGAAGGTGGCCCAGAGGCCCTGCCGGGCTTCCAGGCCTTCCTGCAGGGCTTTGCCGATGAGGCGATGGGCAATGTGCGTAATCTGCTGAGCTGATACCACTGCCAGGGGCGTATGCCCTGATAACAAAAAAGGCCGCTCCCAACCGGGAGCGGCCTTTTTTTGTCTTGGATATCAGGGGTCGGGGATAGCCGTTCGGACTGCGCTGACGCGCAAGGAACAGCGCTCGCTGGTAATCCACGCACTCTGTGCGAGCGGGCTTGTCGGGGCGCCGAACCGCCGCGAACACCGGCGTAGCCGGTGCCAGGCTCTGCGTTGGATTCTTCGCGGGTAAACCCGCTCCCACAGGGGTCGTGGTGTGCCTGTGAATGCTGTTCCCTTCACGGCCCGCACAGGGAGCTCGTGCATCGAAACCCTGAAAAGACAAAGCCCCCGACCGCATCGCGATCAGGGGCTTTGGATTTGAATCTTGACGATGACCTACTCTCACATGGGGAAACCCCACACTACCATCGGCGATGCATCGTTTCACTGCTGAGTTCGGGATGGGATCAGGTGGTTCCAATGCTCTATGGTCGTCAAGAAATTCTGTTGCCGAACCGTCCTGGGGACGTGTCAGCGAATCTCTGTACTCTCTACTT
>NZ_JAOCDM010000013.1 GCF_029840925.1 Pseudomonas sp. GD03858
TCGGGCCAGTCTCTCCTGTGCCATTACCTGGTCCGCCTTGTTGGTACGACACGGTATCAAGGTGGGCACTGCTGGTGCCTCGCCTGACTTGAGGCATGCACCAAGGCGGGCAGCGGTACTTTCACAGGAATAATTGGCCCGAAACAGATGTAGGAGCGGCCTTGCGTCGCGATGCGCCGCGCGGGCGGCGCTCGATCTCACAGGCGCAGCACAACCATCACCCAGCGCCTGGCCGCCCTGACGCGGTCACCCATACCACGCTGGTCTCGGCGGCGCATCAGGATTGTGGGGCGCAAAGCGCCCCCGGCTTTGGGGAAGCCTCCCCAGTTTTCTCGGGTTGTTCATCCAACCCTATGATTTAAAACGATACTTTTCATGGCATAGCGCTTGCTTTCACCCTCCAAAGACCCTTGAACCCAGTGGAGGTGCAGCATGATCATCCCCCCCGAAGGCGCCGCCCCGTGCGCACAGACCCTGGCCAGCGGAGCGCGGGCATGAACCGCGCACTGCGCCCGGCCTACCTCGGGCTGCTGCTCGGCGCGGCGTTGATCGGCCTGGGCGTCGCCTACGAACAGCTCTGGTGCGACCCGCGCGAGCTGCTCGAACAGCCGACCGATCCGCAAGCCCTGCACACCCTCAGCCGCGACGGCGTCACCATCGAGTTCGAGGCCCGCCCCATGAACGGCGGCGAACTGCGCGAGGGCGACTTCGCCACGATCCGCTTCAAGGTTCGCGACCAGGCCAGCGGCCAGCCGCTGTCGGGCATGGCCCCCGGCGCCTGGCTGGACCCGGCGCAAGCGGCGCCGGATGGCGATCGCGACAGCAGCTGCAAGGCACGGGTGGCGCTGTTTCTCAAGAGCAGCATCGGCGCCCGGCCACTGCTGGACCTCAACAGCTACTTCCTGCTGGTGCTGAACAAGGACGCCAGCCTGACGGTGATCGACCCGACGGTGTCGGTGGGCGGCATCACCAGCACCCTGGCGCGCATCGAGCTGCCGGGGCGGCCCATGGACTGGGTGGCCACGGGCGATGACAAGCAGGTGTTCGTGTCCATGCCCGAACGCAACCAGGTGGCACTCATCGACACCGAGACCTTCACCCGCGTGGCCACGCTGGATGCCGGCGAGCAACCGTTGCGGGTCGCCCTGCAGCCCGACCAGCGTCAGCTGTGGGTGGGCAACAACAGCAGCGACCCGGCCAAGGGCGGGGTGAGCGTGATCGACGTGCCCAGCCGCACCCTGCTCAAGTCGTTCGTCACTGGCTCAGGCCATCATGAGATCGCCTTCAGCGCCGATTCGCGCCACGCCTTCGTCAGCAACCGCGATGCCGGCACCCTGAGCGTGATCGACATCGCCCAGATGCGCCTGGTGAAGACCCTCGAGGTCGGCCCGCACCCATTGTCGGTGGCCTACTCGGCGCTGTCCCAGGCGGTGTACGTGGTCGATGGCCAGGAGGGCACGGTGCGGGTGATCGATGCCCGTAGCCACCTGCCACGGCACACGGTCCAGGCCGAGCCCGGCCTGGGGCCGATGGGTTTCAGCGGCGACGGCCGCTATGGCGTGGTGCTCAACACCCTGGAGAACCAGGCGCTGGTGATCGATGCCAGCAACGACCAGCTGATCCATCGCATCCCGGTGGCCGCCGAGCCTTATCAGCTGACCTTTACCAAGGCCTATGCCTATGTACGTGGCCTGGCCTCGCCGAAGGTCAGCATGATCAACCTGGCAAGCCTGGGGCAGGGCCAGGGTCCCATCGTCCAGGGCTTCGAGGCCGGCCCTGCGGCGCCGCGCCAGGCGGGCGACCTGCCACTGGCCCAGGGTTTGAGCGTGGCGCGCGACGACAACTCGGTGTTCGTGGTCAACCCGGTGGACAACACCACGTACTTCTACGCCGAGGGCATGAACGCGCCGATGTCCGGCTACAACAACCGCGGCCACCAGGCCCGGGCGGCCCGGGTCATCGACCGCAGCCTGCGCGAAGTGGCGCCAGGGGTGTACGGCTCGACGGTGAAACTGCCGGCGGCCGGCACCTTCGATGTGGCGTTCCTGCTCAATCAGCCACAGATCATCCACTGTTTCAGCACCCAGGTGGCGGCGTTGCCCCAAGCGAACCTGCGCAAGCGCGTGCATGCCGAGTTCCTCGGCACCGACCAGCCGTTGCCGCAGCTCGGCCCCTACAGGGTTCGCGTGCGCATTCTCGGCGAGGACGGCAGGCCGCGAGCAGGGCTGGGCGACCTGAGTCTGCGCTACTTCCTGGCACCTTCTTCGCTGCCGCGCAGCGTGCCGTTGGTGGAAGTGGCAGAAGGGCTGTACCAGGCACCGCTGGAGCTGGCAGAGGCCGGCGCCTGGTACCTGCACCTGCAGTCGCCCAGCCTTGGGCGCGGTTTCAGCGAGGAAAACTACACCAGTCTGCGCGTCCTGCCGGCCGCCGCGACGCCCACCGCTTCCCAAGGGGAACCCAGGAGTGTGCGATGAACCCTCTTCATTACCCGACACTGCTTGGCCTGAGCCTGCTGCTGGCCAGCCAGCTCGTCCTCGCCCACGCCGGCCACGATCATGGCGGCAAGCCCGAGCAGCCGCCCGCGGTGCGACAGGAAAAGGCCAGCGTGCGTTTCGTCGATGTGTCGCTGCTCGACCAGGACGGCATGCCGGTGCGCCTGGAACAAGACCTGGTGGGTGACCATCTGGTGGTGATGGGCTTCATCTACACCAGTTGCACCACGGTGTGCCCGGTGGTCTCGTCGATCATGAGCAAGGTCCAGCAGCAGCTGGGCGGGAGGGTTGGCGAGGAGGTGCGCCTGGTGTCGATCAGCGTCGACCCGCAGCGCGACGACTCCAGGCGTCTGGCCGGCTACGCCCGTGCGTTCCAGCATGGGCCGGGCTGGAGCTGGCTGACCGGTTCCCCGTACGCCATCAGCGAGACGCTCAAGGGGCTGGGCAGTTTCAGTGCCAATCTCGCCGAACACCCGCCGCTGATCCTGGTCGGTGACGGGCGCAGTGGACACTGGACCCGCTACTACGGCTTCACCGACCCCAGCGTGCTGGTCAGCGAGATCAACCGCCTGAGCGCACGTCGGGTACATGCCAGGAGCACGGCCATCGCTGGCCAGGAGGTGCGGCCATGAGCGCGCGCACCTCACGCCACGGCGGCATGCGCAGCCTTGACTGGCTGGTGCTGGGCGGTTGCCTGTGGATCCTGGCGTCGGTGGCGCTTGCCCACGAAGGGCACGCGCCAGCGCCGCAGCCGGCGCCGCAACCGATGCTCAGCGGTGGCGGTACCCGCGATGCGCAGACCTGGTTCACCGACACCGTGCTCAAGGACCAGGACGGTCGCGAGCTGCGTTTCTACAGCGATGTGCTCAAGGACCGGGTGGTGATGCTCAACGTCATCTTCACCCACTGCAACGACGCCTGCCCGCTGATCACCCGCAAACTGCGCGAAGTGCGCGAGGCCATGGGGCCGGAGCTGGCGGCGCAGGTGACGTTCGTCTCGGTGAGCAGCGATCCGTTGAACGACACGCCCGAAGTGCTCAAGGCGTTTGCGCGCAAGCAGGGCGTGGATGGCCCGAACTGGCTGTTCCTGACCGGCGACAAGGCCAGCGTCGACCTGGTGCTCGGGCGTCTGGGGCAGTTCCTGCCCAGCCCCGAGCAACATTCCACGCAGCTGATTGCCGGTGACGTGGCGGGCAAGCGCTGGAGCAAGATCCGCCCGGACGCGCCGCCTGCGGCGATCGCCCAGCGCATGCAGTTGCTAACCCAGCCGCTGGCCGGGCGGTGAGCGCCATGGAGCGTTGCCCTGGCATGCGTGGGAGCGGGTGCTGGCTGGCTGGATGCCTGGCACTGCTGATCAGCACCTCGACGTCGGCCCTTGAACTGAACGAACAGGAACTGGCCGGCAAACGCCTCTACCGCGAAGGCCATTCCAGCAGCGACGCCCAGTTGCTGGCACGGGTGGGGCCCGGCGACATGAGCGTCCCGGCCAGCGTGCTGCCGTGCGCCAGCTGCCACGGCAACGATGGCCGTGGTCGCAGCGAAGGCGGGGTGCGCCCACCGAACCTGGACTGGCAGCGCCTGGCCCTGGGAGCGGCTGAGCGTGAGAGCAACAGCCGACGCTACCCGGCCTACACCGATGCCAGCCTGGCGCGGGTCATCCGCAGTGGCATCGACCCTGCCGGCAATCGCCTGGACCCGGCCATGCCACGCTTCGACCTTAGCCTGGCCGACCAGCGCAACCTGGTCGCCTATCTCAAGCGCCTGGGCGAGGACCGCGATCCGGGTGTGGAGGAGGGCACGCTGCGCCTGGGCACCCTGTTGCCGGAACAAGGCCCGCTGGCCGAGGCCGGGCGTACGGTGCGGGCGGTGCTGGAAGATGGCATCGAGCAACTGAATCGGCAGGGCGGGCTCCATGGGCGACGCCTGCAATTGATCACGCAGGATCCGGGCGTCGATCCGACAAGCACCGCAAAGGCGCTGGACAACCTGATACGACGGGAGCGGATCTTTGCGCTGATCGCACCGCTGGCTCCGCTGCTCGACAGCCGGTTGCTGGAACAGGCAGGGCTGCCACTGATCGGCGCCACGCCGCGCGATGGTGGCAATGCGCAGGTGTTCGATCCCTTGCCGGGTGTGCCCGAGCAATTGCTCAGCGTGGCGCTGCATGCCCGTGACGCCCTCGGCCTGGCGCCTGGTGCCCTGCGGGTGGTGCATGCCGGCGAAGACCAGGCCGAGGTGGCGCAGGGGGTGACTCGGCGCTTGCGCCAACTGGGCTTTGTCGTCGCACCCGCTCAAGCCTTCACCGGGCAGGCCCCGGAAGGTGAGGGCATCGTCTACGTCGGGCGCGCCCAGGCATTCGCCGAGCTGGCCTCCAGCCTGCAGGCGACCGGGCGTCATCCTTACCTGCTTGCCGTGTCGGGGCAGGTGGCCAGCGCCGTGCCGGGGTTGGCGCCGGCGTGGTCGAATCGGGTGTTGCTGGCCTATCCCTTCGTGCCCGGCGACTGGACGGTGCAAGGGCGGGCGACCCTGGCCGGCGTGCAGCAGCGGCAAGGGCTCCAGGCGCGACAGGCAACGTTGCAGGTCAGCACCTTGAGCGCCTGGCGTTTGCTGGTCGAGGCCTTGAAGCAGGTCGGCCGCGACGCCAGCAGGGAGCAGCTGATCGGTGCCCTCGAGCGGCTGCACGATGTCGACACTGGGCTGACGCCGTTGCTGGGCTTCGGCCCCGGGCGCCGCCAAGGCATGGCGGGCGCCCATGTGGTGGCGGTGAGCCTGCCGGGGCCGGGTTATACCGAGGTGGCGCCGTACCGCCCGGTGCCGCAAAGCCCATGAGTAGTGTGAGTGCCAGCGATGCTTCGATGAAGGGAGAAGCCTGTGATGCGAATCCTGATTGTTTGCCTGTTGTCACTGCTTGCCCAGGCAAGCCACGCCGACACCCCGGTAGTCCGGGTCAATGGCGTGGAGATCGGCGTGCTGCGCCTGGAGCGCTACTTCACCGAATACCTCCAGGCCCAGGGCCGGGCCGTGGCCAGCATCCGCAATCCCAACCTGTACCGCAGCCTGCGCGAGCAAGCCCTCGATGAGCTTATCGACAAGGAACTGCTCTGGCAGGAAGCCCGACGCCAGGGCATCGATATCAGCGACGCGCAGGTGGTGGCGCGGGTCGGCGAACTGGAAGCGGCGTTCGGCAGCCCTGCCGTATTCGAGCGCCGGCTGGGCGAGGCGGGTTTCGATCGGGCGAGCTTCGCTGACTACACTCGACATGAGATGGCGGCGCAACAGGTCTATGCCCGGCTGACCGAGGTCCAGGCGCCCAGCGAGGCCGAAGTGCTGGCCTTTCATCAGGCCAACCGAGAAAGACTGCGGGCAATGCAGAACCAAAGTGATAACACTTCTGTCTTACCTGAGACTGACCTGCAACTGGCCCGGGCTGCGCTCGTCGCGCAATTGCAGGCCCAGGCGCGTCAGTCGGTGCGCCAACGTTTGCGCGAATCCGCTACAGTGGAGCGCGCCGACTGAAGGCAGGGGCGTTCCCCCACTGTTGGGGAATCGCGGCAGGGCACAATGCCATCATCTTCCCCGCTTGTGGGGAACTCGACGCCGAAGCTGTCTGGGACTGTTTGAAAGATTCAAATTTATCAATGACTTGAAAGCGGTGCGCAATGACTTTTCATGCCTGGCACGAAGCCTGCTCAAGCCTCTACAAGGCCGCACTTCGCAGACCGGGAAACCGGGCAGTTCATGGGAGTGGACCTTGGTGAACAGAGTATTGGTAGTCGATGACGAACAGACCCTTGCGCAGAACCTGCAGGCGTACTTGCAGGCGCAAGGCCTGGAGGTCCATCTCGCCCATGACGGTACCAGCGGTATCGAACAGGCCGAGAACCTGGCACCGGACGTGATCGTGCTGGATTACCGCTTGCCCGACATGGAGGGGTTTCAGGTCCTGGAGACCGTGCGCAGGAACAGGCCGTGCCATTTCGTGCTGATCACCGCCCACCCGACCGCCGAGGTCCGTGAGCGGGCCGCCGAGCTGGGCGTGACCCATGTCCTGTTCAAGCCGTTCCCGCTGATGGAACTGGCCCGCGCCGTCTTCGACCTGATGGGCATCGAGCGCCAGCGCAGGGCCACGGACACGCCAGCCGAAGGGTTCGTCGAACGACGCCAGAACAGGAACGAGTCGTTCCCCTTGCAGTTGTACGATGGCAGCTGGGTCCTGGCCGACCGCCGACGCAATGGCGCCAAGCCTCCCGGACCTGACGACGATCAACTGCTCACCGGGGAATAGCGGCGCCGAAGGCCCCCAGCCTGCGGCGCCGCCCCTGAGCGGAGTCGCAGGCGATGAACCTTGATACAGCCAATGCTGGCCCATTCGCGGGCAATGCGTTGCCCACGGAGCCTGTGGGAGCGGGTTTACCCGCGAATGGGCCCCAGGCCTACCCCCGCGAACTGCTCACCCAGGCCCGCGCCGACGCCAGCGACGAGCGCTTGCTCGCCCGCCTCGAACGCCTGAGTGGCGACACCCCCGCGACCTTCCTCCAGCGCCTGGCCACCACCCTGCATTACCCCGCCTTCGACAGTCAGGCGCTGTTCGCCAGCCAGCCACACTTCGAACGAATCAGCCTGGCCCAATGCCTGAAGCGCGAATTCGCCCTGATCGAGCAGGGCGGCGAGCTGATCGGCGTGTTCGCCGACCCCTTCGACAGCGCCCGCCTGGCCTGGATCGACGACTGCCTGCAAGGCGCGCCGCTGTACCTGGCCCACGCCGCCGACCTGGCCGCGTTTCTCGCTCGCCACGAAGAGAGCTTCCACGCGGTCGACGCGCTGGGCCAGGACGGCGAGGCCAGCAGTGAGGTCGATCCGCTGCAACGCCTGTCCCTGACCAGCATCAGCGAAGACCAGAGCCGTGTGGTCAAGCTGGTCAACTCCACGCTCTACGACGCCCTCAAGCTGCATGCCAGCGATATCCACCTGGGCATGACCGGCCAGGGCCTGAGCATCAAGTACCGCATCGACGGCGTGCTCAACGGCGCCGTCAAGGCCGCTGGCAGCGGGTTCGCCGAGCAGGTGATCTCGCGCATCAAGGTGATGGCCGAGCTGGACATCGGCGAGAAGCGCGTACCCCAGGACGGCCGCTTCAAGGTGGCCGTCGGCGAGCGGCAGATAGACTTTCGTGTGTCGATCATGCCGAGCATCTTCGGCGAGGACGCGGTGCTGCGGGTGCTGGACAAGCAGGACCTGGCCGACCAGGTCAGCGGCGTGCAGCTGCAGGCCCTGGGCTTCGAGGCGCACACCTTGCGCGCCCTGCGCCGGTTGGCCGGCGAACCCTACGGCATGATCCTGGTCACCGGCCCCACCGGCAGCGGCAAGACCACCACCTTGTACGCCATGCTCAGCGAGATCAACCATGGCACCGACAAGATCATCACCATCGAGGACCCGGTCGAGTACCAGCTGCCCGGCGTGCTGCAGATCCCGGTCAATGAGAAGAAGGGCCTGACCTTCGCCCGTGGCCTGCGTTCGATCCTGCGCCATGACCCGGACAAGATCCTGGTCGGCGAGATCCGTGACCCGGATACCGCGCAGATCGCCGTGCAGTCCGCGCTCACCGGTCACCTGGTGTTCACCACCATCCACGCCAACAACGTGTTCGACGTGATCGGCCGCTTCAGCCAGATGCAGGTCGACCCCTACAGCTTCGTCTCGGCGCTCAACGCCGTGCTGGCCCAGCGCCTGGTGCGTCTGGCTTGCCCGCACTGCGCGGTGGCCTGCGAGCCCGACGACGAACTGCTGGCCGCCTCGGGCCTGACCCGCGAGGCGATCGTCGGCTGGCACTTCGTGCGCGCCCAGGGCTGCGGGCAGTGCCGGGGCAGCGGTTATCGCGGGCGCAGCGCGATTGCCGAGCTGCTGCACCTGGACGACGACCTGCGGCAGATGATCGTCGAACGCCGCCCCCTTTCACAGATCAAGCAGCTGGCCTGCCAACGTGGCCTGCGCCTGTTGCGCGCCTCGGCCCTGGACCTGGTCCGCGCGGGTCGCACCACGCTCGAGGAGATCAACCGTGTCACATTTATCGCCTGATCGGTATTGCGCGGTGCTCGGCGCCGAAGGTGTCGGCCTGGGTCGCTGGCAGGGCCAGCGTCATCAATGGCTGGGTAGTCGCGGGTTCAGCTGCGAGGCGGCGCAGCCGGCCTGGGCCGCGGCCCTGGAAACCCTGGCCGGGTTGCTCGATGAGCATGCGCTGCGCGGCGCGCAACTGCGCGTGCTGTTATCGGCCCGCTACAGCCGCTTCTGCCTGGTGCCCTGGAGCGACGCCATCGCTCATCCTCGCGAGCTGGACGCCTATGCCCGAGCCTGCTTCGAGACCCTCTACGGCCAGACACTGCACGACTGGCGCATCGTCCTGTCGCCGGAACCGGCCGGTGCCGCGCGCATCGCCACCGCGTTGCCCGAGGCGCTGCTGCAGGGGCTGCACAGCCTGGGCCAGGCCAGTCGGCTGAGCCTGCGCTCGGTACAGCCTTACCTGATGGCTGCGTACAATCGCTGCTCGGCGCAACTGACCCAGGGCGACTTTCTCTTCGTGCTGGCCGAGCCGCGCCGCAGCGTCTTGCTGCTGGCTGCCGGAGGCCTGTGGCAGCAGGTGCTGGCCCAGGGCTGCGCGGATAACGACCAGGCCCTGCAGGCGCTGATCGAACGCACCTGCGAGCTTTACGGCGAGCAGGTGCCACGGGTTTACCTGCACGCGCCAGGGCGCGCCGCGCCATCGAGCCTTGCCGCCGTGCAACTGTGCGCGCCGGTCGCCGAGGCCGACCCGCTGTGCGCCATGTGGCGGGCGGTGGCCTGACATGCGCCGCCTCGACCTGGAATTCCAGCCTCGCCAGAGCGGCCCGCTGGCCTGGGTACTGTTGGCATTGTCGTTGGCCGTGCTGGCACTGCTGCTGCTTGCCCAACAGCGCCTGCTCGGCGAGCAGGCGGACCTGCAAGGGCGGGTCCAGCAGCTGGAGCTCAAGCTCGGCCGCCGCCCGGCGAGCGCCGTCGCGCCAAGCAGCGCGATGGTTCGCGAGCAGGCCGAGCGCCTGGCGCAGATGCGCAGTGTCTCGTTGCAGCTGCAGCGGCCCTGGCAGCAACTGTTCGCCATGCTCGAGGCGATGCCGCAAGAGCATGTCGCACTGCTCAGCCTCACCCCCGATGCGCGCAAGGGCCAGGTCCGCATCAGCGCCGAAGCGCGCAACCTCGAAGCCATGCTGCAGTACCACCAGCGCCTGGAACGCAGCGCCGAGCTGTCCGACGTGTCGCTGCTCAACCATGAGGTGATGACCGGGCAACCCGAGCATCCGGTGCGCTTCAACCTCACCGCCACCTGGGAGACCGACCATGCGCGTCCCTAGCCTGATTGTTCATGAAGCGGCCCGGCGCCTGGGCCGGGCAGGGCTGGCCGCCGTGCTGGTCGCCAGCCTGGCGCTGAGCGTGGCGGTGGCGCTCGTGCTGCCGCAGTGGCAGACCGTGCGCGAGCTGCGCGCCAGCGAGGCCGACGCCAGCGCCCAGGTGCGGCGCCTTGAGCGCGGCGAGTTGAAGGTCCAGGCCAAGCCCGAACAACAAGCCCTGGATGACCTGCGCCAGCAGTTGCCGGGCCAGCCTCAGGCCAGCGAACTGATCGAGCGCCTGTACCAGCTGGCCAGCGCCGAGCGCATCAGCCTGGCGCGTGGCGAGTATGCCCTGGGCGTGGACCCGAAGACCCAGCTGGCGCGTTACCAGATCGTCCTGCCGGTGCGAGGCAGCTACCCGCAGATCCGGGGCTTTCTCAGGGCACTGCCCGGTCAGCTGCCGGCGCTGGTGCTGGAGGACCTTGAGCTGCAGCGCAAGCGGATCGGTGATCGGGAGCTGACCGGTCGTGTGCGCATGACCCTTTACCTGTCGAGGTCGTGATGAACGCAAAGCGCGCGGTGACATGGGCCGGGTTCCTGGGGGTGAGCGCAGCGCTCGCCTGGGCACCGGGGCATTGGTTCGGCCTGGTGGAGGACGAGGTGGCTGGCCCGATCGCGGGGCAAGCCCGCTCCCACAATGCATCCATTGCCCAGGTGGGAGCGGGCTTGCCCCGCGATGAGGCCGCCAGCCCTTCACGCGACCTGTTCCCCAGCCAGCAATGGACCCCCACGCAAACCTTGGCCACCGTCACCGAACAACCCGTGGCCGCCGCCCCGGTGGTGGCCGCGCCCACGGCCCCGGCCTTGCCTTTCCAGTTCATCGGCCGCCTGGGCGATCGCGACGATCTGCAGGTCTTCCTGCAAAGCGGCGACAAGCTCTACGTCGTGCGTCAAGGCGACGTGATCGACGACACCTACCGTCTGGACCGCGTTTCGGCCACCGAGTTGAACCTGGTCTACCTGCCACTGCATCAGCCACAGACCCTGTCTGTCGGGAGCGCGCCATGAAACCGTCGAAGTTGTGCAAGCCTGCGCCGTTCGTGCTTCTGGCCCTGTGCGTGGCCATTGCCGGATGTGGCTCCAGCGCCGCGCGCAAGGACAGCCAGGACCTGATCAAGGAAGGCCAGTACGAAGCCGGCATCGCTCGCCTCGAAGAAGCCCTGCGCGAGGATCCGCGTGACACCGAGCTGAACCTGGCCCTGGCCCATGGCCGCCAGGCGGCCGTCGAAGCCCTGCTTGCCCAGGCCGACAGCGACCGCATCCGTCACGACTTCGCCGGCGCGCGCATGGGCTATGGCCGGGTGCTGACCCTCGAGGCGAACAACCGCCGCGCCCAGGAGGGCATCCGCCAGCTGGAGCTGATGCGCACCCTGGATGAGCGCGTCGCCCTCGGCCAGGCGGCGCTGCGCCAGGGCGACCTGTTCGGCGCCGAACGCTACATGCGCGAAGTGCTGCGCCTGGACCCGCAGAACCAGAAGGGCCAGATGCTGCGCAGCGACATCGAGAATGTCCAGGCGCGCACCGCCACGCCGTACCCGCAACTGCGCAGCAAGCTGGAACGTCCGGTCACCCTGGAGTTTCGCGATGCCAACCTCAAGACCATCTTCGAGGTGCTGGCCCAGGTCGCCGGCATCAACTTCATCTTCGACAAGGATCTGCGCCCGGACATGAAGGCGACCATCTTCGTGCGCGAAGTGCGCATCGAGGACGCGGTGGCCCTGCTGCTGGAGCAGAACCAGCTGCACCAGAAGATCGTCAATGACAACACCCTGCTGATCTATCCGGACTCGCCGCAGAAGACCAAGGATTACCAGGAGCTGGTCATGCGCACCTTCTACCTGACCAGCATCGACGCCAACACTGCGCTGAACATGGTCAAGACCATGCTCAAGACCCGCGACGTGTTCGTCGACGAGCGCCTCAACACACTGACCATGCGCGACACCCCCGACGCCGTGCGCATGGCCGAGAAGCTGCTGCAGTCCCAGGACCAGTCCAACCCCGAGGTGGTGCTGGAAGTGGAGGTGATGGAGGTGGCCCGCTCGCGCATCCTCGACCTCGGCCTGCAATGGCCCAATACCTTCGGCCTGCTGAGCAACGACGGCAAGCCCGTCAGCGTGCTCGACCAGCTGCGCGGCATCAACTCCAGCCGCATCAGCATCGCACCGGCCCCGCAGGCCAAGATCAATGCCGCGGACAAGGACATCAACACCCTGGCCAGCCCGGTGATTCGCGTCAGCAACCGTGAGCAGGCGCGCATCCACATCGGCCAGCGCGTGCCGATCATCAGCGCGACCTCGGTGCCCTCGACCCAGGGGCCGGTGATCACCGAAAGCGTCACCTACCTGGATGTCGGCCTCAAGCTCGAAGTCCAGCCCACGGTGCACCTGAACAACGAAGTGGCGATCAAGGTGGCGCTGGAGGTGAGCAACGCCACGCCGCTGGAGGCGACCCGCCAGGGCACCATCCCGGTCCAGGTCGATACCCGCAACGCCCAGACCAGCCTGCGCTTGCACGATGGCGAGACCCAGGTGCTGGCGGGCCTGGTGCGCAACGACAAGACCGGCAATGGCAACAAGATCCCGGGGTTGGGCGACATTCCGGGCCTGGGCCGGCTGTTCGGCAGCAACCATGACGAGACCAGCAAGTCCGAACTGGTCCTGGCCATCACCCCGCGCATTGTGCGCAACCTGCCCTACCAGAGCCCGTCGGACATGGAGTTCGCCACCGGCACCGAGTCGAGCCTGCAGGTGCGCCAACTGGCCCAGCCGGTGCCCGCCAGCGCCGCGCCCACCGAGGCTCCGGGCGAGGCGCCGCTGGTGCAAGGCCAGGTGGCCGCGGTGCCTGCAGGCGCGGGGGCACGGCCATGAAACGCCGGCAACGGGGCTTCAGCCTGATCGAGGTGGTGCTGACCCTGGCGCTGCTCGGCTTGCTCGCCAGCATGGCCGCGCCGCTGACCGAAACCGTGGTGCGCCGCGGCAAGGAACAGCAACTGCGCGAGGCGCTGTACCAGATCCGCGATGCCATCGATGCCTACAAGCGCGCCTTCGATGCCGGCTACATCGAGAAGCGCCTGAACGCCAGCGGCTACCCGCCGAACCTGCAGGTGCTGGTGGACGGCGTGCGCGATGTGCGCAGCGCCAAGGGCGCCAAGTTCTATTTCCTGCGGCGCATTCCCCACGACCCGCTGCGCAGTGCCAAGCCCGACGACGAGGGTGGCTGGGGCCTGCGCGCCTACGACAGCAGCGCGGACAACCCACGGGAAGGCCAGGACGTGTTCGACGTGTACTCCAAGGCCAGCGGCAAGGGCCTGAACAATGTGCCTTACGGGCAATGGTGACGGCGATGAAAGCGAGCAAAGGCTTCACCCTCATCGAGCTGCTGGTGGTCATGGCGATCATCGCCACCCTGATGACCATCGCCATGCCGAAGTACTTCAACAGCCTGGAGGCATCCCGCGAGGCCACTCTGCGCCAGAGCCTGGCGGTGCTGCGCGAGGCGCTGGACCACTACTACGGCGACACCGGGCGCTACCCCGAATCCCTGGAGCAACTGGTGGAACAGCGCTACCTGCGCAACACACCGCTCGACCCGATCACCGAACGCCGCGATGCCTGGCAACTGCTGCCACCCCCCGAGGGCGTGGCGGGCGGGGTCGCCGACATCAAGAGCGGAGCCACCGGGAGGGCACGCGATGGCAGCCTCTATGCCCAATGGTGAAGCGGGTTTCACCTACCTGGGCGTGTTGCTGCTGATCGCCGTCAGCAGTGTGGCCCTGGCCGCCACCGGCACCTTGTGGGCCACCAGTGCGCAGCGCGAGCGCGAGCGCCAGCTGCTCTGGGTCGGTGGCCAGTACGCCCAGGCCCTGCGCAGCTACTACCGCGCATCGCCCGGCCTTGCCCAGTACCCGCGTGACCTGGGCGAGCTGGTGGAGGACAACCGCTTCCCGTCGCCACAACGCCATCTGCGCCGCCTGTATCCGGACCCGCTGGCGGGTGCCGACGGCTGGGGCCTGCTGCGTTCGGTCGACGGGCGCATCACCGGGGTGTACAGCCGCTCGAGCGGCGCGCCGCTCAAACGCAGCGGTTTCGATGCCCAGTGGAGCGGCTTCGAGGGGTTGGAGCGCTACAGCGACTGGCAGTTCGTCGCCGAGCAGGCCTTCGCCGAGAGCGCCAGCGGCGCCCGTCGCCACGCAGGCCCAGGAGACGCGCCATGAAACGCCTGGCCATGCTGATCTGCCTGTGCCTGACCCTGCTGCAAGGGCAGGCGCGCGCCGGACAGGAGGACGAGATGATGGGCTTCATCGTCGACAACACCATCTCGCACATTGGCCACGACTTCTACTCCGCCTTCAGCGACCGGCTGCACGCCACCAGCCGGCTGGATTTCAACCTGGTGGTGCGCGAACGCCCGGATGCCCGCTGGGGCAGCCTGGTGACCGTGGAGTACGAACGCGAGGTGCTGTACCGGCGCTTCCTGCCGCCCAGTACCACGCAACTCAAGGACGAGGCCATCGCGGCCGCCGACCTGGTCCGTCAGCAGATCATCCAGCGCAAGTTGCAACGGCTGCTGCAGGACACAACCGATCTGGAGAGGGATGAGCTATGAGCAACCCCATGCTGCAACGTTTCGCCGCCTGCCTGCTGGCCGCGAGCCTCGGTGGCCAGGCCCTGGCCACGGAACTGGTACACACCCCGGTCAACCCGGCCTTCGGCGGCAACCCGCTCAATGGTGCCTACCTGCTCAACAACGCCCAGGCGCAGAACGACTACGACGACCCCGACCTCAAGGATCGGGCCTCGGCGTTCACCGGCACCTCGGCCCTGGAGCGCTTCAGCAACCAGCTCGAATCGCGCCTGCTGGGCCAGCTGCTGGACAACATCGGCAACGGCAAGACCGGCAGCATGGCCACCGACGCCTTCCTGATCGATGTCATCGACGACTCAGGAGCGCTGAGCATCAAGGTCACCGACCGGGCCACGGGGGAAGTGTCGATCATCGAGGTCAGCGGCCTGAACCCCTGAGAGGGACGGGTCTTTACCGGGGAGAGAACACCATGAAACGCCTGCTGAGCACACTGCTGATCCTCGCCGCCCTGCAAGGCTGCGGCCTGCGCGAGCCGATGCCCGCCGAACAGGATGTCGAGACGCCCACGCTGACGCCGCGCGCATCCACCTACTACGACCTGATCAACATGCCCCGGCCCCGTGGCCGGCTGATGGCGGTGGTCTATGGCTTCCGCGACCAGACCGGTCAATACAAGCCGACCCCGGCCAGCTCGTTCTCCACCAGTGTCACCCAGGGGGCGGCGAGCATGCTGATGGACGCGCTCAACGCCAGCGGCTGGTTCGTGGTGCTGGAGCGCGAGGGCCTGCAGAACCTGCTGACCGAGCGCAAGATCATCCGCGCCTCGCAGAAAAAGGCCGAGGTGCCGGAGAACATCCAGGCCGAGCTGCCGCCGCTGCAGGCTGCCAACCTGATGCTCGAGGGCGGCATCATCGCCTACGACACCAACGTGCGCAGTGGTGGCGAGGGTGCCCGTTACCTGGGCATCGGGCTGTCCCGCGAGTACCGGGTCGACCAGGTCACGGTCAACCTGCGCGCGGTGGATGTACGCACCGGGCAGGTGCTGGCCAACGTGATGACCAGCAAGACCATCTATTCGGTAGGGCAGAATGCCGGGGTGTTCAAGTTCATCGAGTTCAAGAAGCTGCTGGAGGCGGAGGTGGGTTACACCACCAACGAGCCGGCGCAGCTGTGTGTGCTGTCGGCCATCGAGGCGGCGGTGGGGCACCTGCTGGCCCAGGGCATCGAGCGGCGGCTGTGGCAGGTGGCGGGGGACGGGGCAGGGGACAAGGCCGTGCTGGACAGGTACCTGGGCCAATACCAGCAGCAGTGAACACGGCCTGATGGCCTGGGTAACCTGGTAATTCTGTCAGTAGAACCGGTTTCTTTCGCATGGGTAAATGGCCGCCAGAACGCTCTCCCACAACAAGCGACCCTGGTGCTTCATGAAAGAAACTCTCAGTCCGTCCATCAGGTACCTCACTGGTCTTGCGCTGCTTCTGACGCTGGCCGCCTGCAGCTCGACAGCACCGCCTGGCCTGACGGCCAGCTCTTCGGCGACGCAGCTCGACGAGCGCGGCCGGCAGGCCGTCGGCGAACTCAGGCGCTGGTACAACAGCACCACCGACGACTGCGGCGGGCCGGACAAGCCTGCCTACCTGTGCAGCGGGCTGGCCTTGCGCACCACCGCCAGCAGTCCGGACTTCCTGCCTTGGGACCCCACCGACAACCAGCTTGAAAAGGGCAGCGTCGCCTTTTCCTGGGTGCGCCGGGACAACAACTTCGCCAGCCCCGCCAACAACCGCAACGGCCTGCTGCTGTATCCGCCCCAGGCGGTACCGGCCGGCAAGATCGCCGACCTGAACGTGTTGTGCACGTTCCCGATCAATGCCAATACCAACCAGCGCCGGACGTTGCAGGGGTGCGGTGCGATCAGCGGTTTCGAAACGACCACCGACACCTGCATGACCCTGGGCATCGGCTCGGCGCAGCAATGGCTGGGCGCCTATCCGCAGGCGAGAAACTTCCGGGTGTGCGGCTGGGATCTGCGCCAGCAGCGTAACGATGCGGCCAGGTGGTTCCAGACCGCGATCCAGGCACGCGCGGGCATGTCTGCGGCGAACTGGGCGTACAACAACGAAGTGTTGTTGCCGGTCTGGCCTAGAGGCAAGGGGGGCGAGCTGCCTGTGCATTCGTTCTTCTACATCGAGGGTGACCGCGTAGCGTTGGCCAAGGCGCAGTACGACCAGATCCGCTATGCGCAGCACTACCAGCAGTGGCTGCCGGTGGTGCGGGTGACGTTTCCTGTGCAGCAGACCGACGGCATGACCTTCGGCTATCTCCCTGAAGACCAGGCGGCGGGCCGTCCGACCCCCACGCCGTCCATCACGTTCGAGGATCAGCCCGTAGGCGCGCGCAGCCCGGTGACCAGCCAAGGTGTCGAGTTCGCGCTGCACAGGCTTGACCACAGCGCCGTCAGCGACGAACTCCATGAAAACAGCGCAGGCCGGATCACTGGCAAGCACCTGGCGGTGGATTCCACGATCCATTTCGTGCTGGAAGGGGCTGGACGTCGATTGGTGAGTTTCTCCTGGGGCTGCAACACCTCCTGCGCCATGCAGACCGCCATCGGCCAGGTGCATGTCTCTCTGGACGATGACGAGCTGGGAGAGATGCGCTATGGCAGGCAGGAGTTCATCATCGACGGGCCTGAAGCCTTTGGCCTGACTGTCGATAGTACCGATGACGCTGGCCGACTGGTGCTGGACAACCTGAGCGTGCAGGCGTTGCCGGAAAAGTAACCTCGACCCCGCGTGACGGGCTCACTCGCGACGGCACCGTCGAGCCCGTCGCGATCATCACAGCTCCACCCACCCTCCCAGGGCGTCCGGCATTCAACGCCCGGCGCCCGCGATGAACCTTTCATGACAAAAGTTCGGTAGCAAAGCGCCATCCCTGTCAAAGCCATGAACACGGACAAGGCACCCGGCCACCAGGCCAGGCGCAGCGTCGGAGCACGCGGGGAGCGGGGCGATGGGGACTATGGAACGCTACACCAAAGTGGGAATGCAGGAGCTCGACCAGCGCCTGGCGAAGATCGTCGAGGCGGCGCGCAAGCAGCCGGTCTCGGTGTACCGCTACGGCGCGCCCTGGGTCTGGATCGTGTCCCAGGAAGACTGGCAGGGCGCCCTGCGCGAGGTGGCCAGTTGCGTGCCGCCCGGTCATTCGCTGGCGCAGCTCAAGCCGCGTATCGAGGCGCTGCTGGACGAGCACCACGGCGCCCTGGCGCGCCTGGCCGAGCAGCAAGGCATGAGCATCGCCCCGCACACGCTGATGCACGTGCTGCTGTTGCAGCTTCTCTACTCGGTGCGCAGCGAGAAACAGCTCTACGAGCAGCTCACCTACAACCTGCTGTTTCGCTGGTTCGCCGGCCTGGAACTGAAGTCGCGGGTGTGGAACTTCAGCCTGTTCAGCCACGACCTCGGGGTGCTGCTCGGCAGCGCCATGGCGGTGTCGCTGCTGCAGCGCATGGTCGACGAGGTGCTGGGCGCCAGCTTGCAGGCGATGCCCGAATTCAGCCTCAACCTGGCGCTGCTGCACAGCTGGCTGGCACGCCATCAGGGTCAGGGCTCGCCTGATCACAACCACTAGAAACCAATCGCATAACGGGCTCTGTAAGGGGGCGGTGTGGAGCAATTGTTCTTCAAACGATGCGGCGTGGGCGCAGGGGTACTGCTGTGCCTGTTGTCGGCCACGGTGGCCGCCGACGAGCCCGAGCGTCGGGTCGAAATCAACGAGTATGTGGTGCGCGGCAATACCGTGCTCGACGCCCAGGCCATCGAGCAGGCGGTGTACCCGTACCTAGGGCCGGACAAGACCCTGGCCGACCTCGAAGGTGCCCGTGAGGCCTTGCAGAAAAGCTACCAGGCCCGTGGCTACCAGTCGGTGTTCGTCGAGCTGCCGGAACAGAAGGTCGAAGGCGGGATCGTCTATCTGCAGGTGACCGAGACCAAGGTCGGCCGGGTGCGGGTGGTCGGCGCCAAGCACTACTCGCCGGTGGAGATCCGCGAGCAGGTGCCAGCGCTGGAGGAGGGCAAGGTGCCCGACTTCGCCCAGGTGCAGGACGAGCTGGCCGCGCTCAACCGCAGCCCGGGCCGCCAGGTCATGCCCCTGGTGCGCGAGGGCCAGCGTGCGGGCACCATGGATGTCGACCTGCAGGTCGAGGACAAGCGCCCCTGGACCCTGAGCCTGGGCCTGAACAACGACCACAGCGCCGATACCGAGAAGCTGCGCAGCGTCGTCAGCCTCGGCTACAACAACCTCTGGCAGGCTGGCCACAGCGTATCGCTGACCTGGTTCACCGCGCCTGAGGATCGTGACAACGCCGAGGTCTGGTCCGGCTCGTACGCCATGCCGTTGAGCGAACGCTGGACCGTGCAGTTCTCCGGCTACCAGTCCGACAGCGACGTGGCCACGGTCGGCGGCACCAACGTGTTGGGCAAGGGCCATTCGTACGGCGTGTCGGCCATCTACAACCTGCCGGGCGTCGGCGCCTGGGCCCATGCCTTGTCGATGGGCGTGGACTTCAAGGACTTCGACGAGCAGGTCGGCCTGGGCGGCAGCCGCGACAAGGTGCCGCTCAAGTACGCGCCGATCAGCCTGGGCTACAACGGTTACCGCTTCACCGAACAGGACCAGCTGACCTTGGGCCTGAACCTGGTGGCCGGCACCCGCGGCCTGTTCGGTCACGGCAGCGACGACCAGGCCTTCGACTACAAGCGCTATCGCGCCGATTCGAGCTTCGCCGCGCTCAAAGGGGACGGCGGCTACACCTTCGATTTCGCCGGCACCTGGCAAAGCGCCTCGAAGCTGGCGTTCCAGCTGGCGTCCGGCCCGCTGGTCTCGAACGAGCAGTTTGCCGCCGGCGGTGCCACCTCGGTGCGCGGCTATCTCGCCGCAGAACGTACCGGCGACGATGGCGTGCTGTTCTCCCAGGAGCTGCGCACGCCCTCCATTGGCCGCTATGTCGGCAGCTACATCAGCGACTGGCGCTTCTACCTGTTCGCCGAAGGCGCGCAACTGCGCCTGCAGGACGCCCTGCCGGAGCAGGATGACAGCTACAGCCTGGCCAGTGTCGGCATCGGCACGCGCGCCACCCTCAGCGACTGGCTGTCCGGCAGCCTCGACTGGGCCGTGCCGCTCAAGGACGGCCCCAACACCGACAAGAACGATTCCCGTGTGCACTTCAGCGTGCAGGCGACCTTCTGACTCACTGACCGGCATCGACCTGGAGACCTCTCATGCAACGCCTGATAATGACCCTGCTGCTGTGCCTGGGCTTCGCCCTGCCAGGCAGCGCCAGTGCCTGGTGGCAGGACGACTGGATGTACCGCAAGCAGATCGCCGTGGACACCACGCCCCAGGGCGCCGGCCTGACCCAGCCGCTGGGCCGCACCGCGCTGTTGGTGCGCCTGCACACCGGCAACTTCAGCTTTGATGGCGTCAGCGAGAGCGGCGCGGACATCCGTTTCGTCAGCGCCGACGACAAGACCGTGCTCAATCACCATGTCGAGCAGTTCGATCCGCTGATGGGCATGGCGCTGATCTGGGTCGACGTGCCACGCATCGAGGCCGGCCAGCGCCAGGACCTGTGGATGTACTACGGCAACCCGAAGGCCCAGGCGCCTGGCGGGCAACCTGCTTTCGACGCCGACTACACCGCGCTGTACCACTTCGATGGTGCCACCGTGCGCGACGACAGCCCCTACGGCAATCAGTTGCAGGGGCCGACGGCCAGCGTCGATGGCGTGATCGGCCGGGCCATCCAGCTCGGCGGCCAGCCTCTGCAACTGCCGGCCAGCGCCTCGCTGCAGTTGCCGGCGGGCGCGGCCTTCACCTTCGGTGTCTGGTTGCGCCAGGACCAGGCCGTTGGCGATCAGCTGTTGCTGGCCCGGCGCGAGTCCGGCCACAGCCTGCTGCTGGGGTTGACCCAGGGCGTGCCGTTCGTCGAGGTCGATGGCCAGCGCGCCAGTGCCAATCAGACCCTGGCTCCCGGCCAGTGGCAGCACCTGGCGCTGGTGGGCGAGGGCGGCAACCTGAGCCTGCTGCTCGAAGGTCAGCCGGTGGCCCGTCTGGCGGCCAACCTGGCGGCCTTCGACGGTGCGCTCGGTATCGGTGGTGATCTGCCACCGGCCGAGGGCGAGCCGGCCAGTGGCTTCGCCCCGTTCGTCGGGGCCCTGGACGAGTTGCGCATCTCCCGTGTCGCCCGTAGCCAGGCCAGCCTGCAGGTCGATGTGCTGGCCCAGGGCGCCGAGTCGCGCCTGGTGGTGTATGGCGTCGATGAAGAACAGTCGGGCTTTGGCTTCGGCGGGCTGGGCTTCCTGCTCAAGGCCGTGCCGGTGGACGCCTGGGTGATCATCGCCGTCCTGGTGCTGATGATGCTGCAGTCGTGGGTGATCATGTTGCGCAAGCAGCGCACCCTGAACCGGGTGACTGCCGCCAACACCCGTTTTCGTGAACAGTTCGCCACGGTGGGCACGCGCCTGGAGCAGTTTGCCGACGACCCGGCACTGCACGAGCGCCTGAACGATTCGCCACTGTGGCGTTTGTACCTGGTGGCGGTGCAGGAGATCCGCACCCGCCGGGCGCAGGGCGCCGATACCAGCGCGGTATCGGCCGCCACCATCGAGGCGATCCGTTGCTCCATGGATGGCGTGCGCACCCGCGAGAACCAGGCGCTGTCGTCGAAGCTCTCGACCCTGTCCAATGCCATCGCCGGCGGGCCGTATATCGGCCTGCTGGGCACCGTGCTGGGAATCATGGTGGTGTTCCTCGGTACCGCCATGGCCGGCGACGTGAACATCAACGCCATCGCCCCGGGCATGGCCGCCGCGCTGCTGGCCACCGCCATGGGCCTGTTCGTCGCCATTCCCGCGCTGTTCGGCTACAACCGCCTGACCACCCGCAACCGCGAGGTCGGCGCCGACATGCGGGTATTCGTCGACGAGTTCATCACCCGTCTGGCCGAGCTGCATGGCGAGGGCCAGGCCGGCGAAGTGGCGCAGCGCCTGGCCGGGCGCAGCGTCAATCCCTCGGTTCCGGCGTGAGGGCGCGACCATGGCATCCGTGAACAACGCCCATGACGACGACACCGACGCCGCGGTGGACAGCATCAACATCACCCCTTTGGTGGATGTGCTGATGGTGGTGCTGGTGATGTTCATCCTCACCGCCACCGCGCAGGTTTCCGGGATCCAGGTGCAGTTGCCCAAGGCCAGCGCCTCGGTGTCGCTGGCCCAGCCCAAGACCAAGGCAATCTCGATCAACGACGCAGGCCAGGTGTTTCTCGATGCCTACCCGGTGACGTTGCCAGAGCTGGAGGATCGCCTGCGCAGCGAGAAAGCGCGCAACCCCGACTTCCCGCTGATCGTGCGCGGCGATGCCGGTGTGCAGTACCAGAAGGTGGTCGAGGTGCTCGACCTGCTGCGCCGTCTCGAACTGGCCCAGGTCGGGCTGGTCACCGGCAAACCGAACCAGGGGTGAGGGCAGGCATGGAACGTAAAGCCAACCCCCGCCAGTGGCTGACCTGGGCCGTGCTCGCCGTGGCCGGCGCTGGCCTGGCCTGGCTGCTGTGGCAGTGGGCCAACGACATGGCCGGGGTGCGCCGCGAGGCGCCCAAGGTGCCGGCGATCATTCCGCTGCCGCCACCTCCACCGCCGCCACCGGAGCCGCCCAAGGAGCCGGAGCCGCCGGTGCAGGAAAAAATCGCCGAGCCTGAACCGGTGCCCGAGGCCGAAGAGGTCAAGCCCGCCGAGGATGCCCCGGACCCCGCCCAGGACCTGGCCGAACCGATGCAGATGGACGGCGATGCGCAGTCCGGCAGCGACAGCTTCAACGTCGGTGCCGGCAAGGGCGGTGGCATGGCCGGTGGCGGTGGTGGCGGCTTGGGCAGTGGCACCTACAGCCGGTACCTGGCCTACGCCTTCCAGCGCCTGCTGCGCGACAACCCCGAGCTGCGCAACCTGGTGTTCAACCTGCAAGCCGAGATCTGGCTCAGCGCGGCGGGGGAGATCACCCGGGTCGAGCTGCTGCGCGGCAGTGGCGAGCCCGAGGTCGACGCCCAGGTGGTCGCCGCCCTGCGCGCGGCACCCGCCCTCGATCAGCGTCCGCCCGCCAGCCTCACCCTGCCGGTGAAGATCGCCTTGCAAGGGCGCCGGCCATGAACAACGAAGCACGACCGACCTACAGGAGTTGCAAACCCATGAAGTGCCCAGTGAACCGATTGACCCTGGCGCTCGGCCTGCTGGCCGCCGCCACCGCGGTCGGTCCGGCCGTCGCCCAGGCTTCGCCGTCAGAGAACGCGACCGTCAACCTGATCCGCCTGCTGGTGGAGCAGGGCGTGCTCAAGCAGGACAAGGCCGACGCGCTGATCGCCCAGGCCGAGCGCGAGGCCCGCGAAGCCCGGGCCGCCGGCAGCGCCGCGCCGATCGTCGCCCAGGCCCCGGCGGCCAATGGCGAGGTGCGCGTGCAGTATGTGCCGGCCATCGTCCGCCAGCAGATTCGCGACGAGATCAAGGCCGAGGTGATGAACACTGCCAAGCAGGAGAATTGGGCCGCGCCCAATGCCTTCCCCGACTGGGCCTCGCGCATCAGTTTCGACGGCGACGTGCGCCTGCGCGGCGAGTCGCGCTATTACGCCGACGGCAACAGCAATGAGATCGTCGACTTCGCCAAGCTCAACGACAAGGGCCCGTACGACGTCAACCCCAACAGCAGTTCGAGCCTGCCACCGCTGCTCAACACCCGCGAGGACCGCGACAGTATCCTGCGCCTGCGCGCGCGTTTCGGCCTCAAGGCGCAACTGGCCGAGGACTGGGTGGCCGGCATCCGTGTCGCCACCGGCTCCAACAACAATCCGGTGTCGACCACCCAGAACCTGGGCGGCGGCTTCGGCAAGAAGGACCTGTGGCTCGACCAGGGCTACATCAGCTGGACCCCGAGCGAGCGCCTGACCCTGACCGGTGGCCGTATCGCCAACCCGTTCATGTCCACCGACATCCTGTATTCCCACGACCTCAACTTCGACGGCGTGGCGGCGTTGTTCGACCAGCCGGTCAACCGCGACCTCAGCCTGTTCGGCACGGTGGGCGCGTTCCCGGTGCAGTACAGCGACGACAGTGCCAGCAGCAACGGCTTCGACAAGGAAGACAGCGAGAACAAGTGGCTGTATGGCGCCCAGCTTGGCGCCAAGTGGGCACTCAACGACCAACACCGGCTCAAGGGCGCGGCGGCCTACTACCGCTTCGACGATATTGCCGGTTCGCGCTCCAGCCCCTGCGCGCCCTGGGACGGCCAGCCCGCCTGCGACACCGACGAGACCCGGCCGACGTTCATGCAGAAGGGCAACACGGTGTTCCTGTTGCGAGACATCAGGCCCAATCCGGCCAACCCGACCGCCACCGCGCAACCGCAGTTCGTCGGCATTGCCTCGGAGTTCGAACTGCTGGACCTGAACCTGGTCTGGGACGCCGACCTGCCCCATGACTTCAAGCTGCGCAGCCAGGTCGACTACGTGCACAACCTGGCCTACGACGAAGGCGACATGCGCAAGCGCTCGGCCGGCCAACTGGCCAACAATGTCGACGAGAACGGCAACATCAAGAGCGGCGGCGACGCCTGGATGCTCCAGTTCACCCTGGGCAACGCCCTGGAAATGCGCAAGGTCGGCGACTGGAACCTGTTCGCCGGCTACAAGCGCATCGAGCCCGACGCCTTGCCGGACGGTTTCAACGACTCCAGCTTCCATCTCGGCGGCACCAACGCCAAGGGATATTTCCTCGGCGGCAACTACGGCCTGGCCAACAACGTCTACGCTACAGCGCGTTGGTTGAGCAGCGAGACGGTCTACGGCGCGCCGTTTGATATCGATGTGCTACAACTTGAAGTCAACACGCGGTTCTAGGGAAGGAGCACCTGCATGAACAAGGGAGCTTATCGCCGTCGTTGCACCTGGCTGATGCTGGCCCTGGGCGCGAGCCTGGCAGCCTCGGCATCGGCCGAAACCCTCGAGGAACGCCTGCGCGCCCAGTTGCGCAGCACCACCCAACAGTTGCAGGCGCTGCAGAGCGAGCAGGCCCAGGCCAGCGCCGCGCGCCAGAGCGCCGAACAGCAGCGTGACGCCGCGCTGGGCCAGGTGCGTGAACTCACCGCGCAACTGGCCAGGGCCCGTGGTCAGAATGAGCAGCTGAGCGGCCAGCAGCAGGCCGTGCAGCACCAGGCCCAGGCCCAGGTAGCCAGCAGCAACGAGCAACTGCACAAGTACAAGCAAGCCTATGAAGACCTGCTGGGCATGGCGCGCGCCAAGGAAAGCGAGCGGGCCAGCCTGCAGGCGCGGCTCGGCGAGCGCGATGGCCAGGTGCAGCAGTGCCAGGCGCGCAACCAGCAGATGTACGGGGTGGCCAAGGAGCTGCTGGCCGCCTACGAAAAGGTCGATATCGCCGATGTCGTGAACATGCGCCAGCCCTTTGCCGGCGGGGCCCGGGTCAAGTTCGAGGAGCTGGCCCAGGCCTATGGCGACAAACTCTACGAGAGCCAGTTCGACGCCCCGCAGGGCGTGGCCCAGTGACGTTTTCTCAACGCAAGGAAGTAAGCACATGACCGAAGTCACCCTGATCGAAACCGTTAGCGCCGATTCCCTGACCAAGCTGCTGCAGGATGCCGGCTGCCGGGTCAACCGCACCGAGCAGAACGCCGTGGTGCAGTTGCTCAGTGCCAGCCAGGGCGTGGGCTATGCCGTGCGTTTCGGCAACCGTGCCGCCAACCAGGAGGGCGAGTTCCTCGATTTCACCTTCAGCTGCGCCCTGCGCATCCAGGGCGAGCTGCCGGCCGGCCTGGCCGAACGCTGGAACGCCAGTCGCCGTTTCGCTCGCCTGTCGGTGCAGGGCGAGTTCCTGGTGATGGAGAAGGACGTGGTGGTCGCCGATGGTGTCAGCGAGAAGCATCTGCTGGGCAGCCTGCTGCTGTGGGATCGCCTGCTGCAGGAGTTCATCGTCTATCTGCGTGACTACAGCCGTAATGTAGCCGAGCAGGCGTCGACCCACGATGCTGAACAGGCCAGCGCTTCGTGACGGCGCGCACCTTCTGGGCCAGCGCTGGCGCGCTGGCCATCGTCGCGGTGGCGGTCGCCCTGGCCTTGCGCCCGGGCGCCGAGCCGGTGGCGGCGGCGCGTTCGGCAGCCACCGCGCAGGCGCCGGGCGACAGCGGCCAGACCCTGGCTCGCCTGGGCGAGCAGCAGGTTGGCAGTGGCGAACTCAAGGCCCTGTTCGCGCAGTTGCCGGAGGACGCCCGCGCCAACCTGCGCGGCGACCGCCCGGCACTGGAAGCCTGGATTCGCGCGCGCCTGGCGGAGAAGGCCCTGTACCAGCAGGCCGAGGCCCAGGGCTGGTTGCAGCGCCCGGACGTCCAGGCCCAGACCCGGGCGGCCACCGAGCAGATCGTCCTGCGCGATTATCTCAATTCCGTGAGCAAGGTCCCCGACGACTACCCCAGCGACGCAGAACTCAAGCAGGCATACGAGGCAGGCAAGGCCGGCTTGCAACTGCCGGCACGCTACCGCCTGAGCCAGATCTTCCTGCGGGTTGAAAACCCCAGGGACGACGAGGCCGTGCGCAAGCAGGCCCAGGCGCTGGCCAAGCAGGCGCAGGCCGCGGATGCGGACTTCGCCACCCTGGCCCGCGAGCACTCGCAGGATGCCGGTACGGCGGCCAAGGGCGGCGATACCGGTCTGCAAGCGCTGGTGCAGCTGTTGCCGGAGGTGCGTGGAGTGGTGCCCAAGCTCAAGGTCGGAGCGGTCAGCGAGCCGGTGCAGAGCGCGGCGGGCTACCACATCATCAAGCTGGTCGAGCAGCAGCCGGCCCGCGCCGCGACGCTCGAAGAGGTCGCGCCGCGCCTGCGCGAGCTGCTGCGTGCCCAGCGCCAGGAGCAGGTGGCCAAGGCGTATGTCGAGGGCATGTTCGACACCGCGACCTTGAGCATCGATGGCGCGGCGCTCAATCAGGTACTGGAAAGCAGTCGCTGATCCTCAACAACCATGGAAGAACCGGACCCGTCCAGGCGGGTCCGGGGGAGGCGAGGGATGCCGATCGATCTATCCCGGGGGCAGCCCCCGGAAACCGCCGTAGCTGTCGTTCGCCCACAGGTACCGCTGGCCCTGGATGAACAGACCCAGGACTGTTTCATCATCACCGCCCGTTGTGGCTGTTTCATGCAGGCGGCGCGGCGACTCAACCTGAAGCCGGTGGCGCTGCGCAAACGCCTGGCGGCGCTGGAGGCGCGCCTGGGCTACAGCCTGTTCGTCAACCGCAACAACAACCCGGTGCTCAGCCAGCAAGGGGAGCGTCTGCTGCAGATTCTGCAGGCGCGTGAACCGGCCATGCCGGCACCTGTGCCCCGGGTGGACACGGCGACCGTGCGCCTGGCGGTGGCCGAACCCCTGTTGCAGGACCTGCTGGGCCGCAACCTGATCAATTTCGTTCGCCAGCACGCCGGCATGCGCCTGGACGTCGCCACCCTGGACGCACGCCAGGCCCCGGAGCGCATGGCCGATGTGGCGCTGTGGCTGGGCGACCTGCAGCGTCCCGCCGATTTTGCCGGAACCGTGCCCGAGGCGCTGGCCACGCTCGAGTATCTGCCGCATATCGCCAAGCGCTACGCCCGCGAAGCCAACCGCCCGACGCGGCTGGCGGACCTGCAGGACTACATGCTGGTGCAGTGGCAGGGCGAGTCGGGCGTACAGGCACTGACGCCCTGGCAGGCGCTGTTGCGCACGCGCAGCGCCGGGGTGACGCAGATCCAGGACTACGAGATGTACTGCCAACTGATCAAGTGCAGTGCCAGCGTGGGCTTGCTGGCGCACTATGCGAGCCATCTGGACCGTGGCCTGCTGGCATTGCCTGGCTTGTTCCGAGAGCCGATGCGTCGGCGGGTATGGCTTGCGGTGAATGCCGAGACCGAAGGTGATCCACTGGTGCAGGTGATGGTGGGTGCGATCCGGGCCGCGTTCGACGAGCGACGCGAGTGGCTCGCCGGGGATTGAGCGGTGCTGGCTCTGCCGGTTCCTGGTATCGCGCCGCTTGCTTCGCGGGCACAGCACATGACTTGGAGTAGATGCGGTCGCTGTGGGAGCGGCTTTAGCCGCGAACACCGGCGAAGCCGGTGCCAGGCTCCGTGGATTGGATCATCGCCCGGGCGCTCAGCCTGCCTTGCGCAGGGTCAGGTTGATCCGTCGCTCGCCCATGCGTGGGTGCACGCCTGGCTTGATCGGCAGCACCCCGTGAAAACGCAGGCGGTCCTCGCCGCCCCATACCAGAACGTCGCCATGGCTCAAGGGTATGCGCTCGGCACGGTCCGAGCGCTGCATGCCCCCGAACAGAAACACGGCCGGCAAGCCCAGCGAGATCGACACGATCGGTTGCCCGAAATCCGCTTCGTCGCGGTCCTGGTGCAGGCTCAGCCGCGTCCCTGGCGCATAGTGGTTGATCAGGCAGGCATCTGGCACGAAGCCTTCGAAGCCAGCCTGGGCTGCTGCCCGGCAGGCCAGCTCGAGAAGAATCGGTGGCAGGGCTGGCCAGGGCGCCCCACTGAGCGGATCGACAGGGCTATAGCGGTAGCCGTGGGCATCGCTGACCCAGCCCAGCGCGCCGCAATTGGTCAGCGCCACGGCCATGCGCAGCCCGCCGGGCGTGTGCATGTGCCGCCACGGCGCTGCGCGCAGCACGGGGCGCAGGGCATCGAGCAATGGTTCGATATCGGCCAGGACAAAGCCTGGCAGCAGCACTGTGTGGCTGGCCAGGCGCTGCGGCTGCTGGTCGAACAGGTCGAGGTCGGACTGGATCATGCTGCGTGCTACCAGGGGGCGATGGGCGATTGTAGCGCGTGATGCCCAGGTACCGACAAACCAGGGTGTTGACTTGCACCCATGAGCCGCGCTAGCTTCCCAGCCCATGAACACATTCCCGCAGTGTCGCGCCCTCAGCATTATTACCGCCATTATCAGTTTGGCGGGCTAGCGCACACATGCACTGAACCCGCCCTGGAGGCGGGTTTCTTCTCTCTGACTCCTGGGCAAGGCAAAACAACCAGGAGTCATCGATGACCAGCCTTCGTACCCCCGCAACGCCCCAGCAACTGCTGTCCGAGCAGGTGCGCCGGATTCTTTCGGCGCCCGTGTACGACCTGGCCATTGAAACACCCTTGCAGCGCGCGCCGGCCTTGTCCGCCGCCCTCGACAATCAGGTGCTGCTCAAGCGCGAGGACCTGCAGCCGACGTTCTCCTTCAAGATCCGCGGCGCCTACACCCGCCTGTCGCGCCTGACGCCGGCCCAGCGCGAGCGCGGTGTGATCACCGCCTCGGCGGGCAACCATGCCCAGGGCGTGGCCCTGGCGGCCTCGCACCTGGGCCTTAAAGCCACCATCGTCATGCCGACCACCACGCCCTCGCTCAAGGTCGAGGGCGTGCGCTCACGCGGCGGCCAGGTGGTGCTGCACGGTGAAAGCTTCCCCCATGCGCTGGCCCACGCCCTGGCCTTGGCCGAGCGCGAGGGCGCCACGTTCGTGCCACCATTCGACGACCCTGACGTGATCGCCGGGCAGGGCACCGTTGCCATGGAGATCCTGCGTCAGCACCCCGGCGCCCTGCACGCCATCTTCGTGCCGGTGGGCGGCGGCGGGTTGATCGCGGGGATCGCCGCCTACGTCAAGTACCTGCGCCCCGAGGTGAAGGTGATCGGGGTCGAGCCCGAGGACTCCAACTGCCTGCAGGCGGCCATGGCCGCTGGCGAGCGGGTGATCCTGCCGCAGGTCGGCACGTTCGCCGATGGCGTGGCCGTGGCGCAGATCGGCGCCCATTGCTTCGAGCTGTGTCGCCATTTCGTCGACGAGGTGATTACCGTGAGCAGTGACGAGCTGTGCGCGGCGATCAAGGACATCTATGACGACACCCGTTCGATCACCGAGCCCTCCGGCGCCCTGGCGGTAGCGGGGATCAAGAAGTACGTGGCCCGCGAGTGCGTGCAGGGCCAGGCCCTGGTGGCGATCGACTCCGGCGCCAACGTCAATTTCGACCGTCTGCGCCATGTCGCCGAGCGGGCCGAGCTCGGCGAGCAGCGTGAGGCGATCATCGCCGTGACCATCCCCGAGCGCCCCGGCAGCTTCCGTGCCTTCTGCCTGGCGCTGGGCAAGCGTCAGATCACCGAATTCAACTACCGCTACTACCCCGGCAAGGAGGCACGGCTGTTCGTCGGCGTGCAGACCCATCCCCTGCACGATCCTCGCGAGCAGCTGCTGGCCAGCCTGCGCGAGCAGGGCTATCAGGTGCTCGACCTGACCGACAACGAACTGGCCAAGCTGCATGTGCGCCATACCGTGGGTGGCCATGCGGCGTCAGGAGCGGACGAGCGGGTGCTGCGCTTCGAGTTTCCCGAACGTCCGGGGGCCTTGCTGGGCTTTCTCGAGCGACTGGGCAAACGCTGGAACATCAGCCTGTTCCATTACCGCAACCATGGCGCCGCGCAAGCGCGGGTGTTCGCCGGGCTGGAAGTGCCCGACGACGAGCTGGCCGGGTTGCCCCAGGCGCTGGACGAGATGGGGTACCTGTACTGGGACGAGACGCAGAACCCGGCGTATCGCCTGTTCATGGGCTAGGGTTGCGCTGGGTCAACGCGGGACGGTCGATTCGGGCGGATGCTCGAACTCTACCGTCAGCTTGAGAGGACCCGGCCATGAGCAGCACATTCTTCATTCCCGCCGTGAACATCATGGGCATCGACTGCCTGGACGAGGCGATGGCCGCGATCGCCGGCTACGGCCTGCGCAAGGCGTTGATCGTCACCGACGCAGGGTTGGCCAAAGCGGGTGTCGCCGAGCGCATCGCCGGCCTGCTGGCCATGCGCGACATCGATTCGCGTGTGTTCGATGGCGCCAAGCCCAACCCGAGCATCGCCAATGTCGAGGCCGGCCTGGCGATGCTGCGACGCGAAGGCTGCGACTGTGTGGTCTCCCTCGGCGGTGGTTCGCCCCATGACTGCGCCAAGGGCATCGCCCTGTGCGCCACCAACGGTGGGCATATCCGCGACTACGAAGGCGTGGATCGCTCGGCCAAGCCGCAATTGCCGTTGATCGCGATCAATACCACGGCGGGCACGGCCAGCGAGATGACCCGCTTCTGCATCATCACTGACGAGCAGCGCCATGTGAAAATGGCCATCGTCGATCGCAACGTCACGCCGATCCTCTCGGTCAACGACCCGGCGCTGATGGTCGGCATGCCCAAGGGCCTGACCGCCGCCACCGGCATGGATGCGCTGACCCACGCCATCGAAGCCTATGTGTCGACCGCCGCCACGCCGATCACCGACGCCTGCGCGCTCAAGGCCATCAGCCTGATCAGCGACAACCTGCGCCAGGCGGTGGCCGATGGCAGCGACCTGGTCGCCCGGGAAAACATGGCCTACGCGCAGTTCCTGGCAGGCATGGCGTTCAACAATGCCTCGCTGGGGTATGTGCATGCCATGGCGCACCAGCTCGGCGGCTTCTATGACCTGCCCCATGGCGTGTGCAACGCGGTGCTGCTGCCCCATGTGCAGCGCTTCAATGCCAAGGTCAGCGCCGCGCGACTGCGCGATGTGGCCAAGGCCATGGGCGTGAAGGTCTGTGCTCTGGACGCGGAGCAGGGTGCTGGCGCGGCGATCTCGGCCATCGAGCATCTGGCCGCGGCCATCGGCATTCCCGCGGGGCTGGCGGAGCTGGGGGTCAAGGTCGAGGACGTGCCGGTGCTGGCGGCCAATGCGCTGAAGGATGCCTGTGGGTTGACCAACCCTCGGGTAGCCAGCCAGGTGGAGATCGAGGCGATCTTCAAGGCGGCGTTCTAGCGGCTTGAGCCGGTACCGTGTCGCCTGCTTCGCGGGTAAACCCGCTCCCACAGCAAACTTCGGGGGATGCGCAATCCTGTGGGAGCGGGTTTACCCGCGAAGCAGGCGATGCGATATCGGCAAAATGCTTTCAGCGCTCACGCATGAAGAACCCGGCCACGTACTTGCGGAAGGTCTCCAGACTCTTGAAGTCGGCATAGCGCTTGAAGTTCTCGGCATCCGGTTCCGGGCCGATCGGCTGCGCCAGCAAGGACACCGAGAGCACCCGGTCCTGGTCCGAGGTCAGCACCAGTTCGTCCATCACCTGGCCACCGATCACCGGGCGGCGCATCAAGACCTTCACGCCCTTGCTCGCCATCCAGTCGATCAGCGACACCAGTGCCTTCAGTGGCTCGCGCTCCTCGTCGCGGTACACCGGGAACAGATGCCCACGTGACAGCACCGGCACGCTGGCCACATGGATCAACTCATAGAAATGGCTGCCGGCGGTAGCCGGCGAGTACAACGCCAGGGCCAACAGGGGGCCGCAAGCGCGGCTGCCGCCCCAGTACTGGTGGTGGCCCTGGAAGTCGAAGCCGTCCTCGCTGCGGTTGTTGAACAGTTTGCGCCCCTTGATCTGGTCGACGCAGTCGAGCAGCAGGCCATGCCGGCGGTGGTTGCCGAACACCGTGGCCTCGCGCAGGCGGGCCTTGAGCATCATCATGTGCTTCATGTCCAGGCGGGTTTCCAGGTAGTTGCTGGCCGGTACCCGCTCGAGCAACGGATAGCGGCTGGCGACTCCGCGCAGCTCGGCGAACTGGGCGGTAAGGTCTTTCTTCAGGTGGGTGGCGTAGACGTTCAGGCCGCTGACCTCGATCCATGTCAGCAGTAGCGAGAGCAGGCGCTGTTGTTCGCGCCGCTCGGCGGGATTGCGGGGGGCGCCCGCCGTTTCGCCGTCGCTGGCGCGGGGGTAGTCGCCAAGCAGGCGCAACGGCGTGTCCGGCGCGAGCCAGGACGCGGGCGGGGCCGTTTCCTCGGCCCGTTCGCCGGGCTCTCGCTCATCCTTGCTGAACGGACAGCCCTGGGTGTGTTCGGGCGTATCGGGGTTGTTGCGCAGGAACAACGTGCCGGTGCTGCCGTTCAACGACACGTTGAGCACCGGCAGCGCATCCTTGCGGCAATCGCAGGCCAGCCACTGGTTGGCGCTGCGCACCTTCATCAGCCACTGGTTGGCCTGCAGCAGGCGCGGGCCAGTCAGGGTAGCGCTGGCGAAACCCTCCAGCAGTTGTTCTTCCGCCGGGGTCAGGCTGCGCACCAGGGCGCCGGTTTTTTCGATGATTCGCATTGAGGGGCAGCTCCAAGCTACAAGCCTCAAGCTTCAAGCAAAGCCGCCCGGCTTTCAACTTGTAGCTTGAAGCTTGAAGCTTGAAGCTTGAAGCTTGAAGCTTGAAGCTTGAAGCTTGAAGCTTGAAGCTTGAAGCTTGAAGCTTGAAGCCTGCCGCTCAATCGCCGCCGAACAGCTTGGCGGCGCGGGCGCGGATTTCCTCGGGGGTCAGGTCTTCCTTGTGGGTGGAGACGAACCACAGGTTGTTGAACGGATCTTTCAGCGTACCGCTGCGATCGCCGTAGAACTGGTCCTTCACCTCGCTGACCTGGCTGGCACCGGCGGCGATGGCCTGGGCGTAGACCTTGTCGCAATCCTCGACATACAGGTGCAGGCCGACGGCGGGATGTTCGATGGTCTGGCTCGGCTTGAGGCCGCCTTCCATGTCGCACGGGTCGCCGAGCATCAGCGATGAGTCGCCAATTTTCAGTTCGGCATGACCGACGCGCCCGTCGGGGCCTTCGAGGCGGAACATCTCCACCGCGCCGAACGCCTTCTTGTAGAACTCGATGGCCTTGGCGGCGTCCTTGATGCCCAGGTAGGGCGTGAGGCTGTGCTGGCCTTCGGGAATGGGTTTGACTGCCATTTTCGTAAACTCCTTTCACGTGGGTTGTTGTTTGCAACATCCAGATGATTAGAGTCGTTCACGCGGGTGGAAAATCGACAGTCGCGTTATATCGATTGTCTATAGAAAACCGCGTTCAGGCGCTGATGCGTTCAGGGTAGGAGCGGCCTTGTGTCGCGAAAGGGCCGCAACGCGGCCCCGGCGATCTTTGCTTTAACGCTGAAATCCTGGGGCCGCTCCGCGCCCCTTTCGCGACACAAGGCCGCTCCTACAGGGGGCGTGCATGGAGAGATCAGAAGATGTAGTCGGTGGTCAGGAAGCTCGATTGCCGGTTGCGGATGATTTCACTGATCAGCTCCTTGTTCGCTTCCTGGAACTTGGTCGCCACCAGGGTACGGATGGAGAACACCCGCAACGCGTCATGCACCGACAGGGTGCCTTCGGCGCTGTTCTTGCGGCCATTGAACGGATAGGTGTCCGGCCCGCGCTGGCACTGGGCGTTGAGGTTGATGCGCCCGACCTGGTTGGCGAAGGTGTCGACCAGCGCGCCGATGGTCGCGGGATCGTTGCCGAACAGGCTCAGTTGCTGGCCGTAGTCGGAGTCGAGCACGTAGTCGACCACCGTCTGCAGGTCGCGGTACGGCACCACGGGTACCACCGGGCCGAACTGCTCCTCATGATAGACCCGCATGTCCTGGCTCACCGGATACAGCAGGGCAGGGTAGAAGAACGATCCGCGGCTTTCTCCGCCACCTTCGTTGAGCACCCGCGCGCCCTTGGCCGTGGCATCCGCCACCAGGCCGTCGAGGTAGTCGATCTTGCCCGGCTCCGGCAGTGGCGTCAGCGCCACGCCTGGCTCCCAGGGCATGCCGGGCTTGAGCGCGGCCAGCTTGCGCTGGAACTTGTCGAGGAAGGCCTCGACCACGTCCTCGTGCACGAACAGGATCTTCAGCGCGGTGCAGCGCTGGCCATTGAACGACAGCGAGCCGGTGACGGCTTCCTCGACGGCGTTGTCGAGGTCGACCTGGGGCAGCACGATGCCGGGATTCTTGGCGTCCAGACCCAGCGCGGCGCGCAGGCGGTGGGGGCGCGGGTGGAGTTTCTTCAGGTCGCTGGCGGCCTTGTGCGTGCCGATGAAGGCGAACACATCGACCTTGCCACTGGCCATCAGCGCGCTGACGGTCTCGCGGCCGCGGCCGTAGATGACATTGATGACCCCGGCCGGGAAGCTGTCGCGGAACGCCTCGAGCAGAGGACGGATCAGCAGCACGCCGAACTTGGCCGGCTTGAACACCACGGTATTGCCCATGATCAGCGCCGGGATCAGCGTGGTGAAGGTTTCGTTCAGCGGGTAGTTGTAAGGCCCCATGCACAAGGCCACGCCCAGCGGCGCGCGACGAATCTGGCCGAGGGTGCCCTGTTCGAGCTCGAAGCGGCTGGAGCGGCGGTCGAGGTCCTTGAGGGCGTTGATGGTATCGACGATATAGTCGCAGGTGCGGTCGAACTCCTTTTCCGAGTCCTTGAGGTTCTTGCCGATTTCCCACATCAGCAGCTTGACCACGGCGCTGCGTTGCTCGCGCATGCGCGCCAGGAAGGCCTCGACATGCTGGATGCGTTCGGCCACGCGCATGGTCGGCCAGGCGCCGCGACCCTTGTCGTAGGCGGCGACGGCGGCGTCGAGGGCGGTCAGCGCGGTGTCGGCATCGAGCAACGGGGCACTGCCGAGGATCACCTGCTGTTCGTCGCTGCCGTCCTTCAGCCAGATCGGGCTGCGGACGGTGGCCAGCGGCCCGTGCCATTGCCGCAGCTCGCCGCCGACCAGGTAGTCGCGCTGTTCCAGCGGTGGCCCCAGACGCCAGGCCTGGGGAATATCTTCGGGCTTGGGAAACAGTGAGTCGAGCAGACGATCCATGGGTACCGCACCTCTCTAATCCGATGATGAAGCGTTTCAGCTTGCGAGCATGCGCCCGTCGGCTGAAAAACGCCAGTCTGGCGCAGGGGCGGCGACACGGCACCTGCCTCGGACCCATCGAGCGATGGACGGTACGAAATACCCTCAACATTGTGCGTCGAGCGCCGATAACCTCAGCATCGATCGCCAACGCCGACCTATGACCTCCTTCCGATTCCCTGATGATGAGCAGCCGCCCAGCCGGGGAGCGTTGCACCAAACCCTGAGTCGCCTGCTGCCAGTCGGCTTCGCCCTGATCGGCATCGGCCTTTCGGTCGCGCTCGGGCACCTTGACGCCCAGCGCGAGCGCAGCGAGCAACTGGGCAACCTGGCTGCCCGCCTGGCTGGGATACGCGGCGCGCTCGAGGCGCAACTGGGGGCGGCGTTCGGTGAGGCCGAGGGCATCGCCCAGCTGATTGCCAGCGATGGCGCCATCAGCCCGGCACACTTTCACAGTATGGCCCGGGACGCCTTGCAGTCGGTGCCGTACATGCGCCACATCGCGCTGGCACCGGCGGATGTGATCAGTGACATCTATCCACTTGCCGGTAACGAACAGCTGATCGGGCTGGACTATCGGCAGCTGCCCGATCAGTTTCCCATGCTGCAGTCGGCCCGCGATCAGTTCCAGGCGGTCCTGGCCGGACCCTTGCCGATCCTGCAGGGCGGCCGGGCCCTCGTCTATAGGCGACCGGTGTTCGTCGCCGGCAAGCGCGGTGTGCAGTTCTACTGGGGCAACGTGTCGATCGTGACCGACATCGACCGGCTGCTGCTCAGCGCAGGCCTGCGCCCGGACACCGCCTTTGAACTGGCGGTGCGTGGCGGTGATGGCAAGGGCGCCGAGGGCAGCATGATCTGGGGCGACCCGCAGCTGTTCGACGACCCGCAGGTCAGCATGACCGTGGAAGTGCCCGGTGGCCTGTGGCAACTGGTGGCCGCGCCTCGGGGTGGCTGGTCGGGCCTGGACCTGTTCGCCTCGCCGCTGTTCCTGTTCGCCCTGAGCTGCACGGGGTTGTTCAGCCTGTTCGTCGCCCAGCTCAACCGCAAGCAGCACCTGCTCGAGCTGCGCAACCGTGAGCTGCGCCGCTACCAGGCACAGCTCGAGCGCCTGGCGCACTACGACACCATCACCGGGCTGCCCAATCGGGTGCTGTTCCAGCAGCAACTGGGCCAGGCCATCGCCCAGGGCCACGGCCTGGCGGTGCTGTTGCTGGATATCGATGGTTTCAAGCAAGTCAACGACAGCCTCGGCCATCCGCTGGGCGACCTGCTGCTGCAACAGGCCACCGCGCGCTTCCTGCAGGCGCTGGACAGCCAGGATCGTGTCTGCCGCCTGGGCGGCGACGAGTTCGTGTTCATGCTGCAGGGCACGCAAGGGCAGGTGAACCAGCAGGTCCGCACCCTGCTGCGCTGCCTGCAGCGGCCCTTCGACCTCAACGGCAACGCCGCCCTGGTCACCGGCAGCATCGGCGTGGCGTGGTGCCCGCGCCATGGCGAGGATGCCGATAGTCTGCTGCGCCACGCCGACACGGCCATGTACGCGGCGAAGGAAGCCGGGCGCGATGCCTGGCGAGCCTATCATCCGGACATGACCGAGCGCCTGCAGCAGCGCCTGGAGCTGGAGCGCAACCTGCGCCGGGCGCTGGAGCACAATGAGTTCGAGCTGTGGTACCAGCCCAAGGTCGATCTGTTCAGTGGTCAGTTGCAGGGGGTGGAAGCCCTGTTGCGCTGGCGTGATCCCCAGCATGGCCTGGTATCGCCTGGCGAGTTCATCCCCCTGGCCGAACGCACCGGGTTGATCATTCCGCTGGGTGAGCGGGTGCTGGAGCTGGCCTGCGCGCAGCTGGCCGAATGGCGCGCCAGCGGGGATGGGTGCGGTCCCTTGGCGATCAACGTCGCCGCCTTGCAGATCGAACGCAGCGACTACGTGACCAGCCTTGCCTGCGCCCTGGAACGCCATGACCTGCCGGCCAACCTGCTGGAGGTGGAGATCACCGAGAGCCTGCTGATGGAAAGCCAGCAGCAGGCCTGCGCGGTGCTGGCGCAGCTGCAGGGCATGGGCGTGGCCACGGCGGTCGACGACTTCGGCACCGGCTATTCGTCGCTGGCCTATCTGCGTGCGTTGCCGATCGACCACCTGAAGATCGACCGCGCCTTCATCAAGGACCTGCCGGGTGACGATGACGCGGTGGCCATCGCCCGGGCGATCATCGACCTGGGGCACGCCCTGGGCTTTCGCATCACCGCCGAAGGCATCGAGACCCAGGAACAGTACGATTTCCTGCGTCACGCCGGTTGCGACCAGGGCCAGGGTTTCCTGCTCGGACGACCGATGCCGGCCGAGGCGCTGCACCGCTGGCTGGTCGAAAACCACGCACGGCGCTAGGCAGCGCATTGCTCGCTTCGCCGGCAAGCCATGCGCGGTACCTGTGGGAGCGGGTTCACCCGCGAACACCTGCGTGGCCGGTGCCAGGCACCGCTGCTCTCACAAGGGCCGCGTGGGTCAGGGACGCAGCGCGGCCATTGGCCTCTCGCTCTGCCCAAGGCTCGCATAGCCGACCCGCGGCACCTGGCCCAGGCGCTGCTCGACCAAGGCCAGCAACGACTCCCCGGTGGCCAGGTAGGCATCGCCGAAATCGTGCCCGCCCAGCGCGCTGGGATGGGCGACCACCTCCAGCACGCCATGCGCGGGCGCCAGGCCGGCCTTGAGGTCGGCCGGCGTGCAGACGAAGTCGGCGGTGCTCCCGGCGAGCTGGCGCAGACGGCGGTTGAGCAGGGTCTTGAACGCCCGCTTGAGTGGCCCGATGTTGTGCCCCACATTGCGCGCCAGGCGCACCGGCACGCCCTGGCTGCGGGCGAAGCGGGCGACGATCGTGCCGACTGGCCAGATGTTGTGCACGTGCTGGTGCGAATCCAGATGGCTGGGCATCAGGCCATGGTCCAGGCAGTGCTTCCACTGTGCTTCGAGTTCTTCTTCCACGGCCGCCTGCTCGCGACGGGACAGGCGCAGGGTGCGCTGCTTCAGGCGTAGGTCGAATTCGCCATGGGGCGCACAGAAGCGTGGCTCGGCAAGGATCGCCCGGCTCAGCGGGCGTCCGTAGGTCAGGTTGAAGTGCAGCCCGATCCGCCCCTTGAGCGTCGGTTGCCGGGCCAGCACGCAAGCGGCGGGGAAGGCCGGCATGTTGGCCATGGCAGTGGCCGAACTGATCAGGCCGGCCTGGAAGGCATGCAGGATGACCGCGTTGGTATGGGCGCTGAGGCCGAAATCGTCAGCGTTGACTATGACCTGGGACGGCATCGGGATGCTCCTGTGGCGGGGTGGGGGCGACAGTGCCAGGCGTGTGGGCGGTCCTGCGCAGGCGCGGCTTGAGCCATTGCCAGGCACGCAACGCCAGACCCAGCAGGACGCCGTCGAGGCGCCAGCTGTAGCTGCTCAGGCGCCACTGCTCGATCTGGCCGGTCATGCGTTCGAGAAGCTGATGGCTGGAGTTTTCCAGGCTGACCCGTGACGCGTCGATCCACTTCCAGTCCTCGTCCAGACCCCAGTGAATCCATTCTTCGAGCAGCACGCGGCCGCTACCCAGGTCACGATGCTCGGGCACGAAGGCGAGGTTGTAGTCGTATACCCGGCCCCGTTCGAGCAGGCCCAGGCGGTAGCTGATGCAGCGTCCGTCCAGTTCGAGCAGCACCAGGCACACCAGGCCTTCGGCGGCCAGCGCGGTGAAGGCCTGGTACATCCACTGGCGCCGTTGCGTGCCGGAAAAGATGCCGACCTCGTCATCGCCTTTCCAGCTGACGGCTTCCACGGCACTGATGGCGTCGAGCAGTGCCGGCATGTTGCTGGCGTCGGCCATCACCCGGCGTACCCGAGCGCCGCAGGCGTCGATGCGCTTGCGTGCGCGGCGTAGCTTGTAGCGTGGATCGCCGCTGACTTCCTGGCGATCGCCCTCGTTGACGCGATGCACCGGCACGCGGCAGGTCAGGCGCTGCTGCCAGGTGGAACTGGCGCTGGCCCACTGGCGCAGCCAGCCTTGGGTCTCGACGCTGTCCGGCACTTCGCTCAGCTGCAGCAGCGCGTGGGGCAGCCGCTTGCGGATGGCCTGCAGTACCTGCTCGGCGTACAGCGCCGGCAGGTCGATGAGCAGGGCGATACGGTCGCTCAGCGGGTAGCCCAGGTGACGCACCACCGGGGCGAACAGCGGCCCGAACGGTTCGCGGGCGCGTACCAGAGGCAGGCACAGGCACAGGCGCTCGTCCTGGTAGCCCAGCAGCACCTGCAGTTGCTGCCCCGGCTGCAGGACGGCCTCGGCGGCGCGCAGCCAGCCGAGGTGGTTGAATGGCGTGCTGCCGGGCAGGCGCTTGCGCAGCGCCTCGTACTCGGCGGCGGGGAAGTCGTGGGTGCGCAGCGAGGCGCACCATTTCAGCTGCAAGGCCATGGGCTCAGGTCGCCGTGGTCGTGGAGGTGGCGGCCTCGGGCTTGCGCAGCGGCTCCAGGCGCGATTCGGTGTAGCGGCTTTCGCGGAAGAACTTCCAGCGACCGAACAGGCAATACACGTTCATGATCCGGCGTTGCTCCTGGTAGCCCATGCGCAGGTGCAGCTTGAGCGCGGGGATGTTGTGCTGCTCGCACACGTCCACCACCTTGGTGCAGCCCTTGGCGGCCATGGCTTTCCACAGCGCCAGTTGCAGGTCCACCGACAGTTCCGTGCCCCAGTAGCGGCGGATCAGCTCGCCGCCGAACTCGAAGAATTCGCCAGGCCCCACCGGGAACCAGCAGCCATAGTAGTGACGGTCGTGATAGTGGCGGTTGCTGCCCCAGATGAACGCCACGGCATCGTTGTCGTCGTCGAGGAACATCAGCCCGGTGTGGCCCTCGGCGGCCAGCTCGCGCATGGTTTCCACCCGGTCGCCGAAGTGGCGGGCGAAGGCCTTTACGTTATGCGCGGTGATGGTCTCGATGCGCAACGGACCGTAGGGCTTCAAGCGGTGGGGTGGGACCGGGCTCACCAGGTCGCGCTCCATCCACAGCAGCTCCCAGTGGTAGAAGACATAGTGCCTGAAGGCGCTACCGAGGGTTTCGCGCAGTCCCTTGCGCTTGATGCGATCCTGGATCTTGGTCAATGCAGTCATGGTGCCTCCTGGGAATGGCAGGTCGAGGTGCGTCTCATGACGCGCTCCAGGTCAGGGCGAACACGGTCTGCCCCGGCAGTTGAAAGCGGATCTGGCCGTCGCGGCAGCTGAAGCTGGCGCGGCGGCTCTGGTTGTCGGGGCCGAACAGCTCCAGCTGGCCGGCGGGACAGTCGTTCAGGGTCAACGCCACGTGTTGCAGGCGTTCGGCCTTGTTCACCCCCAGCAGGCTGCGCTGGCGCTGCCGGGCCATGGCCAAGGCATCGACCTCGAAGGCATCGTTGTCCAGGGCCAGCACCTGGTCGAGCCAGTGGCGCTGGATGAACTGCTGCGCCAGGCCCACGGGCTTGAGCTCGTAGCGCTGGTTGCCGGCGTCGCGCAGCATGCCCTTGGGCCACTCGGGCTCGTCGGCGACGTGGAACCAGTTGAGCATGTCGAGCAGGCCGTCGCTGGCCGCATTGATCACCACCGAGGTCCACCACAGGCCCGCGTAGTGGGTGTTCTGGTCGTAGGGGCTGAGGCTCGAGCCGCTGGAGAGGTTGGTCTGGTCCAGCAACAGCGCCTTGCGCGGTCGGCCAGCGGCGTCGAGCCCCACCAGGCTCGCGGCTTGGCGCACGCTGTCGCGGTAGCTGCGGGTAGCCAGCAGGTCGCGCACCATCCACTCGTGCCAGGCCAGGGCGTCGATCTGCTCGCCGTGTTCGGCGAGCAGGCGCCGGGCCCAGTCGATGCCGCGACGCTGTTTGGCGTTCTCGGCGAACGGGCCATCGACCAAGCGCGACGACGCCGGCATGGCGATGCGCACGCCGGCCTCGCGGGCACCGGGGTAGTCACGCACGCGCTTGGCCATGGCCTGGAAGAAGTCGCGATAGCTCGGGTAATCGCGGTAGTTGAGGTTGGGTTCGTCGGCGAAGGCCAGGTAGTGCGTGCCCTTGCCGCCCAGGGCCTTGGTCGCCTCCAGCCAGGCGCCCAGCGCGTCGTTGCTGGTGCGGTCGCTCCTCAAGTCGGCGATCCGGGCGCTGCCGGCCAGCAGGGTGATGTCCTGGCGAATGCCGAAACGTTCCTGGTAGAGCTTGCGCCAGGCGTTCTCGAAATCGGGCTGGCGTTGCAGCACGTCGACGAAGCTGTAGAACCCGGCCGCCTGGGGGCGCAGGGCGTCCAGCGCCGCGAAGCTGCTGGCGGGCGGCAGCACATAGGGCAGGGCCACGCCGAGCCGTGGCGTGGGCCCCAGGACCTTGCCGCCCAGGGTCAGGCGTACCTGGCCGTCTGCCTGGGGCAGGTCGCCAAGGTCCTCGGCGCGCTGGGCGAACAGGTTGGCACTGCCATCGAGCCAGAACGCCGCCTTGCCGCTGCCCAGCAGGCCCAGGCGCCAGGTTTCGTCGTGCTTGCTGGCGGGCAGTGCCTGCTGGTCGAAGCGCCAGTAGGCGCGGTAGGGCTTGAGCGCCAGCTGCACCCGGCGCCCGTCGCCGAGGCGTTCGGCGAACAGGCCGTGGACGCCGCCGTGGTACTTGCCGGCCAGCACGGCCTGTTCGCCGGCCTTGACCCGGAAGTACAGGGCGACCCCCGGCCCCACTTCGGCGGCGAAGTGCACCTTGGCCGGGGCGAACAGCGCGCGGGTGCTCTCCTGATGCTCGATACGGTAGTCACGGAAACTGTAGCCGGGCACTTCCAGGCGATAGACCCCGTTGCCGCTCGGCAAGGGCCAGCGTTGTTCGCCGCGTACCTGCGCGGCCTGGATCAGGCGCTCGCCGGCCAGGCGCCCGTGGCCGTCCAGCAGGAACAGGCGCTCCTGGTTGGCATCGGCCTGCCAGGCGGGCCGCCACTGGATGCGCAGCTCATCGCTCTGGGTCGGCAGCATGTACAGGCTGCCATCGCGAATGTCGCCCCATTGCACGGGGGTGGCCAGCGCGGGTTGCGCCAGCAGCGCGCCGGCCAGCAACAGGATCCTCATGCCGCCCTCCGTAGCAGGATCTGCCGCAGCGGGGCCAGGTCCGAGGGCAGGATGATCAGGGTCTGCCCCAGCGGCACGCCGCTGAGGCGGCAGTACAGCACCAGCATGGCCACGGTCACTGCCAGGTAGGCGATGGACGAGGCCGCCGCCGCGCCGACGATGCCCCAGGTGGGGATAAGCAGGATGTTCAGCAACAGGTTCAGGGCAGCGCCGATCCCCATCATCAGCGAGACCGTGCCGGGCCGGTTCTTGCCCAGCAGGTCCAGGCGCAGGATGCTCGCGTAGCACAGTCCCAGCAGGCCCGGCAGCAAGGCCAGCAGCGCCGGGTAGGCCGGCGCGTACTCGGCGCCGAACAGGGTGACGATCAGCCAGTGGCCGATCAGCGCCATGCCCAGGCAGGCGCCGAGCATCACCGTGGCGGTCAGGCGCAGCGCCAGTGGGGTGATTTTCTCCATGCCGGCATCCTGTTGCAGCAGGCGTTTCATCAACGGCGTGGTCACCGCCTCGGGCACGATCAGCAGCAGCTCGGCGGCGGCGCTGGCCATGGCGTAGTGGCCCAGGGCGGTGCTGCCAAGCATGGCGCCGATGAACAGGTAGTCCGAGCGCAGGATCAATTGCTGGAACAGCAGGTCGGGATGGCTCTTGGCACTGTAGCTCAGCAGCTCGCGCTGGCCGCCGCGGTCCCAGCGCAAGGCCAATGGATGCTGGCGACGCAGCCACCACAGGCCGAGCACCAGGACCAGGGCGATGCCGCACAGCCAGCTGATCAGCGCGGCCTCCAGCGCATCGTCGCGCCACATCCAGAACAACCCGAGGAACAGCAGCAGCGGCGCCAATGATTCGCACAGGCGCAGGGCGTTGAAGGCGCCGACGCCGCCGCTGGCATTGTGCAGGGTCAGCAGGCCGCTCTTGAGCACGGTCATCGGCACCGCCAGCAGCAACAGCCAGGCCAGCAAGCCCAGCTGCACGGTGACTTGCAGATCGGCGCCGAACTCGCGTACCAGCAATACGCAAGCCAGGGTCAGCATCCCGGCCAGCAGGCAGCCGTAGACCAGCACCTGGGTCAGCAGCAGGCCCATGTCGCGCTGCTTGGCCGCCTGGTAGCCGACCGCGCTGTTCAGGCCACCGCTGGTGGCGGCGCTGATCAGGTCGGGCAGGGTGCTGAGCAGGGCGAACAGGCCGCGCTCGCTGGGCCCGAGGATGCGCGCCAGCAGCACGTTGCGCAGCAGGCGCAGGGCAATCATCGCCAGCTTCGTGCCCATGCTCAGCGCCAGGTGGCGCAGGTAGCTGTTGGGGTTCATCCACGCTCTCCACGGCTGATGCGCCAGGCCAGCAGCGAAGGCCGGCTGGCGTTGCGCTGGCTGACGCCGATGCGCGGCAGGGCCAGCGGGTCGTCGTGGCCCTGGCAGATCCCCGGGCGGGTGCTCAGGGCGTAGGGGTAGCGGTGCGCGGCGACCCGGGCGCGCACGCGCTCGTCGTGATCGCCGTTGGGGTAGCAGTAGACCGGCAACGGTTCGCGGCAACCTTGGTTGAGGGCCGCGTGGCTGCGTTGCAGCTCCTCGTCCAGGCGGTGGTCGTCCAGGTAGGGCAGCAGGGCATGGCTGGCGCCGTGCGGACCGAAGCGCACCAGGCCGGAGTCCTCGAGGGCGCGCACCTGCTGCCAGTCCATGGCCTGGGGCAGCGACTCCGGTGGGCAGGCGTCGGTCAGCACATGCAGGGCCTGGGGGCTGAGGCTCTTCAAGGTCTGCAGGTAGCGCGCCAGGACCAGGCTGCGGGCCTTGCTGTGGTCGTGCATGAAGTAGGCCGCGGGCAATGGCCGGCCGAGCTTGCGCAGGCGTTCGATCAGTTGGCGGCGGGCATCTTCGCCATGGGAGCCCCACAGGGTCTCGCCGACGCTTTCCCACCAGAAGCGCTGGCGGCTGCCGATGTAGTCGGTGGACAGGAAGATGCTCGCCGGCACCTGGTGACGCTGCAGCAGCGGGAAGGCGTTGACGGCGTTGTCGCGCCAGCCGTCGTCGAAGGTCAGGGCGACCTTGGGGCGGTGGTCGCCACGTGGTTCCTCGTGGCTCTTGAGCAGGTCCATGAGACTGACGCAGTCGAAATGCCGGGGCAGCCAGCGCAGCAGCCCTTCGAAGGCCCGAGGGCCGACGCACAGCTCGTTGCGATGGGGCAGGGCGGCGCTGGCGTCATCGGCCAGCACCCGGTGCAGCATGAGAATCACCCCGGAGCCCCGCAGTGCGGCACGTCCGCGCGGGGATTTGAAATAGAACCAGCCACTGGCCTGCTTGATGTGGGTCTTGATCGGCATGTCCGTCGCTCATCGATTCTGGTCGGGGTTCCATTGGCTGTAGCTGTGCCCGCGCAGGAACTGCCACAGGCCCACGCTCATGCCGGCGAAGGTGACCAGCACGAAGGCGGCCAGGCGAAACGGGCGCGGCAGACGCCGCTGGGCGTCGAGCAGGCCGGCGATGGCGGCGGCGTAGCCGAGCAGTTGCAGGGCCAGGGTCAGGCGATAGAAGCCTGGTTCGGCGGCCAGCCACAGGTTGGCCAGCAGCAGCGGCAGGAGCAGCACCGGGGCCAGGCGGCGGATCAGCTTGTGGCTGATCAGGGCGATGGCATACAGGCCGTGACGCGCCGGGTTGAGCAGCTCGCGGCGCGCGGCCAGGCTCAGCAGGCCGCCGACGGTGACACGCTGGCGGCGGCGGAACTGCTTGTCGGCTTGGTCCACGCCCTGGTCAAGCACCACGGCCTCGGGTACATAGACGATGCGCATGCCGGCGGCCGGGGCGCAGGTGCTGATGAAGAAATCGTCGTTGACCTGCCTGGGAATCGGCTGGTACAGCGCCCGGCGCAGGGCCAGCAGCGCGCCGTCGGCCGAGACCATGCAGCCGGTGCGGTTCTCCACCTTGCGTACCCAGGCCTCGTAGTGACGGTACAGGCTGTCGCCGATGCTCAGGCCCTTGCCTGGGTCGGGAATGATCATGTGCCCGGCGGTGCCACCGACCTGCTCGTCGGCGAAAGGCGCCAGCAGCAGGCCAAGGGTATTGGCCGACCATTGGTTGTCGGCATCGGTGAACACCAGCAACTCGCCCGTGCAGTGCTGCACGGCGCTGTTCAGCGCGTCGGCCTTGCCCAGGCGCGGCAAGTCGAGCACCAGTACCCGCGGATCGCACAGCGCGCGGGCCAGGGCCACGGTGCGGTCGCTGGAGCCGTCGCTGGCGACCACCACCTGCAGCTCGGCGGCCTGGTAGTCCTGGCCGAGCACGCTGGCAAGCTTGGCCTCGATATGGCGCTCTTCGTTGTGCGCGGCGATCACCACGCTGACCCGTTGCGCGGCAAGCGGCCCTGGCGTGCGCCGAGGGCACAATGGCGCGGCCAGGGTCAGCAGCAGCGGGTAGCCAACCCAGGCGTACAGTGGCAGCAGCAGGCAAAGCCAGAAGATGAACTCAGCCACGGGCGGGCCTCCTTGCGGTGCGGTTGAACAGGCTGAGGATGAACGCCGCGCCCGCCAGGTGCAGGCGCAGCCAGTGCAGGCCCCAGAGCTGCAGCGTCAGTAGCAGGTCGCGATGCCTGCGGCTCTGGCGCAGGCTCAGGAGCAGGGCGGGCAGGGCGCTGATCAACAGCAGGAACAGCGCCACATGGGGGAAACCATCGAGCAGCGCCGACAGGGCCATGGCATCCAGTATCCAGGCTCCCACCGAAAGCATCGGGAAGCGCAGCAGGCGCAGGCTCACGCCATGGCTGCGGAGCAATTGCAGGTGGCTACCCTGTCGCCACATCTCCTTGCCCAGCCATTCGCGCCAGTTGGCCTCGAAGCCCCAGTGCAGCACCGCCGGTTGGCGCAGCACGCGCAGGCGCGCGCCGGACTCGTGCAGGCGCAGGGTGAAGTCCTTGTCCTCGCCGGTGCGCAGGTGTTCGTCGAAACCGCCGACCTGCTCGAACCAGCTACGGCGCATCAGCAGGTTGGGGGTGGGCAGCCAGGTGCTGTCCTGCACGGTCTGGCCGGTGCGCAGGGTTCGGCGCTGCCAGGCCTGGGCGAACCACGGGGCATGGCGCGGGGTGTCGCAATCCAGGGCGAAGACATCGCCATCGCCCCGGCGTTGCAGGTCCAGCAGCAGGTCCAGCCAGTGCTCGGGCACTTCGATATCCGCATCGAGGAACGCCAGCCACTCCCCCTGGCTGGCGCGCACGCCGGCATTGCGCAGGGCGCCGATGGCCACGCCGGGCAGGCTCAGCACCTGGGCGCCATGCTCGCGGGCGATCCGCGGGCCGTCGTCGCTGGAGCCGTTGTCCACCACGATCAGCTCGCAGGCCAGCCCCGCCGCGCTGGCCGAGCGGCGCGCGGCGTCCAGCGTGCGGCCGATATGGCGGGCCTCGTTGAACATCGGGATGACGATGCTCACCCGACTCATCGGATCACCTCCGTGGACTGCCGATCGCGTGCCTGGCCGAGCAGCACGCTGGAGAGCGCGAGCATCAGCCACAGGTACTTGTGGCTCGGTGCGCTGAGGAACATCAGGAACAGGCCGATGGCCAGCATGCTCATGGTCAGGTGGGTCATCAGGTCGGCCTGGTCAGGATCGCCGGCGGCGCGGAAGGCGGCGCGCGCGCGCCAGAAATTGCGCAGGGCCAGGGCGATCATGCCGACGAACAGCAAGCCCGCCGGCAGGCCGACCTCGCTGAACAGCTCCAGGTAGGTGTTGTGGGCGCGGCGGTAGAGGTCGGTGGTCTTGCTGTTGACCGGGGCGAAGGCCTTGGAGAACCCCGTGTCGGCGTAGTGCAGCGGGAACGTGCCGGGTCCGGTGCCGAGCAGCGGGCTGTGGCTGATCATCTCCTTGCCCACCACCAGGTAGGAGGCGCGCCGGCCCAGGGACTCGTCCTGGTGGGCGTTGACCCCGGACTTGAGCAGCATCAGCGACTGGATGCGCTCGGCATAGCCTGCCGGCATCAGGGCCACGCCCAGGGGCAGGACGATGGCCAGGCCGAGCATGGCGAAGCCCAGGTGGCGCGGGCGAATGCGTGTCAGCTGTTCGCGGTAGTTGTACAGCACGATGCCCAGGCTGATCAGCAGCACCACCAGCCCAGAGCGCGATTCGGTCTTGGTCATGCCCACCAGCAGCAGCAGGCAGCAGCCGGCCCAGAACAGCTTGACCGGGATCTGCCGGGCCTTGATCGCCAGCCACAGCCCCAGCGGCATGGCGATGGTGATCAGCAGGGCGAAGGCGTTGGGGTCGAGCATGGCCGAGGCACGGCCTTGCTCCTGGTACTTGGTGGAGAAGATCGCGAACAGGCAGGTGACGCAGACGCTGACGGTGATCAGTCGGGCCAGCATCGGCAGGTTGAGGTCGCGACCGACCAGCAGGGTGATGACGAACACCACCAGGCCCACCAGCAGTTCGCGCAGGTGCCCGCCCGACAGGGCCAGGTCGTCACTGGCCCACAGGCTCAGCAGGTACAGGGCCATGAACGGTAGCAGCAGTCGCCACTGGTTGCTGCGCAGGCGCTCGCCGGGCAACTGGCGTACCGCCAGTTGCAGGCTGAGGATCAGCACCAGGCCGATGCCCACCAGCTTGGCGCCGGACACCAGGCCATCCTTGAGCAGCCCTTCCAGTGGCACCAGGGTGGCGATGGCCAACAGGCCCCAGGCCGGCTTGCGGTACAGCACCAGCACGCCGGCCAGGCCGATCACGCCGCCGGGGGCCAGGAACGGGTAGGGGCTGGCCAGCAGTCCCAGGCTCAGCAGGGCCACCAAGGCCACCAGTGACAGGGGAATGATCATGCGACAACCTCCTCGGCCGTGCCCCGATAGACCAGGGCCCAGCGTTGTGCCAGGGTCGGCAGGTGGTAGCGTTCGCGTTGCGTCTGGCGTGCGCCGGCGACCAGTTCGGCGGCTTGCTCGGGGTCCTGCAGCAGGGCCTCGAGGTGCGTGCCCAACTCGTCGCTGGCCAGGGGCGCGGCCAGCAGGCCGTTGCGGCCATGTTCGATGACATCGGGGATGCCGCCGACTCCGAAGGCCACCACTGGCACGCCGTCCTGCATGGCCTCGAGCAGGATCATCGGCGTGCCTTCGGTGCGCGAGCTGATGACCAGGGCGTCCAGGCGTTTCATCCAGGCGCGCATGTCGCGCTGGAAGCCCGGCAGGGTGATGCGCCCGGCAAGACCGGCGGCGTCGATGCGGGCCTGCAGGGTTTCGCGTTCGGGGCCTTCGCCGAGCATCACGGCGTGGACCTGCGGGTGACGCTGGCACACCGGGATCAGGGTATCGAGGAACAGGTCGGGGCCTTTTTCGCTGGACAGGCGGCCGACGTAGGCGGCGAGCCAGGGTTTTGGGTCGTGATCGCAATCCCTGTAGGAGCGGCCTTGTGTAGCGATCGGGCGCGAAGCGGCCGCCGCCGCTAGGTAATCCGATGTGCCTGACTTATCGGCGTGGGTGGCCTTGGGGCCGCTTTGCGGCCCATCGCGACGCAAGGCCGCTCCTACATGATCTTCATCAGCCGTGCGGGCTTCAGGCAGACCGTTGGGAATCACCTGCAACTTGGCCTCGGGCACGCCAGCATCGCGGTGGATGCGGGCGATGCTCTCGGCCACGCACACCACGGTGTCCACCGTCGGCGTGCGGCACAGTTGCAGGCTCAGCCAGGTATAGAAACGCTGCTTGCGGCTGCGCGGGGTGAAGCCATGCTGGGTGCTGACCATTGGCAGGCGCCACAGTGTGGCGCCGATCCAACCGAACAGCTGGCCCTTGAAGTTGTGGCTGTTGATCAACGGACGTTGGCCGCGCTGCGCGCCGAGTACCTTGAGCACCGCCCCCAATCCGTGGCAGGTGTCGCACTCGACCCCGGCCTCGCGAAAACGCGCCACCAGATCGGCCGGGGCATCGAGGAACAGCACCCGATGCCGGCCGGGCGTGGCCTGGCAATGGTCCAGGAGCATGCGCTCGGCGCCGTAGAACCCGCCACTGCCGAGCAGGTGCAGGATCGGCCGGCTGCCGGCATGCAGCGCGGCGTTCAATTGCGCACCCAGTGCCACAGGCGTGGCAGCGACCAGCTCTTGTGCGGGTTGGGCAGGGCCGGGGTCTGGTCGTTGATCACCAGCAGCACCGGCAGGCCCAGTTCGTGGCTGATCTGCGCCGGATGCTTGAAGCGGTGGTCGAAGAACTCCTTGACGTAGACCACGGCGATGGCCAGCAACAGGCCGGTGACCAGGCCGAACGGAATGATCAGGCCAGGTTTCGGGAAGCTCGCCGAGGCCGGTTCGTAAGGTGCGCTGAGGATCCGCGCGTTGGATTGGCTGCCATCGAGCAGGCCCTGGCCACGGCTTTCCTCATAGCGCTGGGCATAGGTGGAGAAGGCCTTGTGCAGCGCGTCGATCTCGGTGTCCAGCTGGCGGGTCTTGCTCTGGGTTTCGCGCAGTTGGTGGATGCGATCGGTGTAGTCGGCGATGCGTTGGGTCTTCTGGTTGATCACCTGCTGGGTCACGGCCAGATCCTGTTGCCGCTCACGGATGCGGTTCTCGACGATCTTGAGGAACTGCGCGCGCAACTGGGCGATCTGCTGGCGGGCCAGCACCATCTGGTCGGAACCTGGCTGGAATACCGTGGCATCGCCGTTGTAGCGGGCCAGCAGGGTGGTCAGCTGCTCGCCGAGCTGCTTGATCTCGCGGTCCTCGAAGGCCACGTTGTCGACCGTGGTGGTGAAGGTGTAGGGGAACGCGTAGTCGGCCATCTTCGCCTTGCTGGCCGCGGCCAGGCTGGTCTGCAGGTAATCGAGCCACTTCTGGTTCTGCAGCTGGCGATCACGTTGCAGGTTGAGCGCCTGTTCCTCGGTGTTGATGGCATTGAGGCGGAAGGTGATCTCTTCCTTGGGGTCCGACGAGCCGATGGCGGTCAGCAGGCCCAGGCGCTGGCTTTCCAGGTCACCCAGGCGAGCCTGGTAGTGCAGCTTCTTCTGTTCATAGAAGGCTTCGGGCAACTCGTTGGATTGCAGGTCCTGGCGGTTGGTCAGGAAGTTATCGAGCAGGCGGCTGACGAACAGCGTGCCCAGTTTCGCATCGTCGGCGCTGTAGGTGATCGAGATCACGTTGGAGCCAGGCAGGGTTTCCACCTTGAGATCCTTGACCGCCTGGTCGGTGAGGGCGTCGAGCTGGGTATCGCGGTCATCGGCCACGTTGTTGCCGAACACCCGGTGCAGCGGCTCGATCACGCCATGGCGCAGCGGATCGATCAGGGCGCGGCGCAGCAGGCCGGGTTCGTCGGGGTAGTGCCCCTCCTTGCGCAGCTCGCCGAGGGTCTGGCGGATCAGGGTGGGCGAGCGCAGGATGTTGCTCTCGGTCTCCATGTCGGCCAGCGACGGTGGGATGAACTGGTCGGCCTGCTGGCCCAGCGCCGAGGTGGTGTCGCTCTGCGAGAGCTTCTTCGACTGCACGATGACTTCGGCGGTGATGTCGTAGCTTTGCTTGAGCACCAGCGGCAACAGCACGGCGATCACCGCGAACACCAGGAACACCCGCTTCACCAACTGGCGGTTGGCGAAGAAGATGCGGAAGAACTCATGCACATAGTTTTCTTTCGGTTGCGTGGTCATGGTCCGTCCCCCGGTCAGTCGTCGCTTTCTTTGTTGTCTACGCGGTAGCTGAAGCTGAAGCCGAAGCCCTGGAACAGCACCACGTCGGCCAGTTGCCGGGACAGCTCGGCGGCGCTGGCCAGCTTGGTCTTGGGCACATAGAGCATGTCTTCGGGCTGCAGGTAGGCGAGTTTCTGGCTGCCGCCGGAGAGCGCCTGGTCGACGTCATAGTTGACGGCGTGAACGGTGTTGCCTTCGCGGCGCATGATCACCACCGAGCCGAGCTTGGCCTTGAGGGTCGGGCCTCGGGCCAGGGTCAGTGCCTCGAGCACCGAGACCGGGCGGCGGATCTGGAAGGCGCCGGGCTGGCCGACTTCGCCGAGCACATAGATCTCGTTGGCGGCGGTGGACTTGAGCAGCACGTCCACGCTCATGCGTCCGGGCAGGCTGGCATAGCGCTCGTTGAGGTAGTCGCGCAGCTGGTTGACGGTCATGCCCTGCAGCGGCACCGAACCGATTTCCGGGAAGGTGGCGCGACCGTCGTTGCCCACGGTGATGTCGCGGCTCATGCCGGTGCCGGGGTGGGTCAGGGCGTTCTTCAGGTTGATTTCGTCGGTCATCGGGCTCAGCACCCGCACGGTGACCTGGTCGCGGTTGGGCTTGAACACCCGCTTGTCCTGATAGGCCTGGCGGATCGCGCTTTCAGCCTGGCCCGGGGTCATGCCCTCGACGCGTACCGCCGAGTTGGTGCTGGGCAGGGTGATGGTGCCGTCGGGCTGCACCAGCTGGTTGCCGTTCAGGCCGCTGGCGGCCATGAAGTTCAGGTCCAGGGTGTCGCCGGACTGGATGCGGTAGACCCCCGCGGAGCGGTTGCTGACATGGAAGATCACTTCCAGCACGTCTTGCGGGCGCAGCACCTGCTCGCGCCGGGCAACCTCCGTGGCCTGGCTCTCCGCCGCCGGCGCGGTGAGGATCTGCACCGGCATCTCGCGGCTTTCCTGGCTGGCGCAGCCGGTCAGGGCCAGCACGCACAGGGCAATCGATGGGTATCTCATGGCGTTCATCCTGTGCGGCCTCTCAGAGGTTGTCGTACAGCCACTTGGGCATGTAGTACTTGCGCTTGTTGAACACGCTGCCGATCAGGCGCGCGCCGGCCTGGGTCAGGCGTTGGGCGGCGGCCTGGGCAACTTCCCAGCGGGTTTCCTCGGCGGTGACCACCAGGATCACGCCGTCGACCAGGGTGCCGATTACCAGGCTGTCGGCGCTGGCGTAGATGGCTTCACCGTCGATCACCACGAAGCGGTACTGGTTGCTCAGCTGTTGCAGCAGTACGCGCAACTGTTCGTGGTCGAGGCGGTCGCGGCCGCGTTTCCAGGTGCCCACCGGCAGCACGTCGAACGGCTGGTCGGACAGGCGCACGATGCAGTCCTGGGCCAGGGGCGGGGTGTCCTGGTCGAACAGCAGGTCGCTGTAGCCGCGCAGCTTGGTCAGGCCCAGCTGCTGGCTGAGGCCGCCGGGGGTCAGGCTGGCATCGATCAGCAGCACGTTGCCCGCGCTCATCAGTGCCAGCTGGCTGGCGAAGGCCAGGGCGCTGGTGCTGGTGCCACTGCCGGTGTTGGCCGCGGTCAGCAGCAGGGTGCGCTGGTCGAGGTCGAGCACGGTGGCGGTCAGGTTGGTTTCGCTTGGGGTAGCGATCGTCAGGCTTCTTGAAGTTGAACCGTCCATCTCAGCTTGCTCCGTGGCCAGTGAAGACTTTGAACGGGGTCTTGAGCAGGATCTTCAGGTCCAGCATCAGGCTCTGTTCGTTGATGTAGCTAAGGTCCAGCTCTACGCGTTGGTCGAAGTCGATGTTGCTGCGCCCGGAGATCTGCCACAGGCCGGTCATGCCCGGGTAGATCGACAGCCGCGCGAGGTGGCTGTCGTGGTAGCGGTAGGCGTTGAACGAAGTGGGGCGCGGACCGACCAGGCGCATGTCGCCGGTGACCACGTTGATCAGGTTGGGCAGCTCGTCCAGGCTGCTGCGCCGCAGCCAGCCGCCGATCGAGGTGATGCGCGGGTCCTTGTCGATCTTGAAGTCGATCGAGTCGGCGCCGTGCTTGTTCAGATGGCGCAGCGAGTCTTTCAGCGCTTCGGCGTTGGCGACCATGGTGCGGAACTTGAACATGCCGAAGGCGCGGCCACGGTAACCGGTGCGTTTCTGCACGAAGAACACCGGGCCTGGGCTCGAACGTTTGATCAGCACCGCCAGCGCCAGGAACAGCGGCGACAGCAACAGCAGCAGGGTCAGCGCGGCCAGGCACGACAGCACGCGGTTGGTCCGCGACAGGGTCCACGGTCGACCACCCGCGCGCCCGGTGATCCAGCCGCGGCCCTGCATGTGAATGGCCGCATCGATGCGCTGCCGATGCGCCGGGTCCATGCGTTTGTCCTGGTACAGCGCCTGCAGTTGCGCGCTCTTGGGTTGTCCTGTCATACCGCCCTCCGCTGATCTGGCTGCTCGCCCGTGGGCGCCGCTTCGCTGGCGGCGGGCGAGTAGTAACTCTTGAACCAGGCGACGAAGCGCCCGAGCCCTTCATCAAGGCCTATCTGTGGGGTGAAACCGGTGACCCTGGCCAGGGCGCTGGCATCGGCGCAGGTGGCCAGCACATCGCCCGGCTGCAGCGGCATCAGCTCGATCACCGCTTTGCGGCGCAGGTGCTTTTCCAGCAGGGCCAGGTAGTCGAGCAGCTCTACCGGGCGCTGCCCACCGATGTTGTACAGCCGCCAGGGCGCGTGGCTGCTCGCGGCATCTGCGGCGAAGGCGTCCCACTGCGGGTCGGCGACCGGCGGCAGGGGGATCAGCCGCACCAGGCTTTCGACGATATCGTCGATGTAGGTGAAGTCGCGCTGGTGGCGACCATGGTTGAACAGCTGGATCGGCCGGCCTTCGCTGATGGCCCGGGCGAACTGCATGGGCGACATGTCAGGACGGCCCCAGGGGCCATACACGGTGAAGAACCGCAGGCCGCTGCAAGGGATGCCGAACAGATGGCTGTAGCTATGGGCCATGGCCTCGTTGGCTTTCTTGGTGGCGGCGTACAGCGACAGTGGATGGTCCACCGCGTCCTCCACCCGATAGGGCGTGCGCTGGTTGGCGCCATAGACCGAACTGGACGAGGCGTACAGCAGATGGCGCACCGGGTGACGGCGGCAGCCCTCGAGGATGTTGAGAAAGCCCGCCAGGTTGCTGTCCAGGTAGGCCTGCGGGTTCTGCAGCGAGTAGCGCACGCCGGCCTGGGCCGCCAGGTGCACCACCACCTCGGGGCGCTCGTTGGCGAACAGCCTGGCCATGCCATCGCGGTCGCTCAGGTCCAGGCGATGCAGCGTGAAGTCGCCGGCCGTCTGTCGTACCCAGTGCACGCGGGCGTGCTTGAGCGACGGATCGTAGTAATCGTTGAAGCTGTCCAGCCCCACCACCTGGTGGCCGTCGAGCAGCAGCTGACGGCTGGTGTGGGCACCGATGAAACCGGCCGCGCCGGTGACCAGCACCTTCATGGCGCATCCGCCGTGGGGCTGACCTGGCGCAGGCCGATGCCGCTGTAGTGCAGGCCGTGGGCGGCGACCTGCTCGGGGTTGTACAGGTTGCGGCCATCGACGATCACCCGCGCGCGCAGCTTGTCGGCGAGCATCGAGAAGTCGACCACGCGAAAGTTCTTCCATTCGGTGCAGATCACCAGGGCATCGGCGTCCTGCACGGTGTCGTCGCGGGTGGCGCACAGATGCAGATCGTCACGGTAGCCGTACAGGCGCCGACACTCGTCCATGGCCTCGGGGTCGTAGGCGCGCACGGTGGCGCCTTCGGCCCACAGTGCTTCCATCAGGTAGCGGCTGGGTGCCTCGCGCATGTCGTCGGTGTTGGGCTTGAAGGCCAGCCCCCAGAGGGCGATGGCCTTGCCTGCCAGGCCGCCCAGGCGCTGCTTGAGCTTGGCGAACAGAATGCGCCGCTGCTGGTCGTTGACTTCGCTGACGCTCTGCAGCAGGCGCAGTGGCATGCCGCTGTGGGCGGCGGTGTGCAGCAGGGCCTTGATGTCCTTGGGGAAGCACGAACCGCCGAAACCGCAGCCGGGATAGATGAAGTGGTAGCCGATGCGCGGGTCGGAGCCGATGCCGCGACGGACCGCCTCGATATCGGCGCCCAGGTGCTCGCTGAGGTTGGCCAGCTCGTTCATGAAGCTGATGCGGGTGGCGAGCATGGCATTGGCGGCGTACTTGGTCAGCTCGGCGCTGCGGTTGTCCATGAACATCAGCTTTTCGTGATTGCGGCAGAACGGCGCGTACAGTTCGGCCAGCTGGTCATGGGCGACTTCGTCGAGGGTGCCGACGATGATCCGGTCCGGGCGCATGCAGTCGGCCAGGGCGCTGCCTTCCTTGAGAAACTCGGGGTTGGACACCACGCGCACCTGCAACTGGCTCTTGCCCAGGCGCTGCAGCTCGTCGCGGGCCAGGGCCATGACCTGATCGGCGGTGCCTACCGGCACGGTGGACTTGATGATCAGGGTATGGTCGGTCTCCATCAGCGCGGCGATCTGCCGGGTGACGTTGAGCACATGGGTCAGGTCCGCCGAGCCGTCTTCGTCGGGTGGCGTGCCGACGGCGATGAAGATCAGCTCGGCATGGCTGACCGCATCGCTGGCCTGGGTGCTGAACAGCAGGCGGCCTTCCTTGATGTTGTCCTCGAGCAGGTCCGACAGGCCGGGCTCGCTGATGGGCGGGACGCCTTGGCGCAACTGATTGATCTTGTGGGTATCGACATCCACGCACAGCACCCTGTGGCCAACGTCCGCCAGGGCTGCTGCCTGTACCAGTCCTACATAACCGGTGCCAAAAACGCTCACGTCCATGCGCAGTGCCTCGAATGGATGAGTAAGGGAGATGAAACAGTGGTGTGAATTCGGTATAGCTCAGCTGGGAGGATTTGCGTCAAAGCAATGGCATGTTTCGTCGAATTTACAGACCCCAGCAAAACGGGCCATCTGCCACCAACCCGTTTCCAATCCGGGTCTTAGCGAACATAGCTAGTGGCAATTGGCCGTTCGACGAACCGATGAACGGTTCAATGCGGCTAAATAAGCGGGTTGCAGACGATAGGGATAATCAACAGCAGCTTGCGACAGGTGCCAGATTCCAGAGCTGGGATATCGTCGGAAAATTGACTTTTTCACGTTGTGGTTTGTTTCACAGCTGCTACGGTTTGAGGAGAATTCCATGACCGGAGTGGCCGAAAACATGCGCGGATGGATCAAGATTCTGCTGTTGCTCGCCTATCTGGGCAGCTTTCATGCCTATTACCTGGAGCGCATAGAAGCCTTGGGTATTGGCCTGGCACTGGTGCTGTACCTGGGCGTCTTCGCGGTATTGGCCGGGGCCCTGCTGCTGGCGGCCTTCACGCGCCCTGGCTGGCTGCGCTGGTCCTTGGCCGTGGTCTTCGCGGTCAGTGCGGTGTTTCTCGATGCTTATGCCCGCATCACCGATTCCTACCTGACCTATAGCGCGTTCGTTTCCATGGTCTATGCCGGCGGCTTCGTGCAGGAGGCGCTGCAGCAGTACCACTACGCTATCACCCTGGCCGCGGCGCGGGCGCTGTTGCTGCTGCTGGGCCTCGGCCTGCGCCCCGGCGCCAGGCCCCGTCTGCCGAGCGTGTTGCCGCCGTTGGCGCCGGTGTTGGCCCTGCTGGTGCTGATCGCGATCCTGTTCGTGCGGGCGGGCGAGGGGGCTCGCGGATTGCCAGTGATGTATACCCCGCTGGCCTACCTGAGCCTGTTCAGCTATGAGTCCCTGCACGATCATGTCGGACCGCGCCAGCCGGTGACCCTGGCGCAATCCGGCCCGCCCATGGCGCGGGACATCGTGCTGCTGATCGACGAGAGCATTTCCGGCAACTACCTGGACCTGAACACCCCCCTTGGGGTCACCAGTCACCTGGCGCAAGCCCAGCCTGGGGTGAGTATCGTCAATTTTGGCTATGCCGCGTCCATCGCCAACTGCAGCGCCGATACCAACGTCACCCTGCGCTATGGCGGGACGCGAGGCGACTACCTGCGCATCAACTCGACCCAGCCGTCGATCTGGCAGTACGCCAAGCGCGCGGGCCTGGGCACGATCTACATCGATGGCCAGCGCACCAACGGCAACCTGCAGAACCTGATGGACGCCGCCGAAAAACGCGACATCGACCAATTCATCCAGTTCGACGAGACGCCCGTCGTGCAGCGTGACATGGCGGCGCAGGCGAAACTGGTCGAGTTGCTCAAGGACGGCAAGGCGCAACTGATCGTGGTGAACAAGGTCGGTGCGCACTTCCCGGTGCATGACAAGTATCCCGACGATTTTCTCAAGTACCAGCCGGCCCTGCCTCGCGGTCGCTTCGTCGACATCGCCGACACCGGCACGCGTGATGGCTTCGACGGCACTTCCCAGGACTGGGTGTTGTACCGCAACGCCTACCAGAACACCGTGCTGTGGAACGTCGGCGAGTTCTTCCGGCGCCTGTTCGCCGAGGCCGATCTGAGCCAGGCCGTGGTGCTCTATACCTCCGACCATGGCCAGGACCTGCATGAGCGTGGCAACCCGGGGCTCAATACCCACTGCGACAGCGATCCGGTGCCGGAGGAAGGCTTGGTGCCATTGGTGGTGATTCAGGGGCAGGGGCTGAGAACGCTCGACTGGCAGGGGCACCTGGAGGTCAACCGCAACGCCTCCAGTCACTACAACCTGTTCCCCACGCTGCTCAAACTGATGGGGTATGACGGTGCTCAGGTGAGCGCGCTGTACGGTCGCTCACTGGATATGCCGACCGAGGATCCGTTCACCTTCAACGTGCGCTTCAATGCACGCTTGGGAGCCAAGCCGGATTTCCGTCATATCGACCTGGGACAGATCGTCACTCCCGCCAGTGTTCTGGCGGCGCAGCCGATGCCGGTGGGCAAGGCTGATTGATTACATAAGAATATCTGGCGTTTATCTGGGCTGCATTGCAGCCCTTCGCGGGTAAACCCGCTCCCACAGGGTGGGAGCGGGTTTACCCGCGAAGGGGCACAGAGCGGCCCCAACTATTCAAGTGACCAACATTGGACCAATTTTCGGGGGCTTTTGCGGTGGGCACGATGGCCCTGCGTGGATGACTCGTGTCTGGTCGGTCAATGTGGCGCGGCGCGCTCCCACAATGCCCGAAAGCCTTGCGCCTCTTCCACGAGCCAGTCATGCACCGCGCGTGCGCCTGGCTGGCTCAGCCCGCCCGGTGGATAAAGCAGCACATAGCGCTTGTGGTTGGCGATCGGCACGCCGAACGGCACGATCAACGCACCCCGCTCCAGTTCGTCATTGAGCAGGGTGCGTCGGGCGATGGCCACGCCGACGCCGGCGATGGCCGCCTCGATGGTCAGGTGATTACGGTTGAAGGTATGTCCACGGCGCACATCCAGCCCGCTGGCGCCGATTCCGTCCAGATAGAACTCCCATTCGGCGTACTCCGAGCTGCCGCGCCAGGCGGTGATGTCGTGCAGCAACGGATAGTGCGCCAGGTCGCCGGGGCCGTGCAGCGGTGGCCGGCCGCGCAGCAGCGCGGGGGAGCAGACCGGAAAGATCTGCTCGTCCAGCAGCGGGGTGGAGAGCATGCCCGGGTAGCTGCCGTCGTTGAGGTCGATGGCCAGGTCGAAGTCGTCCGGGTGCAGGGCCTGGTTGCTGTCCTCGGCCACCAGGCGCAGTTCGATGTCCGGGTAGCGCTGCTGGAAGCGCGGCAGGCGTGGCGTCAACCATTTGGCCAGGAACGAGGGGATCGAGCGCAGGCGCAGGGTGCCGCGGATTTCGCCGGCGTCCAGGCGCAGCAGCTCGGCCTCGATGCTGCCATAGGCCTCGGTCACGGTCTGCGCCAGGCGCTGCCCTTCGGCGGACAGCTCCACGCCTCGGGCTCGGCGCAGGAACAGGCGAAAGCCCAGGCGCTCTTCCAGCTGCCGCATCTGTTGGCTCACCGCGCCGGGGGTAATGTGCAGTTCTTCGGCGCAGCGGGTGAACGACAGGTGCCGCGCCGCACAGGAGAACACGTGCAGCCAGACGAACACCTGGCCATTGAGTGGCCCTCTCATCGTTTAGTCCTGCTAAAGGCTTGTGTAGAAAGTTTCGTTGGTCAAGCCGAGCTTGGCGCGGCAGTATCGCGCAACTTTGCATTAACGTTCAATTTTTCCAGAGAGCCGTGGCGCACGTCAGTTCGCTGTCACGGTCAGGCATTAGCATGGCTATCAGTGTTTTCGACCTTTTCAAGATTGGCATCGGCCCGTCCAGCTCCCATACCGTCGGCCCCATGCGCGCCGCGGCGACCTTTGCCCAGGCACTGCGCGAGCGCGGTCTGCTGGCCCAGGTGAGGCGTGTCGAGGTGCGTCTCTATGGGTCGCTGTCGGCCACCGGCGTCGGGCATGCCACGGACCGTGCCTGCCTGCTCGGGTTGATGGGGCAGTGGCCAGACCGGATCGATCCGCACAGCATCGAACCGCGCATCGATCAGCTGATGCAGGAGCAATGCCTGATGCTCGACGGCAGCCAGCCCATCGAGTTCCAGTATGGCCGTGACATGCGCCTGCTCGACGAAAACCTGGCCTATCACCCCAATGCGATGACCCTCGAGAGTTTCGACGAGCAGGGCAGCCTGTTCAGCCAGACCTATTATTCCGTGGGCGGCGGTTTCATCGTCGAGCAAAGCGAGATCGACGCGCCGCAGCGCGACGCGAGCCAGGTCGAATTGCCCTATGAGTTTTCCAGCGGCGACGAACTGCTCGCGCTGTGCAAGGCCCACGACCTCAGCGTCAGCCAGCTGATGCTGGCCAACGAGTGCGCCTGGCGCCCGGAAAGCGAGGTGCGCGCGGGGCTGCTGAAGATCTGGGCGGCCATGGGCGAATGCGTCAACAATGGCCTGCGCAATGAAGGCATCCTGCCTGGCGGGCTCAAGGTCAAGCGCCGGGCGGCGCGTCTGCACCGCAGCCTGCAGGAGATCGGCAAGCCCAACGTGATCGGCTCGACCCTGAGCGCCATGGAGTGGGTGAACCTGTTCGCCCTGGCGGTCAACGAGGAGAACGCCGCAGGCGGGCGCATGGTCACCGCGCCCACCAATGGAGCGGCGGGAATCATCCCGGCGGTGCTGCACTACTACATGAAGTTCAATCCCGGCGCCTGTGACGATGACGTGGTGGCGTTCCTCCTGGCGGCGGCGGCGGTGGGCATCCTGTGCAAGAAGAACGCCTCGATCTCCGGCGCCGAGGTCGGCTGCCAGGGCGAGGTGGGTTCGGCCTGCTCCATGGCTGCCGCTGGCCTCGCCGAAGTGCTTGGCGCGACGCCGCCGCAACTGGAGAACGCCGCCGAGATCGCCCTGGAGCACAACCTGGGGCTGACCTGCGATCCGGTCGGTGGCCTGGTCCAGGTGCCATGCATCGAGCGCAACGCGATCGCCGCGGTGAAGGCGATCAACGCCGTGCAGATGGCCCTGCGCGGCGACGGCGAGCACTTCATCTCCCTCGACCGGGTGATCCGTACCATGCGCGACACCGGCGCGGACATGCACGCCAACTACAAGGAAACCTCGCGCGGCGGCCTGGCCGTCGCGTTCGTCGAGTGCTGATGGCTGCGCTGCAGGAGCGGCCTCGTGCCGCGAAAGGCTGCAAAGCGGCCCCGGCGATCCTCATATCACTCTGAAATCTGGGGCTGCCGTGTAGCCCTTTCGCGGCACAAGGCCGCTCCTACAGGGGGCGGTATCAACCTGCAACACCCGCTGTACCTGCGACAAAAACAACTACAAAGGCGATACCCATGACTGATGTACAAAGCACCACGAGCATTCGTGCGGATTCGGCTGCCCAGGCTGCGGCCACGGGCACTACCACCTGGAACCGTCACGACACCACCTGGGCACTGGGCCTGTACGGTACGGCGATCGGCGCCGGTACCCTGTTCCTGCCGATCAATGCCGGGGTAGGGGGCTTCTGGCCGCTGCTGATCCTGGCCTTGCTGGCTTTCCCCATGACCTTCTTCGCCCATCGGGCCCTGACCCGTTTCGTGCTGTCCGGTCGCAAAGGCGGCAACGAGGACATCACCGAGGTCGTCGAAGAGCACTTCGGCGTGGGCGCCGGCAAGCTGATCACCTTGCTGTACTTCTTCGCCATCTTCCCGATCCTGCTGGTCTACAGCGTGGCGCTGACCAACACCCTGACCAGTTTCTTCGAACACCAGCTGCATATCGGCGCGCCGCCCCGGGCACTGCTGGCGTTGCTGCTGATCTGCGGGCTGATGATCGTGGTGCGTTGCGGTCAGCAGCTGATCGTCAAGGCCATGAGCCTGCTGGTGTACCCCTTCGTCGCATCGCTGCTGTTGCTGGCCCTGAGCCTCATCCCCAACTGGAACGGCGCTTTCTTCGCCCAGGCCAACGAAGGCATCAGCGTCTCGAAGCTGCTGCTGACCCTGTGGCTGGCGATCCCGGTGATGGTGTTCTCGTTCAACCACTCGCCGATCATCTCGGCCTTCGCCGTCGACCAGAAGCACCGCTACGGCGCCGACGCCGACCGCAAGAGTGGTCGCACCCTGGCCACGGCTCACGTGATGATGGTGCTGACGGTGATGTTCTTCTGCTTCAGCTGCGTGCTGGCCCTCAGCCCTGCTGATCTGGCCGCGGCCAAGGCGCAGAACATCTCGATCCTGTCGTACCTGGCGAACCACTTCCAGACGCCGGTGATCGCCTTCGTCGCGCCGCTGATCGCGTTGGTGGCGATCACCAAGTCCTTCCTCGGCCATTACATCGGTGCCAGCGAAGGTTTCCAGGGCATGATCGTCAAGAGCCTGCGCGGCCGTGGCAAGACCTGGCCGGCCAAGCGCCTGGAGCGCGCCACGGCGCTGTTCATGCTGGTGACCTGCTGGGCGGTGGCGACCGTGAACCCGAGCATCCTCGGTCTGATCGAGAGCCTGGGTGGTCCGGTGATCGCCTGCCTGCTGTTCCTGATGCCGATGTACGCCGTGCACAAGGTGCCCGCGCTGCGGCAATACTCGGGGCGCTTGTCGAACGTGTTCGTGGTGCTGATCGGTCTGATCACGTTGTCGGCGATCGTCTACAGCTTCGTTGCCTGACGAAAGACCCTGCCTGCCGGCATACATTCATGGATGGGCGCCGGCAGGACGGATCAGGCTCCGATCACTTGGCCTTTTGCTGCAACGCCACGAAGCTGCGGCGCATGTCGCTGGCCCAGCCATCGAGCACCGGCTTGACGTCGTTCAAGGTCAGCTGGGTGCTGTCGTTCTCCAGCTCCTTGCCGCTGCCCTTGCGCACCACCTGCGCCAGTACCTTCTGGCTGGCGCCATCGAGGAAGGCGGCTTCCACCGCCACGTCCACGGCCTGGTCGCGACCACCTGCGGCGGTATTGACCGCCGCGGCGACCAGGGCGATGGGAATCACTTCATAGGGCTTGAGGCCCTCGGTGCTGGTAGAGACGGCGGTGATCGCCGGACGTACCACGATGGTGTTCGGCCCTGGTTCCTTGACCAGGGTGAGCACGCTGCCCAGCTCGCGGCGCATGGCCTCGTTGAAGTAGCGGGTGATTGCCTGGAGGGTCTGCGCCGAGATCACGGCGGTCGGCTGCGGCTTGGGATAGAACTGGCTCGGCTCGATGAACACCTTGGTGTACTGACTGGCCTTGACGTCCGGGTCGATCCAGCGCATCACCGGCGCGCCGGAGATGCTCTCGGCTGGCTTCAGGCGGCTGTAGTCCTGGAGAAAGCCGGAATAGTCCTTGGGGTCGACCCGATTGCTGGAACAGGCAACCAGGGCCAGCAGGGCGGCACACAGCAGGGTGGTGCGAGGCAGTCGCTTCATGATGACGGGGTCCATGAGAGAAATGGCCAGGACAACGCTAGCAGGTGCTGGGCCGAAGGCCAGCATTCTGGCGAGCTGCGGTTGCGGTTTCCCACCGCACTGCCCGAGCGGGACGACTGTTCATTTATGTTCGAGGCTGGAAAAGTATGCCCTTTACGGGTATGGTTTTGGAGCGTCCGACATGGAAGTGTACAAGCGCAGGGAATTCGCCCGTTGGCAGCTCAGGGAATGTCTGCCGGACTGGATGCTGTGCCAGGCGGTCGTGGAGATGCAGAGCGGACTGGTGGACGCCAGCCTTGGCGGGCTGTTGTTCAAGAAGCGCGTAGCGGGCCATGGCGGCGGCAAGCGCGGTGGATATCGCACGTTGCTATCGGCACGCATCGGCAGCCGATACGTATTTCTCCACGGTTTTGCCAAAAGCGACCTGGCCAATGTCACGCCAGGCGAGCAAAAGGCCTTGCAGTTCACCGGCAAGGTATTTCTGGAATTGTCACCGCATGACGTGGCCAAGGCCCTGGATTGCGGCGTATTGATGGAGGTCCACTGTGACCAGCGAACTCATTGAATCGTTACGCGCCGACCTGACGGCCCTCGAGCAGGCGGGCGCGATCGGTAAAGTCACGCTGCGCGATTTCCAGGCGATCTGCCCGGCGCCGGTCCGCGCATTCAGTGCCCAGGACATCAGGCGCCTGCGCGAGGCGTTGAATTTCAGCCAGCCGGTGTTCGCCCTGCACCTGCACACCAGTGCCTCCACGGTGCGCAAGTGGGAGCAGGGCGAGACACGGCCCGCGGGACCGGCCCTGAAGCTGCTCAACATCATCGCCGACAAGGGTCTGCAAGCCATTCTCTGAGCACCGCCGCGCTCAGCCCAGCGTCTCGCGCAGCCGGTACCAGAGCATGCCCAGTGCCAGCAGCGGCGAGCGCAAGGCCTTGCCACCGGGGAAGGTCAGGTGCGGCACGGCGCTGAACACATCGAAGCCGTAGCTGTGCTCGGTTGCAATCGCCTCGGCCAGCAGCCTGGCGGTCCAGTGGGTGACGTTCAGCCCGTGCCCCGAGTAGCCTTGGGCATAGAACACGTTGGGGTGCTGGCTCAACCGGCCGACCTGGGGGAAGCGGTTGGCGGTGATGCCGATCATGCCGCCCCACTGGTAATCCAGGCGCACCTCGGCCAGCTGCGGAAACACCTTGAGCACCTTGGGCCGCATGTAGGCGCCGATGTCCCTGGGGTCGCGCCCGGAGTAGTGACAGGCGCCGCCGAACAGCAGGCGGTTGTCGGCGGTCAGTCGGTAGTAGTCCAGGCCGACCTTCTGGTCGCACAGCGCCATGTTCTGCGGGATCAGCGTGCGCGCCAGGGCTTCTGGCAATGGCTCGCTGGCCACCACGTAGCTGCCGGCCGGCAGCACCTTGCCGCTCAGGCGCGGCTCCAGTTCGTCGAGGTGGGCATTGCAGCCCAGGATCAGGCTTTGCGCCCGCACCTTGCCGCGCGCGGTGTGCAGGGTCACGGTGCGGCCATGCTCGATGCGCAGCACCGGGCTTTGCTCGAAGATGCGCACGCCCAGGCCGTGGGCGGCACGGGCTTCGCCCTGGACCAGGTCGAGCGGGTGCAGATGGCCCGAGCCCATGTCCACCAGGCCGCCTGCGTAGAGGTCGCTGGCGACGATCTCGCGCATGCGCTCGGGGGCGACCAGACGCGTTTCGTGGCGATACCCCAGCTCGGCGAGGTCGCGCTGTTCGTCTTCGAACGCGGCGAACTGCGCGGGCGTGTTGGCCAGCTCGCAGAAGCCCCAGCGCAGGTCGCAGGCAATGTCGTACTGCTTGATGCGATCGGCCACCAGGGCCACCGAGTCGATGCCGGCCTGCTTGAGGTAGCGCACGCCATCCTGGCCAACGTGGCGGGCAAAGCCCGACACGTCATGGCCGATACCACGGATCAACTGGCCACCGTTGCGTCCGCTGGCGCCCCAGCCGACGCGACGCGCCTCCAGCAGGATCACCGACAAGCCGCGCTCGGCCAGCTCCAGGGCGGCGTTGACCCCGGTCAGGCCGCCACCGACGACGCAGACATCGGCGTGCAGGTCCTGGTCGAGCATCGGGTAGGGCGTGCCTTGACGCGCCGTGGCGGCGTAGTAGGACGCAGTATGTTCATTCATGTTCGGCATGGCTGTGCTCGGCTCAGCGGTTGGATTTGATCTTGCTCCAGGAGCGGGTCATCTGCCGCAGGATCCCTGGGCTCTGCATCGTCGACACATACAGCCGATCCAGCACTTCCTGGGGCGGGTAGATCTCGGGGTTTTCCACCAGGCTGTCGTCCATGAACGCCTTGGCATCCGGATTGGCGTTGGCGTAGCCGACCGAGGCGCTGACCTTGGCGATCACCTTGGGGTCCATCAGGTAGTTGATGAACGCCAGCGCCTGCTCGGGGTTCTTGGCGTCCTTGGGGATGGCCAGCAGGTCGAACCAGATGTTGCTGCCTTCCTTGGGAATGCTGTAGGCAACCTTGACGCCGTTGCCAGCTTCCTCGGCGCGGTGCGCGGCCTGCAGCACATCGCCGGAGTAGCCGAAGGCCACGCAGACATCACCGTTGGCCAGGTCCGAGACGTATTTGGAGGAGTGGAAGTAGGTGATGTACGGGCGCAGCTCCAGCAGGCGGGCTTCGGCCTTGCGGTAGTCATCGGCCTTTTCGCTGCGTGGGTCCAGGCCCAGGTAGTTGAGCATGGCCGGGAACAGTTCGTCGGGCGAGTCCATGAACGCCACCCCGCACTGCTTGAGCTTCTTCAGGTTCTCGGCTTCGAACAACACCGCCCAGGAGTCGACCTTGTCGATGCCCAGCACCGCCTTGACCTTGTCGACGTTGTAGCCGATGCCATTGGTGCCCCACAGGTAAGGCACGGCGTACTCGTTGCCGGGGTCGTTCTGTTCCAGCTGCTTGAGCAGTTTCGGGTCCAGATGCCGCCAGTTCGGCAGCTTGTCGCGATCCAGCGGCAGGAACGCGCCGGCCTGGGCCTGGCGGGCGAGGAAATGGTTGGAGGGCACGACCACGTCGTAGCCGGTACGTCCGGCCAGCAGCTTGCCCTCCAGGGTCTCGTTGGAGTCGAACACGTCATAGACCACCTTGATCCCGCTGCTGGCCTGGAAATCGGCCAGGGTGGTGTCGCCGATGTAGTCGGTCCAGTTGTACACGCTCACCGTCGGCTTGGCCTGGACGGTGGCGCCGAACAGCAGGGCGAAGGTTGCGGGGATCAGGATGGGCAAATGACGCATGTCGACACCTCGTTGGTCTTTTTCTTGGTCGTGGTATTAACGGTGGATCGGTAATGGCAGGCTCTGTCGGGACAACGTGGGAGCGGGCTTGTCCCGCGATTGGGCTGCTGGCCTTGTCGCGGGGCAGGCCCGCTCCCACAAGATGGTCAGACGCTCAGCAACAGGAACTCCCGCTCCCACGAGCTGATCACGCGCTTGAAGTTCTCGTGCTCGGCGCGCTTGACCGCGACGTAGCCCTGGACGAACTGCTGCCCCAGGTATTCGCGGACCACCTCGCAATCTTCCATGTGCTGCAGCGCATCCTCGATGGTGATCGGCAGGCGCAAATTGCGCCGCTCATAGGCGCGACCCTGTACCGGCGCGCTCGGTTCGATCTTCTCGACCATGCCGATGTAGCCGCACAGCAGACTCGCGGCAATGGCCAGGTAGGGGTTGGCGTCGGCGCCCGGCAGGCGGTTCTCCACGCGCATCGCCTCGGGGCTCGAGGTCGGCACGCGCAGGCCGGCGGTGCGGTTTTCCTCGCCCCACTCGACGTTCACCGGCGCGGAAGTGTCCGGCAGGAAGCGGCGGAACGAGTTGACGTTCGGCGCGAACATCGGCAGCAGCTTGGGAATGTACTTCTGCAGGCCACCGATATGGTGCAGGAACAACTCGCTCATGCTGCCGTCTTCATTGGCGAAGATCGGCTTGCCGCTGGCGATGTCGATCACGCTCTGGTGCAGGTGCATGGCGCTGCCCGGTTCGTCGGTGATCGGCTTGGCCATGAAGGTGGCGGTGACGTTGTGCTTGAGCGCCGCCTCGCGCATCGTGCGCTTGAAAACGGTGATCTGGTCGGCCAGGTCGAGTGCGTCGCCGTGGCGGAAGTTGATCTCCATCTGCGCCGGACCGTCTTCGTGGATCAGCGTGTCCAGGTCCAGGCCCTGGAGCTCGCACCAGTCGTAGACGTCCTCGAACAGCGGGTCGAATTCGTTGGCGGCATCGATGGAGAACGACTGGCGACCGCTTTCGGCGCGGCCCGAGCGGCCCAGCGGCACCTGCAGCGGCAGGTCCGGGTCTTCGCAGCGCTGGGTCAGGTAGAACTCCATCTCCGGCGCGACGATCGGCTGCCAGCCTTTGTCGGCATACAGCTTGAGCACCTTCTTCAGCACGTTGCGCGGCGACAGCTCGATGGGGTTGCCCTGCTTGTCGAAGGTGTCGTGGATGACGATCGCGGTCGGTTCGATGGCCCAGGGGATCTGGTACACCGCCGTCGGGTCGGGACGGCAGATCATGTCGATATCGGCGGCGTCGAGCAGGCTGTAGTAGATGTCGTCATCGACGTAGTCGCCGGTGACGGTCTGCAGCAGCACGCTCTCGGGCAGGCGCATGCCGCGTTCGTGGAGGAACTTGGCGGTCGGGGCGATCTTGCCGCGGGCGATGCCGGTCAGGTCGCTGATCACGCATTCGACTTCGGTGATCCGGTGTTCTTTCAGCCAGGTGGACAGCTGATCGAAGGGGGCGTTCATACAGACCTCTTGGTTGGGTTGTTGTGGTGGGACGCAAGGCGCTCGTGCCGTAGGGCACTTCCCACAGGTGACGCTGAGGGCTATCTTGGGCGCTGCCCCTCGGGGCGATCTATCCACTTTTTTCGCCGTTGAATGCACCAAAAGAGTGCAATAGGACAGTGCGTGAACACGCCAACCGCCTTGCAGGTCCAGGATTTCCGTACCACCGACGTGACCGAACAGACCCGCGCCACCCCTGGCTGGCAGCAGCAGTACCGGCAGATGTCCCCCGGGCATTTCAACGGTCAGCTGCGCTGGCTGGCGCTCGAGGGCGTCGAGGTATACGAAGAGCGCTTGAACACCCGGGTCGAGCAGTTCTTCCGCGCCCCCAGTGGCGCTCTGGCGTTCTGCTTCGACCGCAGCGAGAACAGCCTCTACCTGCTCAACGAAGACAGCCGCAACATCTGGATCACCCCGGAGAACTACCAGGAAGTGGCGGTGGTGTTCGAGCAGCCGTTCCTCGCCAGCCATGGGCTTGATCCGGAGCGTCTGCGCGGCCTGTTCATGGTGCCGCTGACCTGCCAGCAGACCGCGCTGTTCGGTAATTGGCTGAGCGCCACGCTCAGCCGTCTGGGCCAGGCCGACTGCCCGCTGGAGGGCAGGGCGCTGGCCGAGCAGTTGCTGGAGGACTGCCTGTTCATTCTCGACAACGCCGGGCAGCGCTTGCAGGGCGACGCCCTGGGGCGGCGCGACGAGGAGCGGACGATCATGCGGCGGGTCAGCGAATGGGCCGCCGACTGTCCCGACGAGACGCTCAACTTGGTGGAACTGGCCAAGGTCGCCGGGGTCTCGGTGCGTCAGTTGCAGCAGGCCTTCAAGGGCTTCACCAACCTGCCGCCGGCGCATTGGCTGCGGCTGCGCCGCCTGAATGGCGCGCGGCGGGATCTGCTGGCGGGGGACGCGACCGTGGCCGAGGTGGCCATGCGCTGGTCATTCTGGCACCTGGGGCGGTTTTCCGAGAGCTATCGGCAGCTGTTCCAGGAGTTGCCCAGCGACACCCTGAAGCGGGTGCGGGGGCGCTAGCAAAGGGGCAGGGCAAGCCCGCCCCCAAGCTGTTCAGTTGCGATCCAGCCACACGGTCTGGGCATTGGTGAACTCGCGCACGCCGAAGTGCGAAAGCTCACGACCGAAGCCGCTTTTCTTCACGCCACCGAACGCCACGCGGGGGTCGGAGGCGCAGTAGCCGTTGATGAACACGCCACCGGTGTCCAGCGCCGTGGTCATGCGTTCGGCCAGGGCGTAGTCGGCGGTGTAGATGGTCGAAGCCAGGCCGAACTCGCTGTCGTTGGCCAGTTCGACGGCATGGTCGGCGTCGCGGGCGCTGATGATCGCCGCCACCGGGCCGAACAGCTCCTGTTTGAACGCCGTCATCTCGGGGGTGACGTCGGCGAACACGGTCGGTGCGTAGAGGTTGGCCGCGCCCTCGATCTTGTGCCCGCCCAGCAGCAGGGTGGCGCCTTCGGCGAGGGTCGCCTGAACTTGGCCGTCAAGCTCGTCGCGCAGGTCGAAGCGGGCCATCGGGCCGATGTAGGTGTCGTCCTGCAGCGGGTTGCCGAGCTTGAGCGCGCGCGTCGCCTCGACGAACTTGGCGGTGAAGGCCTCGACGATGCTGTGCTCGACGATCAGACGCTTGGCCGCGGCGCAGACCTGGCCGGTGTTCTGGTAGCGGCCGATCACCGCGGCCTTCACCGCGGCATCCAGGTCGGCGTCGGCCAGCACGATGAACGGGTCGCAGCCACCCAGCTCCAGCACGCACTTCTTCAGCGCGGCGCCGGCCTGGGCGCCGATGGCCATGCCGGCGCGCACGCTGCCGGTCAGGGTCACGGCGGCGATGCGTGGATCGTTGATCGCGCGGGTGACACCCTCGGGAGCGACGTTGAGCACTTCGAACACGCCCTCGGGCAGGGCGGCGCGCTTGAACAGGTCGGCCAGCAGGTAGGCACTGCCCATCACGTTCGGCGCGTGCTTGAGCACGTAGGTGTTGCCGGCCAGCAGCGCCGGCACGGCGCCGCGCAGCACCTGCCAGATCGGGAAGTTCCACGGCATCACGGCGAGGATCGGGCCCAGCGGGCGGTATTCGATGCGGGCCTTTTCGATTTGCGTGGGTTCAGGGGCGAGCATCGCCGGACCGTGTTCGGCGTACCACTGGCACAGGCCGACGCACTTGCTGACCTCGCCACGGGCCTGGGCGATCGGCTTGCCGATCTCGCGAGTGATCATCTGGGCAAAGGCTTCGGCATGGGCCTGCAGGGCCTGCCCCAGCGCGACCAGGTATTCGCTGCGCTGCCCCAGCGATACCTTGCGCCACTGGTCGTAGCCCGCCTTGGCGCGTTGCAGCGCCGCGTCTTGTGCGGCGTCGGTGTCGAAGGCGTAGTGGCCGATCCGCTCGCCGGTATAGGGGTCGACGGAGATGGCGTGGGTCAGGCTGCTGATCTCGCTCATGGCAGGACTCTCATTGTTTTGATGGGGTGAGCCCAGACTAGTGGTGGCGCGCTTTAATGAAAACTGAATAATAATGAGCGAAACATTCACGTTTGGAGAATGACCGTGGACCTGGTGCAACTGGAGATCTTCAAGGCCGTGGCCGAGCACGGCAGCATCAGCGCGGCGGCCCAGCAGATCCATCGCGTGCCGTCGAACCTGACCACCCGTATCAAGCAACTGGAAGAAGACCTGGGCGTCGAATTGTTCATCCGCGAGAAAAGCCGTTTGCGCCTGTCGCCGGCGGGCTGGAATTTCCTCGAATACACCCGGCGCATTCTCGACCTGGTGCATGAAGCGCGCCTGACCGTGGCAGGCGAGGACCCCCAGGGCACCTTCGCCCTGGGCTCGCTGGAGAGCACGGCGGCGGTGCGCATTCCGGCCCTGCTGGCGGCCTACAACCAGCGCTACCCCAAGGTCGACCTGGACCTGTCCACCGGCCCGTCCGGGACCATGCTCGAAGGCGTGCTGTCCGGGCGCCTGGTCGCGGCGTTCGTCGATGGCCCGGTGCTGCATCCCACGCTCGAAGGCGTGCCGGTGTTCGAGGAGGAGATGATGGTCATCGCGCCGCTCAACCACCCGCCGGTCACACGGGCGAGGGATGTCAACGGTGCGAGCATCTACGCCTTCCGCGCCAACTGCTCGTATCGCCATCATTTCGAGAGCTGGTTCGTCCACGACCAGGCGGTGCCGGGCAAGATCCACGAGATGGAGTCGTACCACGGCATGCTCGCCTGCGTCAGTGCCGGTGCCGGGCTGGCCATGATGCCGCGCAGCATGCTCGACAACATGCCGGGGTGCAGCACCGTGAGCGCCTGGCCGATGGCCGAGGATTTCCGCTACCTGAAGACCTGGCTGGTGTGGCGGCGAGGCACTGTGTCGCGCAGCCTGAGCATGTTCATCCGGCTGCTGGAGGAACGTGGCGGATCGGTCGGCACCGACTAACGGTGCCGATCGCCTCGAACGGTGGCGCCACGCGAGTATCCAAAGTGTGTAGACCACCCCTGGAGGGAGGAACACGCCATGCGCACTCATCACTACGGGCTCTGCGCAGCGCTGCTGCTGGCGCTGAGCATGCCCTGGACCCTGGCCGCCGCGGACCCGGGTGCCCCGGTCGACCCGCAGGGCGTGCAGCTGCAGGCGCAGGAGCAGAACGGTGTCCGCTACCTGCAAGGCGGTATCGGCCAGGATGAAGCCAATGCCCTGCGGCGCACCCCCGGCTACAACCTGCACATCACCTTGTCCACCGGCGCTGAAGGCAAGTTCCAGAGCGGTGCGACCCTGGCCATCGAGTCGGCCCAGGGCAATCAGGTGCTGGCGCTGCAGGACGTCGGCCCGCTGATCTACGTGCAACTCCCCCCTGGGCACTATCGGGTGACGGGCAGCGCCGATGGCCAGACCGTGCGCCAGCAAGTGGTGGTGGACGGCAAGGCGCCGGCGCGGGTGGATCTGAACTGGCGCTGAAACATGCGCGGTGGCATGCGAGGCTTGCCAGCAATGGATGATCTGCAACGCTGTCTTCAAGAGCTCGACGATGACGGCTACACCTTGATCTCCGGTGTGCTGGATCCGTCGTGCATCGCCTTGCTGCGCTGCGCCATCGATGACCTGCGCCCCATGCACTGGGACTACCAGGGGCTGCTGGAACACTACAAGTGCGTGTTCAACCGCGACCCGCTGTGGCTGCCGTTTCTCGACCTGGCGCCGCTGATCGACGTCGCCGAGGCGGCCCTTGGCCGTGACTGCCACATCATCGGCCAGACCGCCTGGCGCAGCCATCCTGGGTACGCGGGCATGCCCCTGCACCTCGATTACCTGCCCATGGCATTGCCCGCCTGGCTGTGCGCGCATGAGCGTTTCACGCCACCGGCGCAGATCATCACCGCGCAGCTCTATCTGTGCGATATCGATCAAGCGCTGGGGCCGACCCTGATCGTGCCCGGCAGCCAGCGTGCCGGGCGTGCGCCGCACCAAGACGAAGCGGCCTGGCTAGGGCAGGGGGCTTGCCCGATCCTGTGCCGGGCCGGTGACGCGCTGCTGTTTCGCAGCGATGTCTGGCATGGCGGGGGCGCGAACCGAAGCGTCGGGCAAGTCCGCGACATGCTCCAGGTGCATTATGGGCGGCGGATGGTGGCGCAGAAGTTCTCCCCTTACCTGACCTGGCGCTTCAATCCCGACGTGCTGGCCACAGCCACGCCGCGCCAGCGTAGGTTGCTGGGGGAGCACGAAGAGTCGGAATACGACTGAACGCATGCATGGAACGCTGTGTCCTTAGCCAATGGTGGCAAAGGCCTTTCAACTTTCAGATTATTCGGACGATAATCCAAGAAGTATTACCACTTGTTGCGCGGTCGGGATGTGCCGTCGACAGGTGCACAACGAGGGGCCAAGCCCCCGCTTGCCACAGGCCCGCACGGTCGCGAAGCGGGCCTGTCCGTGAAGACCATCAGGAGAAGTCATCGATGAAAACCCGTCTCGCCACCTCGCTGGCCGCCGCTCTGCTGGCTTTCGCCGGCGCCAACCTGGCCCAGGCCGCGCAGGTCTCCGGTGCCGTCGGCGCCACTGGCCAGGGCGACATGACCTACCGCGTCGGTCTGTCGTTCGACTGGGACAAGAAATGGCTGGAAAGCAGCACCGGCCACCTGACCGGCTACTGGGACGCGGCCTATACCTATTGGGAAGGTGGCGAGGCCAGCGGCGCCCACTCGCTGTCCTTCAGCCCGGTGTTCGTCTATGAGTTCAGCGGTTTCACCTATACCCCGTTCATCGAGGCCGGCATCGGCCTGGCGGCATTCTCCAAGACCGACGTGGGCGACCAGCGCCTGGGATCGTCGGTCAACTTCGAAGACCGCATCGGCTTCGGCCTGAAGCTGCCGGCCGAGCAGAAGGTCGGCATCCGCGCGATTCACTACTCCAACGCCGGCCTCAAGCAGCCGAACGACGGTATCGAGTCGTACTCGCTGTTCTACAGCAAGGGCTTCTGATCCCTATCACCGAGCGCATGTCCCACAGGGAGCGCACTGACCCCAAGCCTTGCGCAACTCCTGTGGGAGCGGGTTCACCCGCGAAGCAGGCGACGCGGTGCTTGGGTCTGCTTCGCGGGTGAACCCGCTCACTGGGGTATTTCAACGCACGGCCTTGATCGCCAGCACATTGCACAGCGGATGCTCCAGCACATGCGCGGTGGTGCCGCCGAGGAAGGTCTGCAGGGCGTCATGGCGGTGATTGCCCATGACGATCACATCGACCCGGCTGGCGGCGATGTACTGGGTGATCGCCTTGATCGCCGGGCCTTCGAGAAAGTGCCGACGCTCCAGGTCGATCTGGTGATGGTCGCCCAGGCGGTTGAACGCCGTGCGCTGCGCCGTGCGCACGCTGGCATCGAAGCCTGGCATGGTCACCGTGCCGGCGCCGAAATCGGCGATATGGGTCTTGACCGCATCGCACACGTGCAGCAGGTGCAGCTCGGCATTGCACTGCAAGGCCAGGGCATGGGCACTGCGGATCACCTGCTGGTCCAGATGCTCACCTTCGCCATGGCTGTTGAGGTCCACCGCGGCGGCAATCTGCCGTGGCAGGGGCAGGCGGATCTCGCTGACCAGATGCACGGCCACCGGGCTGTCCTTGAGCAGTTGCCAGTCCAGCGGGGTGACCAGCAGGCGCTTGAGGATCGGCTCGTGCTGGACGTCCTTGACCAGCAGGTCGCAGCCCAGGCGTTCGATCTGTTCGAGCGCACTGCCCAGCGGATCACGGGTCAGCAGCAGCTCGGTGGACACATCCAGGCCTGCGCCGCGCAATTGCTCGGCCTCGTCGGCCAGCCACTGGCGGTTGTGTTCGAGCAGGCGCTCGCGTTCGCGCCCGTCGCTCATCAGGCCGAAGGTGTCGACATCGTCGACGAACACGTTGATATCCAGCAGGGCGCCGCTGGACTCGGCGAGCGCGGCGGCCCTTTGCAGGGCTGGCGTGTGGCGCATCTGCGGGCCGAGCATGACGAACAAACGCTTGAACTGGCTCATCTCACACCTCCACGTGTGGCAGCCCCCCGTTCATGTCTGGTCTGTGCGGCCCCGTCGTGCATTGCGGCGTGGGCGCGGTCCTTAGAGTCTAGCTGTTTGTGGCAGCGGGTTTGCCCGCCGCCACAGGGATCGAGCCCGCCTTGGAGTAATCCCGTCAAGGTGTTCGCCGTTAGAGTTGCAGCGCCTATGAGATCGAGCGCCGCCCGCGCGGCGCATCGCGACGCAAGGCCGCTCCTA
>NZ_JAOCDM010000130.1 GCF_029840925.1 Pseudomonas sp. GD03858
GCGGCCCTTTCGCGACACAAGGCCGCTCCTACAGGGGAATGTATATCTCGCAAGTCACTGCAAAAAAGTATCAGTCGAGGTGCAGGCGAGGCTTTGTCGGCGTCGTCGCACAACGGTGTAATCGGCAGCGAGCGACACAAAAACAATAACGTCTTCCCCGAGGGAGTTCACCGATGAACGACTCGATCAAGGCCTGCCTGGCCGCCGCCTGCCTCAGCCTGCCGCTGCACGTCCAGGCCGCCGAGACCCTGACCATCGCCACGGTCAACAACAACGACATGATCCGCATGCAGCGCCTGGCCAAGGTGTTCGAGCAACAGCACCCGGACATCCAGCTCAAGTGGGTGGTGCTCGAAGAGAACGTGCTGCGCCAGCGCCTGACCACCGACATCGCCACCCAGGGCGGCCAGTTCGACGTGCTGACCATCGGCATGTACGAAGCCGCTCTGTGGGGCGCCAAGGGCTGGCTGGCACCGATGACCGACCTGCCGGCCGACTATAACCTCGACGACGTGTTCCCCTCGGTGCGCAACGGCCTGTCGGCCAATGGCACGCTGTACGCCCTGCCCTTCTACGCTGAAGCCTCGATCACCTACTACCGCAAGGACCTGTTCGAAAAAGCCGGGCTGAGCATGCCCGAGCAACCGACCTGGACCCAGCTCGGCGAGTTCGCCGCCAAACTCAACCACCCCGACCAGGGCCAATACGGCATCTGCCTGCGCGGCAAGGCCGGCTGGGGCGAGAACATGGCGCTGATCGGCACGGTGGCCAACGCCTTCGGCGCGCGCTGGTTCGATGAGCAATGGCAGCCCGAGTTCAGCGGCAGCGAGTGGAAGAACGCGCTGAATTTCTATGTAAACACCCTCAAGCAATACGGCCCGCCCGGCGCCTCCAGCAACGGCTTCAACGAAAACCTCGCGCTGTTCAACAGCGGCAAGTGCGCGATGTGGGTCGATGCCAGCGTCGCCGGCTCGTTCGTCACCGACAAGACCCAGAGCAAGGTCGCCGACCAGGTCGGCTTCACCTTCGCGCCCAAGGAGGTCACCGACAAGGGCGCCACCTGGCTGTATTCCTGGGCGCTGGCGATCCCCACCAGCTCCAAGGCCAAGGACGCCGCCAGGACCTTCGCCACCTGGGCCACCTCCGAGGCCTACGGCAAGCTGGTGGCCGAGCAGGAAGGCGTGGCCAACGTGCCACCGGGCACCCGTGCCTCGACCTACAGTGATGCGTACCTGGCAGCCGCGCCGTTCGCCAAGGTGACCCTGGAATCGCTCAAACGCGTCGACCCCAACCACCCCACTCTCAAGCCCGTGCCCTACGTCGGTATCCAACTGGTGACCATCCCCGAGTTCCAGGCCATCGGCACCCAGGTCGGCAAGCTGTTCTCCGCCGCGCTCACCGGGCAGATGAAAGTGGACCAGGTGCTGGCCTCGGCCCAGCAGTCCACCGAACGCGAGATGAAGCGCGCCGGCTACCCCAAGTAGCTCGCACCGCCGTAGACCGCGCCGTCCTGCGGCGCGGTGACCGCCCCTTTCCGATGCACACGGAGTCGCCATGAACACATCGGCCCTCGACACCCCGAGCCTCGCCACCGCGCGCCCCGGCAAACGCCGCGTCGGCCCCGGCTGGTTCCTGGTCAGCCCTTCGGTGGCGCTGCTGCTGTTGTGGATGATCGTGCCCCTGGGCATGACCCTGTATTTCTCGCTGATCCGCTACAACCTGCTGTACCCCGGCGAAAACCAATTCGTGGGCCTTGAGAACTTCGCCTTCTTCGTCACCGACGCCGGCTTCATGCCCGGCGCCCTCAACACCCTGACCCTGGTCGGCAGCGTGCTGGCGATCAGCGTGGTGCTCGGCGTGCTGATCGCCGCGCTGCTGGAGGCCGGTGAATTCTGGGGCCGCGGCGTGGTGCGAGTGCTGCTGATCTCGCCGTTCTTCATCATGCCCACGGTCAGCGCGCTGCTGTGGAAGAACCTGATCTTCCACCCGGTGTCGGGCATTCTCGCCGCCGTGTGGCGCCTGTTCGGCGCGCAGCCGGTGGACTGGCTGGCGCACTACCCGCTGCTGTCGATCATCCTGATCGTGTCATGGCAGTGGCTGCCGTTCGCCATCCTGATCCTGATGACCGCGATGCAGTCGCTGGACCAGGAGCAGAAGGAAGCCGCCCGCCTGGATGGCGCAGGCCCCTTGGCGATCTTCTGGCACCTGACCCTGCCGCACCTGGCCCGCCCCATCGCCGTGGTGGTGATGATCGAGACGATCTTTCTGCTCTCGGTGTTCGCCGAGATCTTCACCACCACCAGCGGCGGCCCGGGATACGAGTCCACCAACCTCGCCTACCTGATCTACAACCAGGCGCTGCTGCAGTTCGACGTCGGCATGGCCTCGGCCGGTGGCCTGATCGCCGTGCTGATCGCCAATATCGCCGCCATCGTGCTGGTCCGCATGATCGGCAAGAACCTCACCGCGCGCAGCTGAGGAGCCCGCCATGCTGACACTCAAGCAAACCCGCACCCTGAAGAACGCGCTGCTCGGCCTGCTGTGCTGGGCCATCGCCCTGGTGATCTTCTTCCCGATTTTCTGGATGCTGCTGACCAGCTTCAAGACCGAGCTGGACGCCTTCGCCACGCCGCCGCAGTTCTTCTTTGCGCCGACGCTGGAGAACTACCTGCACATCAATGAGCGCAGCGACTACTTCGCCTACGCCTGGAACTCGGTGCTGATCTCGTTCTCGGCGACCCTGCTATGCATGCTGATCGCGGTGCCGGCGGCCTACTCGATGGCCTTCTTCGAGACCCGCCATACCAAGCGCACGCTGCTGTGGATGCTGTCGACCAAGATGCTGCCGCCGGTGGGCGTCTTGATGCCGATCTACCTGCTGGCCAAGCAGTTCGGCCTGCTCGATTCGCGCCTGGCGCTGATCATCGTCTACACCCTGATCAACCTGCCGATCGTGGTGTGGATGGTGTACACCTACTTCAAGGACATCCCCGTGGACATCCTCGAAGCCGCGCGGCTGGACGGCGCCGGCACCTGGCAGGAGATCGTCCGCGTGCTGTTGCCGATCGCCCGTGGCGGCCTGGCCTCGACCCTGCTGCTGTCGTTGATTTTGTGCTGGAACGAGGCGTTCTGGTCGCTGAACCTGACCTCGTCCGCCGCCGCGCCGCTGACGGCGTTGGTGGCTTCCTATTCGAGCCCTGAAGGGCTGTTCTGGGCCAAGCTCTCGGCCGTCTCGACCCTGGCCTGCGCGCCGATTCTGATCTTTGGCTGGATCAGCCAGAAGCAGTTGGTGCGTGGGCTTTCGTTTGGGGCAGTCAAATGAGCGTTCTCTTCAAGCCTGCTGGGGCTGCTTCGCAGCCCAATCGCGACACAAGGCCGCTCCTACAGGGGATCGCGGTTACCTGTAGGAGCGGCCTTGTGTCGCGAAAGGACCGCAAAGCGGTCCCGACATCAGCAGCCTTCATACACCTCCAAAGGCCTTACCCCATTCCCCTGAAGGACACCCCCCATGGCTGACCTGAAAATCCGCAACCTGCACAAAGGCTTCGATGGCCACGCCATCATCAAGGGCATCGACCTGGATGTGCGCGACCGCGAGTTCGTGGTGTTCGTCGGCCCCTCCGGCTGCGGCAAGTCCACCCTCCTTCGCCTGATCGCCGGCCTAGAGGAAGTCAGCAGCGGCAGCATCACCCTCGACGGCGCCGACATCACCGACACCGCCCCGGCCAAGCGCGACCTGGCCATGGTGTTCCAGACCTACGCGCTGTACCCGCACATGACCGTGCGCAAGAACCTGTCGTTCGCCCTGGACCTGGCCGGCGTCGGCAAGCAGGAAGTCAGCGCCAAGGTCGACAACGCCGCGCGCATCCTCGAGCTGCAACCGCTGCTCGAACGCAAGCCCCGCCAGCTCTCCGGCGGCCAGCGCCAGCGGGTGGCGATCGGCCGGGCGATCGTGCGCAATCCGAAGATCTTCCTGTTCGACGAGCCGCTGTCCAACCTCGACGCCGCCCTGCGCGTGCAGATGCGCCTGGAGCTGGCGCGCCTACATCAGGAGTTGGCCGCGACCATGATCTACGTGACCCACGACCAGGTCGAGGCGATGACCTTGGCCGACAAGGTGGTGGTGCTCAACGGCGGGCGCATCGAGCAGGTCGGCTCACCGCTGGAGCTGTACCACCATCCGGCCAACCTGTTTGTCGCGGGGTTTCTGGGGACGCCGAAGATGGGCTTCTTGCGTGGGCACCTGAGCCGTAACCAGGGCAACCAGTGCGAGGTGGCGCTTGAGTGCGGCGCGCGCATCGCCCTGCCGTTGTGCGCGGGGGAATTGCATACCGGTAGCCAGGTGACGCTGGGGATTCGTCCCGAGCATCTGAACATTGATCGCGCCGGGCAAGGTACCCAAGGCTCGCTGCAGGTGACTGCCGATGTGAGTGAGCGGCTGGGCAGCGATAGCTACTGCCATGTGCGTGCGGCCTCCGGGGAAATGCTGACCGTGCGGGTGCGCGGGGACTTTGCGCCGGGGTTTGGCGAGGGGTTGGAGTTGGGCTTTGATCCGGGCCATTGCCATTTGTTTGATAGCAATGGGCAGGCGATCGACAAGCGATTGCAGAAGGTGGCCTGAGGTGTTCGCCGAGAGGGTTGTGGCGCCTATGAGATCGAGCGCCGCCCGCGCGGCGCATCGCGACGCAAGGCCGCTCCTACATTTGTTGCAACGTGCCGAACCGGTCAGGCCATGGTTGCCTGCCTTGGCGCATGTCTTGAGACAGGTGAGGCGGCAGTGGTGCCCACGCTGAAACCGCGTCGTACCAACAAGGCGGACCAGGTAATGGCACAGGATTGACTGGCCCGAAACAGATGTAGGAGCGGCCTTGCGTCGCGATGCGCCGCGCGGGCGGCGCTCGATCTCAAGAACGCCACAAGGCTCCCGCCAAGCACCTCGCCGCCATCACGCGATCCAACATGACCCCGATAAGGAATGCCCCCAGCATGAAACTCAACCACCCCAACCTCAACCACCTCCCCCCCACCGTCGCTCGCCCCAGCTACGACCCAACCCAGCTACGCCAGGGCATCGTCCACATCGGCGTCGGCGGCTTCCACCGCGCCCACCAGGCCGCCTACACCGACGCCCTGATGAACTGCGGCGAAGGCCTCGACTGGGCCATCTGCGGCGTCGGCCTACGCAGCGAAGACCGCGCCATGCGCGACGCCCTGGCCGGCCAGGACCATCTCTACACCCTGTTCGAACTGGGCGACCAGCCCGACACCAAGGTACGCGTGATCGCCGCCATCAACGGCATGCTGCTGGCCGAGGACGGCGCCGAACCGCTGCTGGCCAAGCTGACAGAACCCGGCATACGCATCGTCTCGCTGACCATCACCGAAGGCGGCTACTGCATCGACGACAGCACCGGCGAGTTCCGCGCCGACCTGCCACAAATCCAGCACGACCTGGCCAACCCGCAATCCCCGCAAAGCGTGTTCGGCTACCTCTGCGAAGCCCTGCGCCGGCGTCGCGCCGCTGGCACCGGCCCGTTCACCGTGATGTCCTGCGACAACCTCCCGCACAACGGCGACATCGCCCGCAAGGCCCTGTTGGCCTTCGCCCAGCGCCTCGACCCCGACCTGGCCGACTGGATCGCCAGCCACGTCAGCTTCCCCAACGCCATGGTCGACCGCATCACCCCGATGACCAGCCCCGCCCACCGCCAGCAACTGCGCGAGCGCCACGGCGTCGACGATGCCTGGCCGGTGGTGTGCGAGCCGTTTTTGCAATGGGTGGTGGAAGACACCTTCGTCGCCGGGCGCCCGGCCTGGGAAAAGGTCGGCGTGCAGTTCACCCGCGACGTCACCCCCTATGAAGAGATGAAGATCAAACTGCTCAACGGCAGCCACCTGGCCCTCACCTACCTGGGCTTCCTGCAAGGCTACCGCTTCGTCCACGAAACCCTCGCCGACCCGCTGCTGCGCCGCTACATGCACACCTTCATGGACCAGGACGTGACCCCGCAACTGGCCCCGGTGCCCGGCATCGATCTTGAGCGCTACAAGCAAAGCCTCAGCGAACGCTTCGCCAACCGCGCCATCGCCGACCAGCTGGAGCGCGTGTGCTCCGACGGCTCGTCGAAGTTCCCCAAGTTCATCGTGCCCACCGCCAACCGCCTGATCGCCGACGGCAAGCCGCTGGAGCGCGTGGCCCTGGTGGTGGCCGCCTGGGCCCTGTACCTGCGCGGCGAAGACGAGCACGGCACCCGCTACAGCATCCCCGACCCCCGCGCCGCCGACTGCCAGGCCCGGGTGGTGCAGCGCGACGGGCTGGCCGCCCGGGTGCTGGGCGACGAGGCGATCTTCGGCAGCGCCATCCCCGCGTCCAAGGCCTTCGTCAGCGCCTTCGAGCGCCTGTACGACAGCTTGCGCGAAATTGGCGTAAGTGAAACCCTGCGCCAGGTCCTCGGCGACTGACACGGAGTGTTTCGAAATGGATGGATTATTCCTCGGCATCGACTGCGGCACCCAGGGCACCAAGGCCCTGGTGCTGGACGCTCGCAGCGGCCAGGTGCTCGGCCTGGGCAGCGTTGCCCACGCGCAGCCCCAAGGCCGTGACGGCCGGCGCGAGCAGGATCCCGCCGACTGGCTGGATGCCTTGCGAGCGGCGGTGGCCGCTGCATTGTGTGACGCCGGTGTGGATGGCCACGCGATCCGCGCGCTGGCGGTATCCGGCCAGCAACACGGCCTGGTGATGCTCGACGCCCAGGGCCAGGTGCTGCGCCCGGCCAAGCTCTGGTGCGATACCGAGAGCGCGCCCGAAAATCAGGCGCTGCTCGATGCCCTCGGCGGCGCCCAGGGCTCGCTCGAACGCCTCGGGCTGGTGATCGCGCCGGGCTATACCCTGTCCAAATTGCTGTGGACCAAGCACCATCATCCCGAGCTGTTCGCCCGCCTCGCCCATATCCTGCTGCCCCACGACTACCTGAATTACTGGCTGACCGGTCGCGCCTGCACGGAACCCGGCGACGCCTCCGGCACCGGCTACTACGATGTGCGCAGGCGAACCTGGGCGCCCGATGTCCTTCAGCACATCGAGCCGGGCGAGCGTCTTTTGGCGGCGTTGCCTGAGCTGGTCGAATCCGGCGATTGCATCGGCACCCTGCGCGAACAGGCAGCCACTGCTCTCGGCTTGAACCCACAGACCTGGGTGGCCACAGGAGGCGGCGACAACATGCTCGGCGCCATCGGCACCGGCAATATCGCCCCCGGCATGATCACCCTGAGCCTCGGCACCTCCGGCACCCTGGCCGCCTACGCCAACCAGCCCCACGTCAGCGCCCAGGGTGAAGTGGCGACCTTCTGCGCCTCCAGCGGCGGCTGGCTGCCGTTGATCTGCACCATGAACCTCACCAGCGCCTGCGCCCTGGTGCGCGACCTGCTGGAGCTCGACCTCGAGCGTTTCACTGCCCTCGCCGCCCAAGCCCCGATCGGCGCCGACGGCCTGCTGATGCTGCCCTTCTTCGACGGCGAACGCGTGCCCGCGCTGCCCGAAGCCACAGCCAGCCTGCACGGCATGACCAGCGCCAACCTGACCCGCGCCAACCTCTGCCGCGCCGTGCTCGAAGGCACCTGCTTCAGCCTGCGTTACGGCCTCGACCTGCTGCGCGCCAGCGGCCTGCCAGGCAGCGAAATCCGCCTGGTCGGCGGCGCGGCGAAAAGCCCGCTGTGGCGCCAGACTCTGGCCGACCTCCTCGGCCTGCCAGTGGTATGCCCCCAACAGACCGAAGCCGCCGCCCTGGGCGCCGCGATCCAGGCCGCCTGGAGCCTGGGCCGCCAATTGGGCCAGGGCGACAGCCTCGAAACCCTGTGCCAACGCTGCGTCGCCCTCGACGAAAGCACCCGAACCCCGCCCCGTCCGGCGCAACAGGCCGAGTACGAGGTCGCCTATCAACGCTACCGGGAGCAACTGCCTGCGCGCTGAGTGCGGATATCCTTCCCTTGTCTTTCGTTCTGGAGAACTGCATGTACCTGGTGTGTGGCGAGGCCCTGTTCGATGTCTTCAGCCTGGAAAACAGCAACCGCAGCAGCGAGCTGGGGTTTACCGCGATTGCCGGCGGGTCGCCGTTCAACGTGGCCGTCGGCCTGCGCCGACTGGGCGTGGCGTCGGCGTTGTTCGGCGGGTTGTCCAGCGACTACCTCGGTGCCCGGCTGCGGCGGGTGCTGGAAGAGGAACGGGTGGACTGCCGCTATGTGGTGACCAGCGATGCGCCGACCACCCTGGCCATGGTTGGGTTGGATGCCAATGGCTCGGCGCAGTATCAGTTTCGCGGTGAAGGGTGTGCGGATCGGCAGGTGACGCTGGCACATCTGCGGGAGCTGAATGAGAGTGTGCGGGGAATCCATGTGGGTTCGTACACCTTGGTGGTGCAGCCCGTGGCCGATACGCTGATGGCGTTGGTGGAGCGCGAGCGGGACCGGCGGCTGATCAGCCTTGATCCGAATGTGCGGCTTAATCCGCAGCCGGATGTGGCGCTGTGGCGGCGGCAGGTCGAGGCCTTTGCCGAGCATGCGCATTTGATCAAAGCCAGTGAGGAAGACATTGCCCTGCTCTATCCAGGCCGGGAGACTCGTGACGTGGCCCAAGGCTGGCTAAACGATCGCTGCCGACTCGTTTTCATCACCCATGGAGCAGACGGTGCCAGCGTGCATTGCGCACATGGTTCATGGCAGCGCCCAGCGGATACCTCATTGCCGGTATGCGATACCGTCGGCGCTGGTGACACCTTCCAAGCCGCCGTGCTCGCCTATCTGGCTCGCCTAGGAGCAGACAGCCCGGCCGGTGTGGCGAAGCTCCCCCATGAAACCATCGATGCAATCCTCACCTACGCAATCCATGCCGCAGCAATCACCTGCTCCCGAACAGGCCCGAACCTGCCCTTTGAGCATGAACTACCACCGACATTCTGAGGATCTTCCATGGGCTGGGAAGCTTTCATAAAACACTTCCCACTCTCATCATTTTTCCCATACCGCCCATCAAAATCCTGACTGAATGTATGCAAATGTAAAAAAATATGATGGCACTATGCCTCGTTAGTCGGCAAAATCCATACATTCCCAATGGATTTGAAGGACCGGTTCCAATGACATGGCCAGTCATTCTGAAACTCGACAGCGCAGCCTATTCCCTCAGCGTGGTGCAACGAACCGCTTACGCCTTGGCTGACACAGTCGCGATTCAGATCGGCATTGAAGCTGACCAGATCAGCCTCACTGCCTTCCCTGCTAAAACGAAAGTCATGCTGCCTCAGGAGCAGGCGCATTCGCTGATCCTCCAGCATTTAAATGACTTTGCCCTACGTGATCACATCAACCGTGAGACAGCTGGGTTGCGTGAGGTGCTGGCTCGGGCAGCGCTTGCTGGATGCGGAGTTTCGCGGTGACACTGATTGCGACCGACGCTAACGGCTACCGTCTGCTGCCCTTTCGCTTCATGCGCCTGAACACCGCAAATGAACGTGACATTTTGCTCACCTCCGATACAGGCGAGTACATGCACGTGAACGACGCGCAGTTGCGGGCCCTCAGTTACTTCGACATAGAAGCAGGCACACCTTTTTACAAAGACCTGCTAGCTCGCCATTTCATCTACGAACCGACACGTCACGATCCTTTTCCCGAAATGGCGGCGCAATATCGCAGCCGCAAAGACTTTCTTTTCCAGGGCCCAGCCCTGCACTTGTTCGTGGTAACGCTACGCTGCAACCACACCTGCCAGTACTGCCAAGTTTCGCGCGCACCGCTGGGTGGCTCGGGCCATGACTTATCGGAAGCGGATGCACTCGCTGCTGTTGATCGCTTGTTCGAGTCGAACGCTCCCGCACTGACAGTGGAGTTCCAGGGCGGCGAGCCACTTCTGGCCTTCGAACGTGTACGCCAGATTGTCGAATGGGTAGCTGCACGAAACTTGGTCGAGCAACGGGATATTCAGTTCGTCATTACCACAACGTTGCACCACCTGACAGACGAAGTACTCGACTTCGCAAAACAGTACCGCATCCAGTTCTCGACGTCCCTCGATGGACCGGCGCCCTTGCACAATGCCAACCGCCCAACGCCTTCACGAGACTCTTACGAGCGCACCGTGGAAGGCATAAAACGGGTCCGTGAGCATCTTGGACACGACGCAGTCTCCGCACTGACAACGTTGACCTCTCGAAGCCTTGAACAGCCTGAAGCTATCATCGACGAATACGTAAAGCAGGGTTTTTCCAGCATTTCACTTAGACCGCTCAGCCCTTACGGGTTTGCTTCCAAGAGTGCACATCGCCTTGACTATCCGATTGAGCAGTACCTGACCTTCTACACGAAGGCGCTGGCCTATCTGCTGAAGATCAACCAGCAAGGGACCTACCTGTCGGAGAGCTACACCAGCTTGCTGCTGAAGAACATCCTGACGCCCTTCTCATCCGGCTATGTCGACCTGCGCTCACCCGCCGGCGCGGGTACAGCGGCGCTGGTCTACAACTATGACGGTTACGTCTACCCGTCGGACGAGGCTCGGATGCTGCTGGAGATGGGCGAAGACGGTTTAAGGTTGGGCACAGTCCAGCAACCCTTGTCAGAACTTTTGGCCTCACCCGTTATGGAGGCGCTACTTGCCAGTGGCGTCGCGGAGGCATTGCCGGGCTGTTCGGATTGCGCATTGGTTCCCTACTGCGGCGCAGACCCGGTCGAACATTATGCTCGCCAAGGTGATCCGATCGGACACCGGTTGTTCAGCAGTTTCTGCAAGAAGAACATGGGGCTGTTAAAGCACTTGTTCGCCTTGCTACGCGACGGAGATGACAACGTCCAAAGGGTACTGCTGTCCTGGTTGAACAGGCGCTCATACAGCGATGTTCGCTTCCCAGGCTACAGGGGCTAAGGACGATGCTGCGCAAAGATACCCACTTCGAAATTCAATACCTGAATGAACCAAAGCTGCTCAAGGTCATCACCCTGGATGAGTTCATTGAGCAAGGAGTCGCAGTTTGCGCCGGTACCGCGCAATTCAATGATTTGCTGCTCTGGCTACCCAACGAAGATCTCGAACGAAATCCACATCTGATTTCATTGCCAGTGGGCGGCTTCCTGACCCCAGGGTCACTCACCAGCCCCTTCGACAACGGCAGGCTGCACCTGCATTCCCCCAAGGATCCGGATGTCGTTCAACCTGGCGATGTCATTGCCATTACCCCTGGCAATGCATTGGTAAGAGTGCTCTATCGACGCGGGTCAGACAGTAACTTGCTGTTCATGACGGATCGTTGCAACAGCCTCTGCCTGATGTGCTCGCAACCGCCTAAAGATATCGATGACCGCTGGCATATCGAGGAAAACCTTCGACTGATCGACCTGATGGATGCAGGCGAGGAAAACCTGGGGATCAGCGGCGGAGAGCCCACTCTTTATCGTGATGGCCTGCTTGAGATTCTGGCCAAGTGCAAAACCGTTTTGCCGCAGAAGTCCATACATGTGCTCAGCAATGGAAGGCTATTCAAAGATCCGAGCTGGATCGCAGCCCTCGCGGCCCTAGGCCACCCCCAGCTGAGCTGGGGCATTCCGCTGTATGCCGACAACGCAGTCGACCATGACCATGTAGTTCAGGCCCCGGGGGCCTTCAGCGAAACCGTGCAAGGACTCTATAACCTCGCACGCGCGAACCAGATCATTGAGATACGCGTGGTACTCAGTCGCCTGACCACACCACGCTTGCCTGAATTAGCCCATTACGTGTTCAGGAACCTCCCCTTCGTACGGCACGTTGCGTTGATGGGCATCGAAAGTACTGGTCTGGCCAGAAAGCACTACGAGGAGTTGTGGATTGACCCGCTGGATTATCAAGAGGCATTGAGCCAAACCGCCTATTTCCTCTTCAACCGTGGGATGCCGGTTTCGATCTACAACCTGCCCCTGTGTTTGATCCCACCCCACCTCTCACGATTCGCCCGCCAGAGCATCTCCGACTGGAAAAACCTGTTCATCGATACCTGTCAGCAATGCGCTGCCGTCAAACATTGCTCAGGGTTCTTCAAATCCCACACTGACCGCTGGCATAGCCGCGGCGTACGACAACTATCGACCGAGGCCTTTAGCGCCTATGCAAGGAGTGCACAGTGAAACTGCTTGACCGCTGGAAAATCCTGATCAGTGGCATCACCTTGTTGCCAATGGCTGGTACCACATTGGCACAGGCGGGCCATACACCGCTCGCCAATGCGAACTGGCAACCAAACGACAAGCTGCAGCCTCCAGTCTTTGCCGATACGCTCAATGCCGCAGACGCAGTGAACATTTATGCGGCACATCGCTCGCACAGCTCACATCGATCCCATAGCTCCCACAGTTCCCATTACAGCGGGTCCGGTGGCTATAGCGCGCCTCGCTACTACAGCCCGCCCGCAACGAGCACGCGGAGCTACAGTGCGCCGAGTACTTCGCACAGTACTTCAAGCAGCAATAGCCTTTATCAGTCGTCCGGCACTACTACCGGGGCTAGCCCGGGTACGTCAAAGACCCGCGCGACCACCGAACAGAAAAGCAACCTGGTCAAGCGCGTACAGACTGCACTTATGGTTCGCCAGTACTATCAAGGCACAATTGACGGGGTCATGGGCAAGGCTACTCGTGGCGCGTTAATGGCTTTCCAAATGGATAGTGCACTGACCGTGAATGGCAGGATGGATACACCCACTCTCAACGCCCTGGGGATCAAGATTCCATAAATTTCGTCAGGGTAAGCGTCCACCGCGAACTCGCTCTAGCAACAGGTGAGTCCCAATGTAAGCCGTTCGCGGAAGGTTCTGATTACCGCGCCTAAGTGATAAAGGCGCTTGGCCATCAGCACAAGCGCCCAAATCAACTCTGGCCGCACCCGCCTCGGGCGACTACTGGATCATCGACGGCAAAGGCGAACGCCTGCACAACGAGGTCTACGTCGCCGATGCCGCCGGCATCCTGCAAAAGCCCGGTGGCGTGCAATCGGCCCAGGTCATGCAGCTGTTCGAAGACCCAGCCTTCCCGACCCTCGCCGCCTACGAGGTGCAGGTCAAATGCAAACAGCGCCAGATCCGCCTGGACAGCGCCCGGGCGATACGTCGCTTCGACGGCGCCGTGAGGGATGTGAAAACCAATATCCAAGGCTGGGTCGCACCGAAGGACTACTGGTTGCAGCGCACCTTCGCCTTCGTCTGCGCCCCCGACAACCGCGCGCGCAACCAGATGCTATCGATCGGCAAGATGCCTGCGGCGCAGATGGTCGCCACCATCCAGGCCATGTTCATCGAGTTGATCGGCGTCCAGGCCAACAGCCAGGCGGTGCAGGAGTTGGACGACATGCTGGCGAACACCCCACGATGAGCACACGCCCTCTGCTGGTCCTTGGCCTGTTGCTGCCTGCGTTGGCCGGCTGCATCCCGACCCTGCCGGAGCTGATGGCGGGCAACCAATGGCAAGGGCGCGACGCCAAGCAGGCCATCGACTTCTTCGGCCCGCCCATGCGCATGGAGCCGTTGCCCGGCGGCGCTGGGGTGCAGTTGGGCTGGTACCGCGATACCACCTACGTGCAAAAGGAGGTGGTCGGCAGCACCGCCGAGATGCAAGGCAACGTGATGGTCCATACCAATTACTGGGACGACGTGGCCCATCCTGGCGGCTGCACGATTTTTATGTCGGTGGACAAGGCGCGGCAGATCAATGATTTCTCCACCAAGGGCCGGTGTAACGGCGTGAACCTCGCACCATAGCGGCTAGCGGAAACGAGGGAGCAGTCCTATGGGATCGGGCTTGTGGGCGCGGACTTTTAGGAGCGGGCTTGCCCCGCGATAGCGCCCGCCCAGACAACCAAGCCCCCAGCCAGATACCCTCCCCCTACTCAGCCCCCCGCCCAACCATCAACCCATGATTCACATCCTGGGCCAACGCCTTGGCCATGCCACTGAGGTAATGCACCGCCGTCAGCAGCGTAGGCAGATGATCAGTCTCCACCATCGCCAGATCACTGATCTTGTGCACCGCACACATCAGTACGGTCGCCTGCTCCACCGCATGGTCCAGCGGATGTCCCGCCACCACGCGGAACAGCGGGTCTTGCACACCCACCTCCGCGCCTTCGCCGAAATGCCCGACGCCGGTGGTGGCGAGTTTCTTGATGCGCGGGATTTGCAATTCCTTATCCATACCATTCCTCCTGCGACCCCGCGAACGGCGCGGGGCCTGATCGGTGAACATCAAGTGCGAGCCCAGGCTCGCCAGGTCAGTGCCGGGATTGCACGCGGCTCAGCGCCACTTCCACCAGGGTGCGGGCGCTGTCGATTTCGTGCATGGCAGCGAGGGTCAGCTGGGGGGTTGGCGTGGAGCAGGACGGTCTGCTGGCTGACGGTCAGGGCGCAGACGAGGTATTCGGAGATCTGGACCAGGAGGTCTTCGAGGGTGTGGGTGTTGTATCTGTCGTGCTGGGGTGGATCGGGGACTATTTTCAGCATGGTAGAGCTCCTATTTTCAAATGGAGCTACCGTTCTCTGCTGTCAAACAGAAAGGTGGCAGCTGTACGCGGGTTGACAGACCGGGAAAATAGGAAACCGGCGCACCGAGGTGCCCCACGTACAGCCACCATAGACGGCCATGCACGCGCGTTACTATCTTCCCGGTCTGTCAAAACC
>NZ_JAOCDM010000131.1 GCF_029840925.1 Pseudomonas sp. GD03858
AGCACGATGGTCTCGTTGCGGTCCGGGCCAGTCGAGATGATGTCGATCGGCGCGCCGACCAGCTCCTCGATGCGCTTGATGTAGTTGCGCGCGGCTTGCGGCAGCTCTTCCAGGGTTTTCACGCCCAGGGTCGACTCGCTCCAGCCCGGCATCTCTTCGTACACCGGCTCCAGGCCGATGTAGCTGTCGGCATCGGACGGCGCGTCGATGACGGCACCGTTCTCGTTCTTGTAGCCAACGCAGATGTTGATGGTTTCCAGGCCGTCCAGCACGTCCAGCTTGGTCAGGCAGATGCCCGAGATGCTGTTGACGTCGATGGCGCGACGCAGGATGACGGCGTCGAACCAGCCGCAACGACGGGCACGACCGGTGGTCGAGCCGAACTCGTGGCCACGCTTGGCCAGGGTGGCACCGGTCTCGTCGAACAGCTCGGTCGGGAACGGACCGGAACCGACGCGAGTGGTGTACGCCTTGGTGATGCCGAGGATGTAGTCCAGGTACATCGGGCCAACGCCGGAGCCGGTGGAGATGCCGCCGGCGGTGGTGTTGGAGCTGGTGACGTACGGATAGGTACCGTGGTCGATGTCCAGCAGCGAGCCCTGGGCGCCTTCGAACATGATGTCCTTGCCGGCGCGGCGCAGGTTGTGCAGTTCGGCGGTGACGTCGAGCATCATCGGCTTGAGCTGCTCGGCGTAGGCCATGCACTCGTCCAGGGTCTGCTGGAAGTCGATGGCCGGCTCTTTGTAGTAGTTCACCAACTGGAAGTTGTGGTAGTCCAGCAGCTCACCGAGCTTGGCGGCGAAACGCTCGCGGTGGAACAGGTCGCCGACGCGCAGGCCGCGACGGGCCACCTTGTCTTCGTAGGCCGGGCCGATGCCACGACCAGTAGTGCCGATCTTGGCTTCGCCACGGGCCTTCTCACGGGCCTGGTCGAGGGCCACGTGGTACGACAGGATCAGCGGGGCGGCCGGGCTGATGCGCAGGCGCTCGCGCACTGGCACGCCCTTCTCTTCCAGCTTGGTGATTTCACGCATCAGCGCGTCGGGAGCAACGACCACGCCGTTGCCGATCAGGCACTGCACGCCTTCACGCAGGATGCCCGAGGGAATCAGGTGCAGAACGGTCTTCTCACCGTTGATCACCAGGGTGTGGCCCGCGTTGTGGCCACCTTGGTAGCGCACTACGGCGGCAGCATGTTCGGTCAGCAGATCGACGATCTTGCCTTTGCCCTCATCACCCCACTGGGTGCCCAGGACGACGACATTCTTACCCATAACACTTGTCCTCATTCACGCAAACTTGGTTGCCGGCCCATTGCCGGCGAAGAATCTCAATGGGTCAGCGGCAGAACCTGCCAGCGCCCGTCTTGCTGAATCAATTGCCGATCACAATCCGCTTCGAAGGCAGCACTCAACGGCTGGCCAGGCAGGGCCTGGACCACACGCTGGCCTTCGTTGCGCAACTGGCAGACTTGCTGCCAGAGGGCCGCATCGCTGCTGTCGGGCATCCAGATGCCGCCAGCAGGCAATACGACCTCCGCTCGCCCCAGTGTGACCAGGGTCTTCAAATCCGTGGAGAATCCGGTGGCCGGGCGTGCCCGGCCGAAATCGGCGCCGATGTCGTCGTAGCGGCCGCCCTGGGCGATCGACTGACCTTCGCCCGGCACGAACACCGCGAACACCACGCCGGTGTGATAGTTGTAGCCGCGCAACTCGCCGAGGTCGAAGTACAACGGCAAGTCCGGGTAACGCGCCGCCAGGCGATCGGCGATCGCCAGCAGGTCGTCCAGCGCCGCCAGCACGCTGGCCGGGGCACGACCCAGGCGCACGCGGGCTTCGGCCAGCACTTCGCGGCCACCGCACAGCTCGACCAGGGCGCGCAGCATGTTGCCCAGGTCCTTAGGCAGGTCGGCGGTGAGCGCCTGCACTTCGTCGACCGCCTTGCGCTGCAGGGCGTCGAACAGCTGCTGCTCCACGTCGCCGGACAGGTTGGCGGCACGGGCCAGGCCGCGGTAGATACCGACATGGCCAAGGTCCATGTGCACATCCGGCACATCGGTCAGCTGCAGCGTGGCGAGCATCAGGCTGATGATCTCGACATCGCTGGTGGGGCTGGCGTCGCCGTACAGCTCGGCGCCCAGCTGGATCGGGCTGCGCGAGGTGGACAGGGCACGCGGTTGCGCGTGCAGCACGCTGCCGGCGTAGCACAGGCGGCTCGGGCCCTCACGGCGCAGGGTGTGGGCGTCGATGCGCGCCACCTGCGGGGTGAAGTCGGCACGGAAGCCCATCAGGCGGCCGGACTGCGGGTCGACCACCTTGAAGGTGCGCTGGTCCAGGTCCTGGCCGGCGCCGGTGAGCAGCGACTCCAGGTACTCGATATGCGGCGTGACGACCAGTTCGTAACCCCAACTCTGGAACAGGTCCAACACCTGACGCCGCGCGATCTCGATGCGCGCCGCCTCAGGTGGCAGTACTTCCTCGATGCCATCTGGCAGCAGCCAGCGGTCTACCGTTGCCATTACGCCATTTCCCCTCTGGTCCGGGCGGCCTGCCCGCAGGCGAGCCGTGAGTAAAGCAGGCATTGGCGCACAATAGCGGGCAGCACCGATCCCAGCGCAACCACCGTAGCCAACACCCTCGAATTGCCTTGCGTCCTGACCAAACCGTCAACTGGCGTTCGGCCAACCAACCTTGCAGACGCAAAAAAGCCGGGAATTTCCCGGCTGCCGCATCATACACCCCTTTTCATTCAGGATGCACCCCGCCTGGCATTTTAGCTGCCAGACGGGGTGCTTCCTTCATGAGAGCGACATCAGGGCTTGCTCTTGTCCAGGAAGCGGAAGAACTCGTTCTTCGGGTCCAGGACCAGTACATCGCTCTTGCTGGAGAAGCTTTCGCGGTACGCCTGCAAGCTACGGTAGAACGCATAGAAATCGGCGTCCTGGGTGTAGGCCTTGGCGTAGATGGCAGCCGCCTGGGCGTCGCCGTCACCGCGGGTCTCCTCCGCTTCACGATACGCCTCGGCCAGCAGCACGCGGCGCTGACGGTCGGCGTCGGCACGAATACCTTCGGCCAGCTCGTTACCCTTGGCGCGGTGCTCGCGAGCTTCACGCTCACGCTCGGTGCTCATGCGATCGAACACACTGCGGTTGACTTCCTTGGGCAGGTCGATGGCCTTGACGCGAACGTCGACCACTTCGATACCCAGCTCCTTGCTGGCCATGCGGTTCAGCGAGGCGGTGATGTCGGCCATCAGCGCGTCACGCTCACCGGACACCACTTCGTGCAGGGTACGTTTACCGAACTGGTCACGCAGGCCGCTTTCCAGACGACGCGACAGGCGCTCGTCGGCGATCTGCTTCATGCCCGAGGTCGCGGTGTAGAAGCGCTCGGCGTCCTTGACCCGCCACTTGGCGTAGGCATCGACCATCACCGCTTTCTTCTCCAGCGTCAGGAAACGCTGGGTCGGGGCGTCGAGGGTCATCAGGCGGGCGTCGAACTTGCGCACCTGGTTCACGTACGGCACCTTCACGTGCAGGCCAGGCTGGACATCCGCCTTGACCACACGGCCGAACTGCAGCAGCACCGCGCGTTCGGTTTGCGCAACGATGTAGAAGCAGTTCCAGGCGACGATCGCCAGTACCACGGCGCCGATCAGGGCGAACAGCGATTTATTGCTCATCAGCGGCTCTCCCTGGAACGCAGCGGCGGTTGTTGCTGTTGCAGGTCCTGCGCGGCGCGCGCGGCGGCGTCATTGACCGACGGCGATACGCTGACCGGAGCTGCGGTGTTGTTGCGGCTGCCTTCGACCATCTTGTCCAGTGGCAGGTAGAGCAGGTTGTTCTGCCCATCCTTGGTCGCCACCAGGACCTTGCTGGAGTTGCTGTACACCTCCTGCATGGTGTCGATGTACAGACGCTGGCGAGTGACTTCCGGCGCCTTGCGGTACTCGACGACCAGCTTGCCGAAGCGGTCGGCCTCACCCTTGGCGCGGGCGATGACTTCATCGCGGTAGCCGTTGGCGTCCTCGATGATGCGTTGCGCCTGACCACGGGCCTCGGGCACCACACCGTTGGCGTAGGATTCGGCCTGGTTGCGCGCACGCTGCTCGTCTTCACGGGCACGGATCACGTCGTCGAAGGCCTCTTGCACTTCACGCGGGGCTGCCGCGCTCTGCACGTTGACCTGGGTGACGGTGATACCGGTGCGGTAGGTGTCGAGGAAACGCTGCAGGCGCTCGCGGATATCCACGGCCATCTGCTCACGACCTTCGGTCAGCACCTGGTCCATCGAGGTGGAGCCCACCACGTGGCGCAGGGCGCTGTCGGTGGCATGCTGCAGGCTGACTTCCGGCTGGTCGACGTTGAGCACGAAGTCCTGCAGGTTGCTGATGCGGTACTGCACGGTCAGCGGCACCTCGACGATGTTCTCGTCTTCGGTGAGCATCTGGCCCTGCTTGGTGTAGGCCCGCTCGCGGGTCACGTTTTCCATGTACTTGCGGTCGATCGGCGGGAAGTAGATGTTCAGGCCGGGACCGACGGTCTCGTAGTACTTGCCGAAGCGCAGCACCACGGCCTGCTCCTGCTCGTCCACCACGTACACGGCGTTGTACAGCCAGATCGCCGCCAGCACCGCCAGGCCGATGCCCAGCAGCCCATAGCCGCCACCCTTGCCGATATTGCGGTCGCCACTGCCACCGCGTTTCTTGCCACTGCCGAACATGCCGTTCAGGCTGTCCTGCAGCTTGCGGAAGGCCTCGTCCAGATCCGGTGGACCTTTCTTGTCGCCACCACCGCCGCCGCCGTTACGACGACCGCCCCAGGGATCCTGATTGTTCGAGTTGCCACCCGGCTCGTTCCAAGCCATAGCGCTCTCCATCTGATAAAGCAAAGACGCGCCCACGGCGCGCCGTCCAATGCTACAGAATGCCTGTCACCGCTGCCCGACGACCTCGTCGGGCATTTATTGCAAAGTGTGTTGCTCGACAAACACTTGCGGCTCCATGCCTTCACGGCTGACCAGGCGATTCAGCTCGACCCTGGGCAGTCGCACACTCAGCAGGCTGCGCCCTTCTTCATCATGCTCTTCACTCTGCACGGCACCCAGGGCAAAGAATTGCGCGCGCAGGCGGGCAAACCGTTGCTCCAGGCACAGGGTTCCGACATACAGGTCGTCCCCCAGCAACTCGGCAATCGCCTGGCCAACCAGCTCCAGGCCGCGTCCATCACGTGCCGATACCCAGACCCGCTGCGGCTTGCCATCGGCATCACGCTGGATCTGCGGCTCGACATCTTCAAGCAGGTCGAGTTTGTTATAGACCTCGAGGATCGGCAAGCTCTCGGCCCCGATCTCGCCCAATACCGCCAGCACCTGCTCGATCTGCTCCATGCGCTCGGGCTCATGGGCGTCGATCACGTGCAGCAGCAGGTCGGAGTTGCTCGACTCTTCGAGCGTAGCCCGAAATGCCTCGACCAGCTTGTGCGGCAGGTGGCGGATGAAGCCCACGGTGTCGGCCAGCACGATCGGCCCCAGGTCGGCAAGCTCGAGCCGGCGCAGCGTGGGATCGAGGGTGGCGAACAGCTGGTCCGCGGCATACACCTCCGATTGCGTCAAGGCGTTGAACAGGGTCGACTTGCCGGCGTTGGTGTAGCCGACCAGCGACACCGACGGGATGTCCGCGCGCTTGCGCCCGCGGCGGGCCTGCTTGCGCTGGCTGCGTACCTTCTCCAGGCGCGCCTTGATCTGGCGCAGGCGCACCCGCAGCAGACGGCGGTCGGTTTCCAGCTGGGTCTCGCCCGGGCCGCGCAGGCCGATACCGCCTTTTTGCCGCTCAAGGTGGGTCCAGCCGCGCACCAGCCGCGTGCTCATGTGCTCGAGCTGGGCCAGTTCGACCTGCAGCTTGCCTTCGTGAGTACGCGCCCGCTGGGCGAAGATATCGAGAATCAGCCCGGTGCGGTCCAGCACGCGACACTCGAAGACGCGCTCGAGGTTGCGTTCCTGGCTGGGCGTGAGGGTGTGATTGAAAATCACCAGGTCGGCTTCGGCCGATTGGACCAGGTCGCGCAATTCCTCGACCTTGCCACTGCCGATCAGAAACTTGGCGGTGGGCTGATGCCGCGCCACTGTTACCAGCGAGACGATATCGGCGCCGGCCGACAGCGCCAGCTCCTGAAACTCCTGCGGGTCTTCGCGCGCCTCAGGGTTCTGACCTTCCAAGTGAACGAGCAGCGCTCGCTCACCACCACCGTGGCGCTCAAAGAACAATGCAGGCTCCTACTTTTTTCAAGCGTTGCCTGGCTCGCTGTCGCCGTGATCGGCATCGGACGGGCTTGGCAGGCGAACCGGACGGGCAGGTACGACAGTCGAAATGGCGTGCTTGTAGACCATCTGGCTGACGGTGTTCTTCAGCAGCACAACGAACTGGTCGAAGGATTCGATCTGGCCCTGCAGCTTGATCCCGTTGACCAGATAGATCGAAACCGGGACTTTTTCTTTTCTCAAGGTGTTCAAGTAAGGGTCTTGTAGCGAATGCCCTTTTGACATATGCCGCACTCCTGTAAGGATCAATAGTAGAAAATCAAGAAAATCGATAAATTATGCCGCCCGTCCGCAAGAATAGACGGCATTTGGCAGGGACTCAGCTCAATATGGAGACGGTCCCCAGGTATTTCAAGGTGCGGGACAGATTGTCGCAGGCCAGGCTATCCAGCCAGTGCACGCCTTCCCAGCCGCGCAACCAGGTGAACTGCCGCTTGGCCAGCTGGCGCGTGGCAATGATACCGCGTTCACGCATCTCATTCTCAGTCAGCTGACCGTCGAGATAATCCCAGACCTGTCGATAGCCCACTGCCCGTATAGACGGCAGCTCCGCGTGCAAGTCACTTCTGGCCCGCAGCGATCGGACCTCGTCGACGAAGCCCTGTTCCAGCATCTGCGAAAATCGTAACGCAATTCGCTGATGCAAAATGTGACGATCTGTAGGAGCAATCGCCAAACTCGCGACAGTATAGGGCAAATGCCCGCCCGCGCCTGCGTCTGCAGCGCTACTTTCCGCGAATTGACGCTGACGGTGGGCGGTCATGGTCTGACCGCTGACCCGATACACTTCGAGCGCACGGATCAGCCGTTGCGGGTCATTCGGATGGATGCGCGCCGCTGATTCCGGGTCCACCTCGGCCAGCTGCCGGTGCAGCTCGGCCAGGCCCAGCGTGGCGGCCTGGGCCTCGAGTTCGGCGCGCACCGCCGGGTCGGCCGCCGGCATGTCGGCCAGGCCATCGATCAGCGCCTTGTAATAGAGCATGGTGCCGCCGACCAGCAGCGGGACCTTGCCGCGCGCGGTGATCTCGGCCATGGCCTCGAGGGCATCGGTGCAGAACCGCTTGGCCGAGTAGCTTTCGGCAGGGTCGAGGATGTCGATCAAGCGGTGCGGGTGGGCGGCCAGCACCTCTTTGGAGGGTTTGGCGGTGCCGATGTCCATGCCGCGATAGACCAGCGCCGAATCGACGCTGATCAGTTCGCACGGCAGCACCTTGGTCAGCTCGATGGCCAGATCGGTCTTGCCGGCCGCGGTCGGGCCCATGAGGAATATCGCCGGAGGCTTGCCAGGCATGTCATCGCCCCCGCAGGAACAGCTTGTCCAGGTCGTCCAGCCCCATCTGGGTCCAGGTCGGCCGGCCATGGTTGCACTGGCCGCTACGCTCGGTGTTCTCCATGTCGCGCAGCAGCGCATTCATCTCGGGGATGGCCAGGCGCCGATTGGCGCGCACCGCACCGTGGCAGGCCATGGTCCCGAGCAGTTCGTTCAGGTGTGCCTGGATACGATCGCTGGTGCCGTACTCCATGAGATCGGCGAGCACATCCTGTACCAGGCGATTGGCCTCGGCCTGCTTGAGCAGCGCCGGGATCTGGCGAATCGCCAGGGTCTCCGGACCCAGGCGCTGCAGTTCGAAGCCCAGGCGCTGGAACCACTGGGCGTGCTCCTCGGCGCAATCGGCCTCGCGCTGGCTCAGCGCCAGCGACTCGGGCACCAGCAGCGGCTGGCCGCTGAGACCTTCGCTGGCCATGGCCACCTTGAGCCGTTCGTACATGATCCGCTCATGGGCCGCGTGCATGTCCACCAACACCAGGCCGACAGCGTTCTCGGCCAGGATATAGATGCCTTTGAGCTGGGCCAGCGCGTAACCGAGCGGCGGGATGTCCCCCTGGCTTTCCGGCAGGGCGGCAGGCGCGGCGGGGGCATTGTCCAGCGGCGCATAGAACTCGCGGTAGACCGCTTGCGTCTCGCCGACATTCAGCGGCTGCGACGGCCGAGGCGTGTACTGATACTGATAGCCCGCGCCGGAACCGCCCGCGGAGAACGACTGGCGCGCCTCGCCCTGGGGTTGCTCCAGCACCGGCGAAGCCAGGCGCATCTCGCCCTGCGGGCCGAACTCCCCCGCCTGGATCCCGCTCGGGCGCACCAGTTCGCTGGTCGCGGCGGGCGCGGCGAGCTGATCCTCCGGGCGCACATCGGCCAGGGCACGGTGCAAGGTGCCATACAGGAAGTCGTGGACCATCCGCCCTTCACGGAAGCGCACTTCGTGTTTGGTCGGATGCACGTTGACGTCCACGCCGGTCGGGTCGCACTCCAGGAACAGCACGAAGGTCGGGTGCCGGCCGTTGAACAGCACGTCGCGATAGGCCTGGCGCACCGCGTGGGCGACCAGCTTGTCGCGCACGGCGCGGCCGTTGACGAAGAAGTACTGCAGGTCGGCCTGGCTGCGCGAGAAGGTCGGCAGGCCGACCCAGCCCCACAGGCGCAGGCCGTTGCGCTCGACATCGATCGGCAGCGCCTGCTCCAGGAAACCCGGGCCGCAGATGGTGCCGACACGCCGAGCCCGAGCCATCTCGTCGGCGGCCTCGTGCAAGCTGAAGATGGTCTTGCCGTTGTGGCGCAGATGGAAGGCCACGTCGAAGCGCGCCAGCGCCAGGCGCCGGATGACTTCCTGCAGGTGATCGAATTCGGTCTTCTCGGCCTTGAGGAACTTGCGTCGGGCCGGGGTGTTGAAGAACAGGTCGCGCACTTCGACGGAAGTACCGACCGGGTGCGCCGCCGGCTGCACCCGCGGGGTCATGTCGCGACCCTCGGTCTCCACCTGCCAGGCCTCGCTGGCTTCGGCGGTGCGCGACGTCAGGGTCAGCCGCGCCACCGAGCTGATCGACGCCAAGGCCTCGCCGCGAAACCCCAGGCTGAGCACGCCTTCGAGGTCTTCCAGCTCACGGATCTTGCTGGTGGCGTGACGCGCCAGGGCCAGGGGCAGGTCGTCCGCAGCGATGCCGCCGCCGTTGTCACGCACCCGCAACAGCTTCACACCGCCCTGCTCAACCTCGACCTCGATGCGCCGGGCACCGGAATCGAGGCTGTTCTCCAGCAATTCCTTGGCCACCGACGCGGGACGCTCGACCACCTCGCCCGCGGCGATCTGGTTGGCCAGCCGCGGGCTGAGCAGCTCGATACGCGAACCGCCACTCATTGCTGGGACGCCAGGGCGGTGGTGGGGATGTCCAGGTGCTGGCCAACCTTCAGCTCATCGGTCTTCAGGTTGTTGCTGCTGCGCAGGCTGGCGACGCTGACCTGGTAGCGCACCGCGATCATGGCCAGTGTCTCACCGGGGCGCACCGAGTGCTCACGCGGCCCCTGGGCGATCTTGCCGCTGTCGCGCAGCCAGGCGATGTAGGTGCCCGGTGGCGGATTCTGCTGGAAGAACTGGCGCACGCCGGTATGGATCGAGCGCGCCAGGGCTTGCTGGTGGCTGCGCGTGGCCAGCTTGGCGGCTTCGTTGGCATTGGAGATGAATCCGGTTTCGACCAGGATCGACGGGATGTCCGGCGACTTCAGCACCATGAAGCCAGCTTGCTCCACCCGTCGCTTGTGCAGCGGCGTGACCCGGCCCATGTTGCCCAGCACCTTCTGCCCGACATTGAGGCTGGAACTGAGCGTGGCGGTCATCGACAGGTCGAGCAGCACGCCGGCCAGCATGCGGTCCTTGTCGTCGAGGCTGACGTTGCCGGCGCCGCCGATCAGGTCGGAGCGGTTCTCGGTATCAGCCAGCCAGCGCGCGGTTTCGGAGGTGGCACCGCGGTCGGACAGGGCGAACACCGAGGCGCCGAAGGCGGCCTTGGACGGCGCGGCGTCGGCATGGATCGAGACGAACAGGTCGGCGCCTTTCTTGCGGGCGATCTCGGTGCGCTTGCGCAACGGGATGAAGTAGTCGCCGGTGCGGGTCAGCTCGGCGCGGTAGCCCTTCTCGGAGTTGATCTGACGCTGCAGCTCCTTGGCGATATCCAGCACGATGTCTTTCTCGTGCTGGCCACGCGAGCCCGATGCGCCCGGGTCTTCGCCGCCGTGACCGGCGTCGATGGCGATGACGATGTCGCGCTTGCCGGATGGCGCAGGCGGCAGCTTGATCGCCGGTTGCGCCGGGGTCACCGGCACCGCCGGGGTGGTGGCCGGTGGCTGCGGGACAGGGGGCGGCGTCGGGTTGCTGGCCGCGATGGCGTCGGCTTCCTGGTCGTACAGGTCAACCACCAGGCGGTTGCCGTACTGGGCGTTCGGCGCCAAGGTGAAACTCTTGGGCGAGACGGCCTTTTTCAGATCGACCACCACACGCAGGTCGGTAGGCGTGCGCTGCGCCGAGCGCACGCTGGTGATCGGTGTGTTCGAGGTGGAAACGTTCAGCGGCGCGCCCAGGGTCGCGCCGTTGATGTCGATCACCAGGCGATCGGGTGCGGTCAGGGTGAAGACGCTGTGCTGCACAGGCCCGGACAGGTCGAAGACCAGCCGCGTGTTGTCCGGAGCGCGCCACAGACGCATGCTCTTGACTTGAGTGACGGCCAGAGCGTCAACGGTCACCGCGGTCAGCAGCAGCCCAACGACGGCGACCAGTGCGCGTATGCGCATACCTTTCCCCACTTACTGTTTGAATTCTTTGGCCAGAACGGCACACCAGGCTTCGCCGCGTGCCCCCTGCGGCGACAGGTTCAGCGAACGTCCGCCCGCTTGCGGGCTTATGGTAATGGTCAGGTCGGGCTTTGGCAAAACGCCTGCGCCTTTGTCCGGCCATTCGAACAGGCACAGGGCATCGCCCTCGAAATAGTCGCGAATGCCCATGAACTCGAGTTCCTCCGGATCGACCAGGCGGTACAGGTCGAAATGGAAGGCGCGGATCTCGCCGATTTCGTAGGGCTCGACCACGGTGAAGGTCGGGCTTTTCACCGGCCCTTCATGGCCCAGGCCGCGGATCAGGCCACGCGACAGCGTGGTCTTGCCGGCGCCCAGGTCGCCTTCGAGAAAGATCACGCCGTGACCTTTGGTCACTTCGGCCAGCTTGGCGCCAAAGGCGACGGTGGCTGGCTCGTCGGCCAGAAACAGGGTTATGCCTGACACGCTGAATGCTCCTCCAACAACTTTCTTATGACCGGAACCAGATCGCTGGCCGCCAGCCCTCTACCTTGAACGCCCAGGTGCTCGCCCGCGCAGGCGTGCAGCCATACCCCCAGGCACGCAGCCTGCCAGGCATCCAGCCCCTGGGCCAGCAACGCCGCCAGCACACCGGTCAGCACGTCACCCAGTCCCGCCCCGGCCATGGCCGGATGCCCGCGCCCGCACAGCGCCAGTTGGCCAAGCGGGTCAGCCACCAGCGTGCCGGCGCCCTTGAGCACGCAGACACTGGCGTAGCGACGGGCGAGCTTGCGCGCGGCGCCTTGTCGGTCGGCCTGCACCGCCTCGGTGGAGATGCCCAGCAGCCGAGCGGCCTCCCCCGGATGCGGGGTAAGGATGCTGCCACTGGGCAAGGCCAATGGCGCACCGGCCAGCAGGTTGAGGGCGTCGGCGTCCCAGACCTGCGGCAGGTGCGCATGCGTGACCGCCGACAGCAGGCTGCGTCCCCAGGCCGCCTGGCCCAGGCCTGGCCCGACCACCAGCACCGAGGCGCGGGCGAGCGGGCCGATCAATTGGTTGGCCGAACTCATGCCCAGCCACATGATCTCCGGCAGCCGCGCCAGGCCGGCGACGACATGTTCGGGGCGGGTCGCCACGCTGACCAGGCCGGCGCCGCAACGCAGCGCGGCCTCGCCGCTGAGCATCACCGCGCCGCCGGTACCCAGGTCACCGCCGATCACCAGCACATGGCCGAAGTCGCCCTTGTGGGCATCGGCGGCACGCGGCGGCAGCCTGGCCAATGTCAGGCTGCTGAGCGGTAATGGGAGGTGTTTGGTCTGAGGCATGGGGTCAAAGGCTCTGATGTCTGGCAGAATTATACGCACCTGTGCCTGTAATGCCTTATCCGTCCATGCCCGCCACGACTCCAGACATCGCCACACTGGCCCAATCGATCAAGGATTGGGGCCGCGAACTCGGTTTTGCCCATGTCGGCATCGCCGGCGTCGACCTTGGCGAGCACGAACAGCACCTGCAGCGCTGGCTGGCCGCCGGCTACAACGGCGAGATGGAGTACATGGGCGACCATGGCCACAAGCGCTCGCGCCCGGCCGAGCTGATCCCCGGCACGCTGCGGGTGATCTCGTTGCGCATGGACTACCTGCCCGGCGACACGCAGATGGCCAAGCGCCTCGCGGAGCCGGAAAAGGCCTACATCTCGCGTTATGCCCTGGGTCGCGATTACCACAAGCTGGTGCGCAAACGCGTGCAGCACTTCGCCGATCGCATCCAGGAGGCCATCGGCCCGTTCGGTTACCGCGCCTTCGTCGACAGCGCCCCGGTGCTGGAGAAAGCCTTGGCGCAGGAGGCCGGCCTGGGCTGGATCGGCAAGAACACCTTGCTGCTCAATCGCAAGGCCGGCAGCTACTTCTTCCTGGCCGAGCTGTTCGTCGACCTGCCGCTGCCGATCGACGGCGTGCAGGGCAGCGATCATTGCGGGCGCTGCCAGGCATGCCTGGACATCTGCCCGACCCAGGCATTCGTCGGGGCCTACCAGCTTGATGCCCGACGCTGCATCTCGTACCTGACCATCGAATTGCGCGGCGCCATCCCACTGGAACTGCGTCCATTGATCGGTAACCGGGTGTTCGGTTGCGACGATTGCCAGATCGTCTGTCCTTGGAACCGTTTCGCCAAGACCACTAGCGAAGACGACTTCATGCCCCGCCGGGGGCTGGACAATATCGAGCTGGCCGAGCTGTTCCTGTGGGATGAAAAGCGTTTTCTCGGCTGCACCGAGGGGTCGCCCCTGCGGCGGGCGGGGTATGAGCGGTTTTTGCGTAACCTGGCGGTGGGACTGGGGAATGCCCCTTCGACCATTCCCGTTCTGGAAGCGCTCAACGCGCGGCGGGATGATCCTTCGGAGCTGGTACGCGAGCACGTGGAGTGGGCGCTGGCTCGCCACGACGCCCTCTGACGCTTGCCGCCTCCGGCTTTGTCTTTGTCTTTGTCTTTGTCTTTGGCGATCAGAAGTCTACCCCCATAGCCCACTAGCGACAGCTGCACCAGCCCAGGCGCCGCCCGTAACTTCGCGACTTCAGTAGGCCGAACGCAGGCCTTGCGGAGGGAGGTGACGGGCATGGATGCCCGTCAAGCGCTGGGGCCCAGGATGGGCCCTGCAGCGCGGTCCTCCCGGGAGCAAGGCCGGAGCGAGGGGACCCGGAGCGCAGCGGAGGGCCGGATGAATGGAGCGCAGCGTTTTTTGGTTACTTTTTGTCGCGTTTGACAAAAAGTGACCCGCCGTAAGGGCGGAAAGGTGACTATGCGTCGCCATCGTAAATGAATGCGTTTACAACTATAAAAACCGCCGCCGACCGTCTTTGACTTTGACTTTGACTT
>NZ_JAOCDM010000132.1 GCF_029840925.1 Pseudomonas sp. GD03858
GAAGGGCGTCAACCTTTAATTTCAATATTTTCAAACAATTAGCGAAAAGACCGCGTCAGGGCCGCCAGGGGCTCGCCACAGCCCTTGCAGCGCCTGTCAGATCGAGCGCCGCCCGCGCGGCGCATCGCGACGCAAGGCCGCTCCTACATTTGTTTCGGGCCAATCGCTCCTGGGCCATCACCTGGTCCGCCTTGTGGGTACGACGCGGTTTCAGTGTGGGCACCACTGGCGTCTCACCTGTCTCAAGGCATGCACCAAGGCGGGCAACCATGGCCTGACAGGTTCGGCACGTTGCAACAAATGTAGGAGCGGCCTTGCGTCGCGATGCGCCGCGCGGGCGGCGCTCGATCTTGTAGGCGCCAGAGAATCCTCGGCGAACACCTCTGAGACACACCACGATCCCTCGGCGAACACCCCACACACAACCCAATCCCAAGGCAGGCCCCTACCAGCCATGACACCTATATAAGCAGCCCCAGAAACAAAAACGGGAAGGCCTACCGGCCTCCCCGTCTATCTATATATAGCGCATCACAACACCCCAGCCCCCCGAAGCCGCTGCACCGCCTCCCCATCCAACCCCAGCACATCCCCCAGCACCGCCTCGGTATGCTCCCCCAGCAACGGCGGCGCCTGCCGATACTCCACCGGCGTCTCCGACAACCGGATCGGGCTGGCCACCTGCGGCACGCTACCCGCCAACGGGTGGGGAACATTCACCGCCAACCCTCGGGCCAACACCTGCGGATCCTGGAACATCTGCGCCAGGTCGTTGATCGGCCCGCACGGCACGCCCGCCTTCTCCAACTCACTCACCCACTCGGCCGTAGTCTTGAACACCGTGGCCTGACGAATCAGCGGAATCAGCTCGGCACGGTTGGCCACCCGCTGTTTGTTGGTGGCGAAGCGCGGGTCATCCGCCCAGTGCGCCTGCCCGGCCACTTCCGCGAACTTGCGGAACTGCCCGTCATTGCCCACGGTAAGAATGAAGTTGCCATCGGCCGTCGGGAAATCCTGATACGGCACAATGTTCGGGTGCGCATTGCCCAGTCGACGAGGCGCAGCACCCGTGGTGAGGTAGTTCATTGCCTGGTTGGCCAGGCAGGCTACCTGCACATCCAGCAGCGCCATGTCGATGTGCTGGCCGATACCGGCCTGATCACGGTGTGCCAGGGCCGCGAGAATTGCCACGGTGGAATACAGCCCCGTGAGGATATCGGTCAGCGCCACCCCCACCTTCATCGGCCCGGCCCCTTCCTCCCCTTCCGGGCGACCGGTCAGGCTCATCAGCCCTCCCAGCCCCTGGATCATGAAGTCGTAACCGGCACGCTTGGCATATGGCCCGGTCTGGCCGAAGCCGGTGATCGAGCAGTAGATGAGCTTCGGATTGACCGCCTTCAGGCTTTGATAGTCCAGCCCATAGGCCGCCAGCCCGCCGACCTTGAAGTTCTCGATGACGATATCCGACTTCGCCGCCAGCTCACGTACCAGGCGCTGGCCTTCCGGCTGGGTGAAGTCGATGGTCACCGAGCGCTTGTTACGGTTGGCCGACAGGTAGTAGGCCGCCTCGCTGGTGTTTTCGCCCTGGGCATCACGCAGGAAAGGCGGCCCCCAGGAACGGGTGTCGTCACCCGCCCCCGGGCGCTCGACCTTGATCACATCGGCGCCAAGGTCGGCCAGGATCTGGCCGGACCAGGGGCCAGCCAATACCCGGGAAAGATCCAGCACCCGCAGATGGGAAAGCGCGCCCATGACCTGGTTCCTCTATTAGTAGAACGCCTGGATGCCGGTCTGCGCGCGCCCGAGAATCAGCGCATGCACGTCGTGAGTGCCTTCATAGGTGTTGACCACCTCGAGGTTGACCAGGTGACGGGCCACGCCGAACTCGTCGGAGATGCCGTTGCCGCCCAGCATGTCGCGGGCCATGCGGGCGATGTCCAGGGCCTTGCCGCAGGAGTTGCGCTTCATGATCGAGGTGATCTCGACCGCCGCCGTACCCTCGTCCTTCATCCGCCCCAGGCGCAAGCAGCCTTGCAGGGCCAGGGTGATCTCGGTCTGCATGTCGGCCAGTTTCTTCTGGATCAGCTGGTTGGCAGCCAGAGGACGGCCGAACTGCTGGCGATCCAGCGTGTATTGGCGCGCCGTGTGCCAGCAGGCCTCGGCGGCGCCCAGAGCGCCCCAGGAGATGCCATAGCGGGCCGAGTTCAGACAGGTGAACGGGCCTTTCAGGCCACGCACGTCCGGGAAGATGTTCTCTTCTGGCACGAACACGTTGTCCATGACGATCTCGCCGGTGATCGAGGCGCGCAGGCCGACCTTGCCGTGGATGGCCGGAGCACTGAGGCCGGCCCAGCCTTTTTCCAGCACGAAGCCGCGGATATCACCAGCATCGTCCTTGGCCCAGACCACGAACACGTCGGCGATCGGGCTGTTGGTGATCCACATCTTGCTGCCGGTCAGGCGATAGCCGCCGTCGACCTTGCGCGCCCGGGTGATCATCGAGCCCGGGTCGGAGCCATGGTTGGGTTCGGTCAGGCCGAAGCAACCGATCCACTCGCCACTGGCCAGCTTCGGCAGGTACTTCTGCTTCTGCGCCTCGGTACCGAACTCGTTGATCGGCACCATCACCAACGACGACTGCACGCTCATCATCGAGCGGTAGCCGGAGTCGATGCGCTCCACCTCACGGGCGATCAGGCCGTAGCACACGTAGTTCAGGCCGCTGCCGCCGTACTGCTCGGGGATGGTTGCGCCGAGCAGGCCGACTTCGCCCATCTCACGGAAGATCGCCGGGTCCGTCTGCTCGTGGCGGAACGCCTCCAGCACACGGGGTGCCAGCTTGTCCTGGGCGAACTGATAGGCGCTGTCGCGGACCATGCGCTCTTCTTCAGTGAGCTGCTGGTCCAGCAGCAGCGGATCGATCCAGTTGAAGCTTGCCTTGCCAGCCATGTGCGGATTCCTCGAAAGATGGGAACGAATTGTTGTGCTGGGTTGATCCTAGGCCTGATCGGCCCGCGGGACAAACGAGGATTGCGCACGGTTTAGTGATATTTTCTCACTTCGTGATCATCGAAATACCCTGTTCACCGCCCGACAAGTGAGGTTGACGTACATGCGCCGCAAGATTCCCAGCACCACCGCCCTGGTCTGCTTCGAGGCGGCCGCGCGTCACGAGAGCTTCACCAAGGCCGCCCAGGAACTGGCCTTGACCCAGGGCGCCGTCTGTCGGCAGATCGGCGGCCTGGAAGCCTTCCTCAATGTCGAACTGTTCCGCCGCTCGCGCCGGGGCGTGAAACTGACCGAAGCCGGGCTCTCCTACAGCCGCCAGGTGGCCACGCAGCTGGATGCGGTGGAGCGCGACACGCTTTCGGTGATGCGCCAGCAAGGCGCCAACGTGATCGAGCTGGCGGTGGTGCCGACCTTCGGCACGCAATGGCTGCTGCCGCGCCTGAAGGACTTCCAGCAACGTCACCCGGAGGTCACGGTCAACCTGACCAACCGCACCCGCCCCTTCCTGTTTGCCGACACGCCCTTCGATGCCGCGATCTACTTCGGCGACGCCGACTGGTCCGGCACCCAATCTCACCGACTGATGGGCGAAAACCCCATGCCGGTGTGCAGCCCCGCCCTCCTGGATGGGCGAACTTGCCTGGACGCCCAGCACATCGCCGAGCTGCCTCTACTGCAACAGACCACCCGCCCCTACGCCTGGCGGCAGTGGTTCGACAGCCTGGGCATGAGCGTCGCGCGCGACATGACCGGTCCGCGCTACGAACTGTTCTCGATGCTGGCCCAGGCCGCCATGCACGACATGGGCGTCGCGCTGATTCCGCCATTCCTGATCCAGCGCGAGCTGCAGGAGGGCCGGTTGCTGGTCGCTAACAGGCATGCCCTGTCCAGCGACAAGGCCTACCATCTGATGATTCCCGAGCGAAAGGTGGAGTCTGCGTCGCTGCGGGCGTTTCGTGATTGGCTGGTGGCGGTGGCGCAGCAATACACCGCCATCGACTGAAGCCGAAAACAGATAAGCTGACTCCGTAGTCAATTATTTTGAACACCTACAGATATATGGTTTTGTCGCAAATTCGTAATCTGTTCCGGCTAGCGGAAAAACCCTATCAACCCTAGTAGCTACGCGGGTTTGCGCCTTATTTTGCGACATTCACAACGCCACGAACGAAAACAGCCGAATTTTTTTCATTTTTTCCCCTAAGCTGCGAAGAGCGCGTACTTGACGGGCTGGACCGGAATCGTTGCGACATACGGTCACAGGGTGACTTGTAGTTTTGAGTTCGTTTCGCTTCAGAACCTGTTGAAGGCCCCTGGGTTCGTCTGCAAAATGCCTCCCCCGCCCCGGATCCGGCGGGGTCGTGCTCTACGACCGCCCAGCCGCACCACCCGAAGTGCGCTGGTTTCCATAAAGACAAAAGGTCACCGCAGGAGACAAAGTCGTGCACATTGGTGTTCCTCTCGAGACGCAGACGGGTGAGACAAGGGTCGCCGCGACCCCGGAAACCATCAAGAAACTGGTTGGCCAGGGCCATCAGGTCACCGTGCAACGGGGGGCGGGGCTCAAGGCCGCCATTCCGGACAGTGCCTATGAAGCCGCTGGCGCCACGCTGGGCGAGGCCGCCGATACCTTCGGCGCGCAACTGGTGCTCAAGGTGGTCGCGCCCAATGACCAGGAACTGACGCTGATCAACAGCGGCAGCCTGCTGGCAGGCATGCTCAACCCGTTCGACAATGAACTGATCGCCAAGATGGCCGAACGCGGCATCACCGCCTTCGCCCTGGAGGCCGCGCCACGCACCTCGCGCGCCCAAAGCCTCGATGTGCTGTCGTCCCAGGCCAACATCGCCGGCTACAAGGCCGTGCTGCTGGCGGCCCACCACTACCCACGCTTCATGCCCATGCTGATGACCGCCGCAGGCACCGTGAAGGCCGCCCGCGTGCTGATCCTCGGCGCCGGCGTGGCCGGCCTGCAGGCCATCGCCACGGCCAAGCGCCTGGGCGCGGTGATCGAAGCATCGGACGTGCGCCCTGCGGTGAAGGAGCAGATCGAGTCGCTCGGCGCCAAGTTCATCGACGTACCCTACGAGACCGACGAAGAGCGCGAATGCGCTGAAGGCGTCGGCGGCTATGCCCGGCCGATGCCGGCCAGCTGGATGCAGCGCCAGGCCCAGGCGGTGCACGAGCGCGCCAAACAGGCCGATATCGTCATCACCACTGCGCTGATCCCCGGACGCAAGGCGCCGACCCTGCTCAGCGCCGAAACGGTGGCGCAGATGAAACCTGGATCTGTGGTCATCGACCTGGCTGCGGCCCAGGGCGGCAACTGTCCGCTGACCGTGGCCGATCAGGTGGTGACGCACAACGGCGTGACCATCGCCGGCCCGACCAACCTGCCGGCCCAGGTCGGCGCCGATGCCTCGGCGCTGTACGCGCGCAACCTGCTGGACTTCACGAAGCTGCTGTTCGACAAGGACGGCAACCTGGTCATCAACCTCGAAGACGACATCGTCGCCGCGTGCCTGATGTGCCGCGATGGCCAGGTCGTGCGCAAGAACGGCTAAGGAGCACGACAATGGAAGACATGCTGATTTCCCACGGCATCTACAACCTGATCATCTTCGTGCTGGCCATCTACGTGGGCTATCACGTGGTGTGGAACGTCACCCCGGCCCTGCACACCCCGTTGATGGCGGTCACCAACGCCATTTCCGCGATCGTCATCGTCGGCGCCATGCTGGCCGCCGCGCTGACCGTCACCCCGGCCGGCAAGGTCATGGGCACCCTGGCCGTGGCACTGGCCGCGGTCAACGTGTTCGGTGGCTTCCTGGTCACCCGCCGCATGCTGGAAATGTTCAAGAAGAAAACCAAGAACGAGGCGCAGAAGTAAGCATGAGCATGAATCTGGTAACGCTTCTGTACCTGGTCGCCTCGGTCTGCTTCATCCAGGCGCTCAAGGGCCTCTCGCACCCGACCACTTCACGCCGCGGCAACCTGTTCGGCATGATCGGCATGGGCATCGCCATCCTCACCACGGTAGGCCTCATCTATAAGCTTGGGGCCGAGCTGGCCACTGCGGGCATCGGCTACGTGATCGTCGGCCTGCTGGTCGGCGGCAGCGCTGGCTCGATCATGGCCAAGCGCGTCGAGATGACCAAGATGCCCGAGCTGGTCGCCTTCATGCACAGCATGATCGGCCTGGCCGCGGTGTTCATCGCCATCGCCGCCGTGCTCGAGCCACAATCGCTGGGCATCGTCGCCAGCATCAGCGACCCGATCCCCACCGGCAATCGCCTGGAGCTGTTCCTCGGCGCGGCCATCGGTGCCATCACCTTCTCGGGTTCCGTGATCGCCTTCGGCAAGCTGTCGGGCAAGTACAAGTTCCGTCTGTTCCAGGGCGCACCGGTACAGTTCGCCGGCCAGCACAAGCTGAACTTGATCCTGGGCCTGGCGACCATCGCACTGGGGCTGCTGTTCACCTTCACCGGCCACTACAGCGCCTTCACCTTGATGCTGGCCCTGGCCTTCGTCATGGGCGTGCTGATCATCATCCCGATCGGCGGCGCCGACATGCCGGTGGTGGTGTCGATGCTCAACAGCTACTCGGGCTGGGCAGCGGCGGGCATCGGCTTCTCGCTGAACAACTCGATGCTGATCATCGCCGGTTCCCTGGTCGGCTCCAGCGGTGCGATCCTCTCGTACATCATGTGCAAGGCGATGAACCGCTCGTTCTTCAACGTCATCCTCGGCGGCTTCGGCGGTGACACCGATGCCGGCGCCGCGCAAGGCTCGAAAGAACAGCGCCCGGTGAAGTCCGGCTCGGCCGACGACGCCACCTTCCTGCTGAGCAACGCCGACAGCGTGATCATCGTTCCGGGCTACGGCCTGGCGGTGGCCCGCGCCCAGCACGCGCTCAAGGAGCTGACCGAGAAGCTGACCCACAACGGTGTGACCGTGAAGTATGCGATCCACCCGGTGGCGGGGCGCATGCCGGGGCACATGAACGTGCTGCTGGCCGAGGCCGAGGTGCCGTACGACCAGGTGTTCGAGATGGAAGACATCAACGCCGAGTTCGGCCAGGCCGACGTGGTGCTGGTGCTGGGCGCCAACGACGTGGTCAACCCGGCGGCGAAGAACGATCCGAAGTCGCCGATTGCCGGCATGCCGATCCTCGAGGCTTTCAAGGCCAAGACCATCATCGTCAACAAGCGCTCCATGGCCAGCGGCTACGCGGGCCTGGACAACGAACTGTTCTACCTGGACAAGACCATGATGGTGTTCGGTGACGCCAAGAAAGTCATCGAGGACATGGTCAAGGCGGTGGACTGACCCGGCCTAACCCATATAGAAGCGCATAAGGCCCCTGGGGAGATATTCCCAGGGGCCTTTTCATTTGCTTGATCCAGATCAACGGCTCTACTTCCGGCCTTCGCCTACGACCATGGTCGCGGGACGGTTCCGGGTGAAATCTCTAGACTGCGCTTCCAGTAGCCTCAGTAGCCCGAGATAACAATCCATGTACCGTGATCGTATCCGCTTGTCCTCCCTGCACAGCAAGGTAATGAGTGCGGCTGACGCCGCTGGCCTGATCCAGGACGGCATGACCGTCGGCATGAGCGGCTTCACCCGCGCCGGCGAAGCCAAGGCCGTGCCCCACGCACTGGCCGAACGCGCCAAACAGTCGCCACTGAAGATCAGCCTGATGACCGGCGCCAGCCTGGGCAACGACCTGGACAAGCAACTGACCGAAGCCGGCGTACTGGCCCGACGCATGCCGTTCCAGGTCGACAGCACCCTGCGCAAGGCCATCAACGACGGCAAGGTGATGTTCATCGACCAGCACTTGTCGGAGACCGTCGAGCAACTGCGCAACAAACAGCTCACCCTGCCGGACATCGCCGTCATCGAAGCGGTGGCGATCACCGAGCAAGGCCATATCGTGCCGACCACCTCCGTGGGCAACTCGGCCAGCTTCGCGATCTTCGCCAAGCAGGTCATCGTCGAGATCAACCTGTCGCACAACGCCAACCTCGAAGGCTTGCACGACATCTATATCCCGACCTACCGCCCGACCCGCACGCCGATCCCGCTGGTGAAGGTGGACGATCGCATCGGCAGCACCGCCATCCCGATCGATCCGGCCAAGATCGTCGGCATCGTCATCAGCGACCAACCGGACTCGCCGTCCACCGTGCTGCCACCGGACCACGAGACCCAGGGCATCGCCGACCACCTGATCGCCTTCCTCAAAGGTGAAGTGGACGCCGGCCGCATGAGCAACAACCTCGGCCCGCTGCAGGCCGGCATCGGCAGCATCGCCAACGCGGTGATGTGCGGCCTGATCGAGTCGCCGTTCGAAAACCTGACCATGTACTCCGAAGTGCTGCAGGACTCGACCTTCGACCTGATCGATGCCGGCAAGCTGAGCTTCGCCTCGGGCAGCTCGATCACCCTGTCGAGCCGCCGCAACGCCGATGTGTTCGGCAACCTGGAGCGCTACAAGGACAAGCTGGTGCTGCGCCCGCAGGAAATCTCCAACCACCCTGAAGTGGTGCGTCGCCTGGGGATCATCGGCATCAATACCGCGCTGGAGTTCGACATCTACGGCAACGTCAACTCGACCCACGTCTGCGGCACGAAGATGATGAACGGCATCGGTGGCTCCGGCGACTTCGCCCGCAACGCCCACCTGGCGATCTTCGTCACCAAGTCGATCGCCAAGGGCGGCGCGATTTCCAGCGTGGTGCCGATGGTCAGCCACGTCGACCACACCGAGCACGATGTGGACATCCTGGTGACCGAGGTGGGCCTGGCTGACCTGCGTGGTCTGGCACCGCGCGAGCGCGCCCGGGTGATCATCGACAACTGTGTGCACCCGGACTACCGCGCGGCGCTGAACGATTACTTCGAGCGCGCCTGCCAGCGCGGCGGGCATACGCCGCACATCCTGCGCGAAGCGTTGAGCTGGCACGAGAACCTGGAAGAGACCGGGCGCATGCTGGCCGGTTGATCATCTTCACGGTTTGAAATTGCCGGGGGCGCTCTGCGCCCCTTTCCGACCGGTCCGACGCCTCGGCAAGGCCGCTCCTACAAAGGGTCGCGATCGTCTGTAGGAGCGGCCTTGCGTCGCGAAAGGGCTGCAAAGCAGCCCCAATGCGTAATCTACAAGGTCTGCGCCAGGCTCGGACTCGGCACCTGCGACAGGTACTCGATCAACGCCCCCACCGGCAACGGCCGGCTCACCAGGAACCCCTGCACCTGGTCGCAACCGAACGCCCGCAGCAGCGCCAGTTGCTCCTCGCTCTCCACGCCTTCGGCCACCACCTCCAGGTTGAGGTTGTGCGCCAGGTTGATCATGGCGTGCACCAGCTTGGCGTTCTCTTCCCGTTGCTCCATGCCGCCGACGAAGCTGCGGTCGACCTTGAGCAGGGTGATCGGCAGGCTGTTCAGGTGCACGAACGACGAGAAGCCAGTGCCGAAGTCGTCCAGCGAGAAGCGCACGCCCAGGCGCCCCAGGGCATCCATGGTCTGCCGTACCAGCTCGTTGCGGCGCATCACCGCGGTTTCGGTCAGCTCGAATTCCAGCCAGCGGGCATCGACACCGTGCTCGACGATCAGCCGGCTGAGGGTGGCCAGCAACTGGCTGTCCTGGAACTGGCGGAAGCTCAGGTTCACCGCCATGTGCAGCGGCGCCAGCCCGCGTTCGCGCAACGCCTGCATATCGCTCAACGCCCGTGAGATCACCCAGTAGCCGAGCGGCACGATCAGCCCACTCTGCTCGGCCAGCGGCACGAACTCGCTCGGTGCCAGCAGGCCGCGTTCAGGGTGGTTCCAGCGCACCAGCGCCTCCAGCCCGACGATGCGGCCATCGGCGAGGTTCAGCCGCGGCTGGTAGTGCAGTTCCAGCTCGTCACGGCGCAGGGCACGGCGCAGTTCGCTTTCCAGGTCGGCAAGGCTGCGGGCATTGCGGTTGATGCGCTCATTGAACACATGGAAGGTGCAGCCCTGATTGCCCTTGGCCTGACGCATGGCAATGTGCGCATGCCACATCAGCGGGTCGGCTCCGGCCTGGGCGCGGGCATGGGCGATCCCCAGGCTGCACCCGAGCAGCAGGCTCTCGCCGTCGATCCAGTAGGGTTCGGTAAGCGCCTCGGTGATGCGCTCGGCCATCCATTCGGCGCGGTTGGGGTCGCGGCGAGTGTCGATCAGCAGGGCGAACTCGTCGCTACCCAGACGCGCCAGCTGATCGCCGGCCTCCAGCTGATGCTTCAACCGGGCCACGACCTGCAGGATCAGGCGATCGCCGCCCTGATGGCCAAGGGCGTCGTTGACGTGACGGAAGTTGTCCAGATCAAGGTGGCCCAGGGCCAGGCCACGGCCTTCGTTCTCGGCCAGGCGTGCGGTCAGCAGTGCCTGGAAGCCCTGGCGGTTGGCGATACCGGTCAACGGGTCCTGTTCGGCCAGGCGCTGCAGGGTCGCCACCAGCACGCCGCGCTCGCGCACATGGCGCAGGCAGCGGCGCAAGGCATCGGGGGTCAATTGCGCCAGCACCAGCCAGTCGCTGACGCCAACCGGCGGGCTCGTCGGCTCCTGCTCCAGCAGCAGGATGGTCGGCAGCTCGCAACGCCCCGGCGCCGGCTGCAGCTCGGGCGTGGCCAGCACCACGGCCTGGCGGTCGTTGGCGAACAGGCTGTCCACCGCCGCCCAGTTCGGCGCGGTCAGCAGCACGGCGCTACCGCCCATCGGCTGCAGGCATTCGCGCAGACGCGCAGCCCATTCCGACTCATCGGCCAACAGCAGCAAACGCAGGGGTTCGACAGGCGTGGACAAGCGGGCTCCTTGGATATGGGCGGTGGAACGGCGAGCGCGGGCAATCCTACCCGATTAACTGGAAATGATTTTCACTTTTAGTCATTGCCCATCCCTGGCCGACATCCCGACGCAATCTGACGTGCATCCTGCGCGAAAGTAGCAGAACCGGCAAATCCGATTCGCGCCCTGCATCACAACGTCAGACGGTCGCGCATTAACCGGTCCATGCCTGCTAGAATGCGCGGCTATTTTCTGGTTACCCCCGGTTTCTAGCATGTCCCGACTCAATCCCCGGCAACAGGAAGCCCGAGACTACGTCGGCGGCCCTCTTTTGGTGCTCGCCGGTGCAGGCTCCGGCAAGACCAGCGTGATCACGCGCAAGATTGCCCACCTCATCCAGAACTGCGGCATCCGTGCCCAGTACATCGTGGCGATGACCTTCACCAACAAGGCCGCGCGCGAGATGAAGGAGCGGGTCGGCACCCTGCTGCGTCCGGGGGAAGGCCGGGGCCTGACGGTGTGCACCTTCCACAACCTGGGCCTGAACATCATTCGCAAGGAGCACGAGCGCCTGGGCTACAAGCCGGGCTTCTCGATCTTCGACGAATCCGACATCAAGGCGCTGCTGTCGGACATCATGCAGAAGGAATACTCCGGCGACGACGGCATCGACGAGATCAAGAACATGATCGGTGCCTGGAAGAACGACCTGATCCTGCCGCCCGAGGCCCTGGAGAAGGCGCGCAACCCGCGCGAGCAGACCGCGGCCATCGTCTACACCCATTACCAGCGCACGCTCAAGGCGTTCAACGCGGTGGACTTCGACGACCTGATCCTGCAGCCGGTCAAGCTGTTCCAGGAGCACCCCGATGTGCTCGAACGCTGGCAGAACCGCGTGCGTTACCTGCTGGTGGACGAATACCAGGACACCAACGCCAGCCAGTACCTGCTGGTGAAGATGCTGATCGGCATGCGCAACCAGTTCACCGTGGTCGGCGACGACGACCAGTCGATCTACGCCTGGCGCGGCGCCCGCCCGGAAAACCTGATGCTGCTCAAGGAGGACTACCCCTCCCTGAAGATCGTCATGCTCGAGCAGAACTACCGCTCCACCAGCCGCATCCTGCGCTGCGCCAACGTGCTGATCGCCAACAACCCCCACGCCTTCGAGAAGGAGTTGTGGAGCGAGATGGGCGTCGGCGACGAGATCCGCGTGATCCGCTGCAAGAACGAGGAAGCCGAGGCCGAACGCGTGGCCATGGAAATCCTCACCCTGCACCTGCGCACCAACCGTCCGTACAGCGACTTCGCCATCCTCTACCGGGGCAACTACCAGGCCAAGCTGATCGAACTGAAGCTGCAGCACCACCAGGTGCCGTACCGCCTGTCCGGTGGCAACAGCTTCTTCGGCCGCCAGGAGGTGAAGGACCTGATGGCCTACCTGCGCCTGTTGGTGAACCCGGACGACGACAACGCCTACCTGCGGGTGATCAACGTGCCGCGCCGCGAGATCGGCTCGACCACCCTGGAGAAGCTCGGCAACTATTCCACCGAGCGCGGCATCTCGATGTACGCCGCCAGCGAGGAGCTGGGCCTGGGCGAGCACCTGGACGCCCGCTACACCGAGCGCCTGCAGCGCTTCAAGCACTGGCTCGACGGGGTGCGCCACAAGGTCGCCCTGGAAGACCCGATCGCCGCGCTGCACGAAATGATCCGCGACATCGACTACGAGAACTGGATCCGCCAGCAGACCGCCAGCGACAAGGCTGCCGAGTTCCGCATCAGCAACGTCTGGTTCCTGGTCGAAGCGCTGAAGAACACCCTCGAAAAGGACGAAGAGGGTGACATGACCATCGAGGACGCCATCGGCAAGCTGGTGCTGCGCGACATGCTCGAGCGCCAGCAGGAAGAGGAAGAAAACGCCGAAGGCGTGCAGATGATGACCCTGCACGCCTCCAAGGGCCTGGAATTCCCCTACGTGTTCATCATGGGCATGGAGGAGGAGATCCTCCCCCACCGCTCGAGCATCGAGGCCGACACCATCGAAGAGGAACGCCGCCTGGCCTACGTGGGCATCACCCGCGCGCGCCAGACCCTGGCCTTCACCTTCGCCGCCAAGCGCAAGCAGTACGGCGAAATCATCGACTGCACGCCGAGCCGGTTCCTCGACGAACTGCCGCCGGACGACCTGGCCTGGGAAGGCCTGGATGATGCGCCCGTGGAAGTGAAAGCCGCGCGCGGCAACAACGCCCTGGCCGATATCCGGGCAATGCTCAAACGCTGATCAACCATTACTCTTTAACATTGCCGCTCTTTGCGGCCACCTTTGCTACATCGAGGAATAAACAGTGGAAGCACTGCAGCAGAAGATTCGCGAAGAAGGCATCGTGCTTTCCGATCAGGTTCTCAAAGTCGACGCGTTTCTCAACCACCAGATCGACCCGGCGCTGATGCAACTGATCGGTGACGAGTTCGCCCGCCTGTTCGCCGATGCCGGCGTGACTAAGATCGTCACCATCGAGGCCTCCGGCATCGCCCCGGCGGTGATGACCGGTCTGAAGCTGGGCGTACCGGTGATCTTCGCGCGCAAGCACCAGTCGCTGACCCTGACCGAGAACCTGCTGACCGCCTCGGTGTACTCCTTCACCAAGCAGACCGAGAACACCGTGGCGATCTCGCCGCGCCACCTCAACAGCAGCGACCGCGTGCTGGTGATCGACGACTTCCTGGCTAACGGCAAGGCGTCCCAGGCGCTGATCTCGATCATCAAGCAGGCCGGCGCTACCGTGGCGGGCCTGGGCATCGTCATCGAGAAGTCGTTCCAGGGCGGCCGCGCCGAGCTGGACAGCCAGGGCTACCGCGTCGAATCGCTGGCCCGGGTCAAGTCGCTGGCAGGTGGCGTGGTGACCTTCATCGAGTAAAGCCTTGCTCGTACCCTGT
>NZ_JAOCDM010000133.1 GCF_029840925.1 Pseudomonas sp. GD03858
ACCGGTGCCGGTGGGCGTGGTGGGCGAGCTGTACCTGGGCGGCGAAGGCCTGGCCCGTGGCTACCACCGTCGCCCGGGCTTGACTGCCGAGCGTTTCGTCACCAGCCCGTTTGGTGACGGTGCGCGGCTGTACCGCACCGGCGACCTGGCCAGCCAGCGCGCGGACGGGGTGATCGAATACCGGGGCCGGATCGACCATCAGGTGAAGATCCGTGGCCTGCGTATCGAGCTGGGCGAGATCGAGGCCCGCCTGCTGGAACAGGACGGCGTGCGCGAAGCCGCCGTGATCGCACGCGGCGCGCAACTGGTGGCCTACGTAGTGCCCGCCGACGCCGTCGACGGCCTGGTCGAGCGCCTCAAGGCGGCGCTCAAGGTCGCCCTGCCGGACTACATGGTGCCGGCGCACTTCGTGCTGCTCGAGTCCCTGCCATTGTCGGCCAACGGCAAGCTGGAACGCCGGGCCTTGCCTGACCCGCAGGCCGGCGCGGGCGCCGCGGCCTACCGCGCCCCAGGCAGCGAGCTGGAGTGTCAGCTGGCCGGCTTCTGGCAGGAAGTGCTCAAGGTCGAGCGGGTGGGGCTGGACGATGACTTCTTCGAACTCGGTGGCCATTCGCTGCAACTGATCATGCTGCTGGCCCGCCTGCGCGGCGCCTTGGGCATCGAACTGGCCATCAACGATTTCTACGCACTGCGCACCCTGCATCAGCTGGCGGCGCATGTGCAGGCCGTCATGGCCGACAACGATCCGAGCGACGAACTGGACCTGATCTTCGGCGCGCTCGACGAACTGGAGGAACACAATGCTTAAGCCCCAAACCGCACGCTCGCAGGAGCTGGCCACGCGTATCGGCGGGCTGGACAGCGACAAGCGCCAGCAGCTGTTCCGCAAGCTGGGCGAGGCCGGGGTGAATGTGGCGCGCCTGCCGATCGTGCCGGCCATCGAACGCGGTCCGCTGCCGTTGTCCTATGCCCAGCAGCGCCAATGGTTCCTCTGGCAGCTCGACCCGCAGGGCTGTGCCTACAACCTGTGCCTGGCCCTGCGTCTGCGCGGCCCGCTGGACCTGGCCGCGTTGCAGGGTGCCTTCACCCAGTTGCTGACGCGTCATGCCAGCCTGCGCACGCGCTTTCTCGAAGTCGATGGGCAGGCCTTGCAGCAGGTCTCGGCCGACAGCGAGCCGGATTGGCAGGTTCTGGCGGCGCAGCCGGCGATCGCCGCCGAACAGCTGATCGAGGCGCGCCTGCGCGATGAAGCCGCCACGCCGTTCGACCTGGCCCAGGGCGCGCCGCTGCGGGTCCGGGTGCAGCCCTTGGGCGCGGACGACCATCTGCTGCAGGTGAGCCTGCACCATATCGTCACCGACGGCTGGTCGATGGGCGTGATGGTCGAGGAATTGCTCGAATGCTACCGCGCCGCTTGCAGCGGCGAGCCGGCGCGGCTGCCGGTGCTGCCCATCCAGTACCCGGACTATGCCTTGTGGCAGCGCCAGTGGCTGCAGGCGGGCGAGGGCGAGCGCCAGCTGCAGTACTGGCGCGAGCGCCTGGGCAGCCACCAGGATGTGCTCGAACTGCCGCTGGACCACCCACGCCCCGCGCGCCAGAGTGGTCGGGGCGCCAGCCTTGGCGTGCAGCTGCCCGCCGAGTTGGCCGGTGCGCTGCGTCAGCTCGCCCAGCGCCACGATGTCAGTCTGTTCACCGTGCTGCTGGGCAGCTTCCAGCTGCTGCTGCAACGCTACACCGGCCAGCCCGAGGTGCGCATCGGTGTGCCGCTGGCCAACCGCAACCGCGCCGAGACCGAGCGGCTGATCGGTTTCTTCGTCAATACCCAGGTGATCAGCGCGCCGCTCGACCTGCATGGCAGTTTCAGCCAGCACCTGCGCGGCCTGCATGACACCGTGCTGCAAGCCCAGGCGCACCAGGACCTGCCATTCGAGCAACTGGTCGAGGCGCTGCAACCGGAACGCAACGCCAGCCACAGCCCGCTGTTCCAGGTGATGTTCAACCACCAGGTGCAGCCGGCCGCTGCCCAGGGCCTGAGCCTTGGCGAGCTGCAGGTGACCTTGCTCGAGCAGGCGCAGCCCGGTGCCCAGTTCGACCTGACCCTGGACACCAGTGAGAACGCCCAGGGCCTGCATGCCTGTCTCACCTATGCCAGCGACCTGTTCGAGGCTGCCACCGTCGCGCGGTTGATGCGCCACTGGCAGCAATTGCTGAGCGCCATCGTCGCCGACCCGCAGGCGGTCGTCGGCAACATGCCGTTGCTCGAGGACGCCGAGCGCCAGCACCATCTGCGCGCCTGGAACCCGGCTACCCGCCAGTTCCCGGTGACACGGACCCTGCACGGCTGCATCGAGGAGCAAGCGCGCCGCCGTCCGCAGGCCATCGCCGTGACCTGCGAAGACCGTCAGCTGAGCTATGCCGAACTCAACGCCCAGGCCAACCACTGGGCCGCGCGGCTGATCGCCGCCGGGGTCGGACCGGAGGTGCGGGTGGGGCTGGCCGTGGCCCGCAGTCTCGACCTGGTGGTCGGCCTGCTGGCCATTCTCAAGGCCGGCGGTGCCTATGTGCCGATGGACCCCAGCAACCCCCGCGAGCGCCTGGCCTACCTGATGCAGGACAGCGGCATCGCCTTGTTGCTGACCCAGACGACGTTGCTCGAGCGTCTGCAACCGCCCGCCGATTTGCCGCTGGTGCTGCTCGATGCCGAGCCCGGGGTGTCGAGCGACCCCGGCAACCCCGAGGTTGCCGTGCAGCCAGGCAATCTGGCCTATGTGATCTACACCTCCGGCTCCACCGGCAAGCCCAAGGGCACCTTGCTGCCCCATGAGAACGTGCTGCGTTTGTTCGCCGCCACCGACCCGTGGTTCGGCTTCGACGCCGACGACACCTGGAGCCTGTTCCACTCCCACGCCTTCGATTTTTCCGTGTGGGAGATTTTCGGCGCCCTGTTGCAGGGCGGTCGGCTGGTGGTGGTGCCCCAGGCGCTCACCCGTTCGCCGGAAGAATTCCTCGCCTTGCTGGAGCGCGAGCGGGTGACCGTGCTCAACCAGACTCCATCGGCGTTTCGCCAGCTGATGCAGGTGGCCTGCGCACGGCCCGAGGTGCCGGCGCTGGCCCTGCGTCACGTGGTGTTCGGCGGCGAGGCCCTCGAGGTAGCCAGCCTGCGTCCGTGGTTCGAGCGTTTCGGTGACGCTCAGCCGCAACTGACCAACATGTACGGCATCACCGAGACCACGGTGCACGTCACCTACCGCCCACTGTCCGTGGCCGACCTGCGCAGTGACAGCGCCAGCCCGATCGGCGAGCCGATCCCCGACCAGACCTTGTACCTGCTCGACGCGGCCCTCGACCCGGTCCCGCAAGGCTGTATCGGCGAGCTGTATGTGGGCAGCGCGGGGCTGGCCCGTGGTTACCTGCAACGCCCCGCGCTCAGTGCCGAGCGCTTTGTGCCCGATCCGTTCGGCGCCCCTGGCGCGCGGCTCTATCGCAGTGGCGACCTGGCCCGCTTCAGCCAGGACGGCGCGATCGAGTACGTCGGGCGTATCGATCATCAGGTGAAGATTCGCGGTTTCCGCGTCGAGCTGGGCGAGATCGAAGCCCGCCTGTTGCAGCATCCACAGGTGCGCGAGGCCGTGGTGCTGGCCGTCGAGGGGGCCAACGGCCCGCAACTGGTGGCCTGGCTGGTCGCCACCGCCGAGCTTGACCCGGCGGCATTGCGCGATAGCGTGCGCGCCGAGCTGCAGCGCGACCTGCCGGCGTACATGGTGCCGAGCCACGTGCTGCTGCTCGATGCACTGCCGCTGACCGGCAACGGCAAGCTCGACCGCCGGGCGCTGCCGCAGCCGGACGCGACCGAGGCGCAGCGCGCCTATGTCGCGCCGCGCAGTGCGCTGGAGCAGGGCGTGGCGGCGATCTGGGCCGAGATCCTGCACCTGCCTCGGGTCGGCCTGGACGACGATTTCTTCGAACTTGGCGGCCACTCGCTGCTGGCGACCCAGGTGCTGTCGCGCGTGCGCCAGGAGCTGGCGGTCGCGGCGAGCCTGCGTACCCTGTTCGAGCACTCGGGGCTGCGTGACTTCTGCGCGGCGCTGGGTACCGCCGACGCCGTGGACGGCGGGACGATCCGCGCGGTCGGGCGTGACCGGCCACTGCCGGTGTCGTTCGCCCAGGAGCGCCAGTGGTTCCTCTGGCAACTCGACCCGCACAGCGCCGCCTATCACGTGCCCATGGCCCTGCGCTTGCGCGGCCCGCTGGACCTGGCGGCGCTGCAGCACAGCCTCGATGCGCTGGTGACGCGCCATGAGCCGCTGCGCACCACCTTCCGCCAGGAGGAGGGCGAGCTGCTGCAGGTCATCGCCAGCCATGCCTCGCTGGCGTTGCAGCAGGCCAGCCTGCCGGCCGGCGAATCGCTGTCGGCGCGGATCGAAGCCTTCGTCCTGGCCGAGACTCAACGCACCTTCGACCTGGCCAACGGCCCGTTGCTGCGGGCGTGCCTGGCGCCACTGGGCGCCGACGAGCACCTGCTGGTACTGACCCAGCACCACATCGTCTCCGATGCCTGGTCGATCCAGCGCCTGGTACACGAACTGATCGAGCTCTACGGCGCCGCCAGCCAAGGTCGCCAGGCGCAGCTGGCGGCCTTGCCGATCCAGTACGCCGACTTCGCCCAGTGGCAGCGCCAGTGGCTGGCCGGGCCCGAGCGCCAGCGCCAGCTGGAATACTGGCAGCAGCGCCTGGCCGGCGGCGACTCGGTGCTGGCACTGCCCAGCGACTACCCGCGCCCAGCGCAGATGAGCCACCGCGGCGGGCAAGCGCAGGTGCGCCTGCCCGCCGAGCTGGTCCAGGCCCTGCGCCAGCTGGCCCAGGACCAGCAGGCCAGCCTGTTCATGGTGCTGCTGGCCTCGTTCCAGCTGTTGCTGCACCGCTACAGCGGCCAGGCCGACATTCGCGTCGGCGTGCCCATGGCCAACCGCAACCGGGTCGAAACCGAAGCGTTGCTGGGTTTCTTCGTCAATACCCAGGTACTGCGTGTCGATGTGCGGCCCGAAGCCTGCGTGCTCGACCTGTTGCAGGCAAGCAAGGCGGCGGCGCTGGATGCCCAGGCCAACCAGGACCTGCCGTTCGAGCAATTGGTCGAGGTGTTGCAGCCCCAGCGCAGTCTGAGCCACAACCCCTTGTTCCAGGTGATCTACAACCACCAGAACAGTGATCCGCGCGCGGCCCGCCTGGGCGACCTGGGCACCTTGCAGATCGAAACCGTGCAGTGGGACAGCGTCACCGCCCAGGTCGACCTGGCCCTGGACACCTTCGACTCGGGCGACACCCTCGACGCGACCCTGACCTACGCCACCGACCTGTTCCAGGCCTCGACCATCGAGCGGCTGGGGCGGCACTGGCGCAACTTGTTGCAGGCCATGGTCCGCGACCCGTCGCAGCGGGTCGCGCAACTGCCGATGCTCGACCGCGCCGAGCTCGACGCGATGCGCCCGTGGAGCGTCGATGAGCCGGTCTATCCCACCGCGCGCAGTATCCACCAACTGATCCAGGCCCAGGCCGAACGCCGTCCCGATGCGCTGGCGGTGATCTGCGCCGACCAGCAGCTGACCTTCGCCCAGCTGGACACCCAGGCCAACCAGCTGGCGCACCTGCTGATCGCCCGTGGGGTCGGCCCGGAGACCCTGGTCGGCGTGGCCCTGGAACGCAGCCCGCAGATGCTGGTGGCGCTGTTGGCCGTGCTCAAGGCCGGAGCGGCCTACGCCCCCCTGGACCTGGACTACCCCCGCGAACGCCTGGCCTACCTGATCGAGGATGCCGGCATCGGTCTGCTGCTCAGCCAATCGCACCTGGCCGCGCGCCTGCCGCTGCCGCAAGGCCTGGACTGCCTGGCCCTGGACCAGGTCGTGCTGAGCGCGCAGCCGGCCCAGGCGCCACAGTGCGCCGTGCAGCCGGGCAACCTGGCCTATGTGATCTATACCTCCGGCTCCACCGGCAAGCCCAAGGGCGTGGCGGTGGCCCATGGGCCGCTGGTCATGCACTGCCTGGCGATTGGCGAGCGCTACGAGATGAGCGAGCGCGACTGCGAGCTGCATTTCATGTCGTTTGCCTTCGACGGTGCCCATGAACGTTGGCTCACCGCCTTGAGTCATGGCGCGCGCCTGCTGATTCGCGACGGTGGCCTGTGGACCCCGGAACAGACCTACCAGGCCATGCACCGCCACGGCGTGACCGTGGCCGCGTTCCCGCCGGCGTACCTGCAGCAGCTGGCCGAGCATGCCGAGCGCGACGGCAACCCGCCGCCGGTGCGGGTGTATTGCTTCGGTGGCGATGCCGTGCCTCAGGCGAGCTACGACCTGGCCCGCCGCGCCTTGCGTCCGCGCTACATCATCAATGGCTATGGCCCTACCGAAACCGTGGTCACCCCGCTGATCTGGAAGGCCGGCGAGCAGGATGCCTGCGACGCCGCCTATGCGCCGATCGGCACGCGCATTGGCGATCGCAGCGTACGGGTGCTCGACGACCAGCTCGAACAGGTCCCGGTGGGTCATCCCGGGGAGCTCTACCTGGGTGGCGCGGGCCTGGCGCGCGGCTACCTGCGCCGCCCTGGCCTGACCGCCGAGCGCTTCGTGCCCGATCCGCACGGCGCGCCGGGGGCACGTACCTACCGCAGTGGCGACCTGGTGCGCCAGCGGGTCGATGGCGTGGTCGACTATCTGGGCCGTGTCGACCATCAGGTCAAGGTGCGTGGCTTCCGTATCGAACTGGGCGAGATCGAGGCCTGCCTGCAAGGCGTGGCCGCGGTGCGCGAGGCGCTGGTGATCGCCCGCCAGGGGCCGACCGGCGCGCAGCTGGTCGGCTACGTGGTGGCGCAGCAGACGCTGGACGCGGCGGGCCAGGAGGCCCTGCGCGACCAGCTCAACCTGCACCTGAAGGCCAACCTGCCGGGCTACATGATCCCCAGCTACCTGATGCTGCTCGAAGGCTTCGCCCTCACGCCCAACGGCAAGATCGACCGCAAGGCCCTGCCCGAGGTCGACGCCAGCGCCCTGCAGCGCCACTTCGTGGCGCCACGGCCTGGGCTGGAGCAACAGGTGGCCGAGGTCTGGCAGGCCGTGCTCAAGCTCGAGCGGGTCGGTCGCGACGACAACTTCTTCGAACTGGGCGGGCACTCGCTGCTCGCCACCCAGGCCACCGCCCAGCTGCAACTGGCGCTGGCGGCCGACATCGCCCTGGACCTGATCTTCAAGGCCGCGAGCTTGCACGAGTACAGCGCGGCCCTGGCCGGCTGCGTGAGCGCTGACCGTGAGCAGGACCTGAGCGACATGCATGATCTTCTTGACGAGCTGGAGACCCTCTGAGATGGCTGTACAGGACAACATTGCGCTGGTGCAGCGCTTCATCCGCCTGCCTCTGGCCCAGCGCAAGGTCTTTCTGCAGAAGCTCGCCGACCGCGGCATGAGCCTGAGCAACCTGCCGATTCCGGCGATGCACGAGGAGCTCGATGCGCTGCCGCTGTCCTACGCCCAGCAACGCCAATGGTTCCTCTGGCAACTGGCGCCGCACAGCAGCGCCTACCACATCACCAGCGCCCTGAACCTGGAGGGTCCGCTCGACCTGGCGGCCCTGCAGCAGGCCTTCGACGACCTGCTGGTGCGCCACGCCTCGCTGCGCACGCGCTTCGTCGCCGACGACGGGCAGCCGCTGCAGGTGATCGAAGCGCAGGCCAGGGTGGCGCTGAGCGTCGAAACCCTCGGCGCCGGCGCGCAACAGCCTCAGGTCGAGGCCTTCCTGGACGCCGGCAGCGCCGAGCCATTCGACCTGGCCCAGGCGCCGCTGGTGCGGGTACGCCTGCTGCGCCTGGCGGCGGACCGGCACGTGATGCTGCTGGTGCTGCACCATATCGTCGCCGATGGCGTGTCGATGCAGGTGCTGGTGGACGAACTGATCCATGGCTACCTGGCCGCCAGCGAAGGCCGCTCCGCCGCATTGCCGGCATTGCCGATCCAGTACGCCGACTATGCCCTGTGGCAGCGGCGCTGGATGGAAGCCGGCGAGCGTGACCGCCAGCTGGCCTACTGGAAAACCCAGCTGGGCGATGAGCATCCGCTGTTGCAACTGCCGCTGGACTTCCCGCGCCCGGCCGAACAGAGCCTGCGCGGCGCCAGTATCGAGCTGGCCCTGCCCAGCGATCTGGCCCAGGGCCTGCGCACGCTGGCTCAGCGCCAGGGGGTGACGCCGTTCGTGGTGCTGCTGGCGGCCCTGCAACTGCTGCTGCACCGCTACAGCGGTCAAGAGCAGGTACGCGTCGGCGTGGCCCTGGCCAACCGCAACCGCGTGGAAACCCGTGGCTTGATCGGTTTCTTCATCAACACCCAGGTGCTGGTCGCGCGGATCGACGGCCAGGCCTCGTTCAACGACCTGCTGGCGCAGGTCGGCACCGCCAGTCGTGAAGCCCAGGCCCACCAGGACCTGCCGTTCGAGCAACTGGTCGATGCCTTGCAGGTCCAGCGCGATCTGAGCCATGGCGCGTTGTTCCAGGTGATGCACAACCACCAGAACGACCTGGGCGAAGTGCAACTGCCGCCCGGCATGCCATTGCAGGTGCGCCAGCTGCCACTGGACAGCGGCCACAGCAAGTTCGACCTGACCCTGGAAACCGTCGAGCAGGGCCAGGACATCAGCGCGCGCTTCATCTATGCCACCGACTTGTTCGCCGAGCCGACCGTGCGGCAGATGGCCGAGCACTGGCTTGCCTTGCTGCAGGCGGTGATCGCCGAGCCGGGCAGGGCGCTGGGTGAAATCCCCCTGGCGCCGCTCAGCCAGCCTGACTACCAGGCGCTGCCGGCGCCGGACTGCGCCGGCATTCACCAACTGTTCGAGCAACAGGCCGCGCGCCAGCCCGAGGCGATTGCCGTGGTCTGTGGCGAGCGGCAACTGAGCTATGCCGAGCTCGACCAGTGGAGCAACCGCCTGGCGGCGCGCCTGCGCGCCAGCGGCGTGGGCCCGGAAGTGGCGGTGGGCCTGGCGCTGGAGCGTTCGGTCGAGCTGCTGGTGGCGATGCTGGCGGTACTCAAGGCGGGGGGGCATTACCTGGCCCTGGACCTCGCCACGCCGCCGGCTCGCCAACAGGAACTGCTGGCCGAGGCCCAGGTGGCGCTGCTGCTGAGCGATGACCTGGCCCAGGGGCGCGCGCCGTTGCAGGGCGCGTTCGAGCAGGTCCAGGTCGACGACTGCCAGGCCTGGAGCGCCGTGCCTGCTTCGGGCGGCTGTGCCGACAACCTGGCCTACCTGATCTTCACCTCCGGCTCCACGGGCCGGGCCAAGGGCGTCATGGTCAGCCACCGCGCGCTGCTCAACTACGTCACCGGCCTGTACGCGCGCATCGACCTGAGCGCGGTGGGCAGCCTGGCCATGGTGTCCACCGTCGCCGCCGACCTGGGCTATACCCAGCTGTTCGGTGCCTTGTGCTCCGGGCGCACCCTGCACTTGCTGGCCAGCGAGCTGGCCATGGACAGCGACGGGTTCGCCGGGTACATGCGCGAACACGCCATCGATGCGCTGAAGATCGTGCCTTCGCACCTGGAGGCGCTGTTGTCGGCCCGTGACGCCGCTGCCGTGCTGCCGCGACGCTGCCTGATCCTCGGCGGCGAACACAGCTCGCCGGCGCTGCTGGCACGGGTGCGCACGCTGGCCCCGCAGTGCCAGGTGTACAACCACTACGGCCCCAGCGAGTCGACGGTCGGCATTCTCGCCCAGGCCTTGGCGCTGGATGCCCAGCCGGTCACGGTCAGTCTCGGCCAGCCTCTGGCCAACAGCCGCGTGCAACTGCTCGATGGCGACCTGCAGGCGGTCGCGGCAGCGGTGACGGGCGAGCTGCACGTGGCCGGGCCATGTCTGGCGCGGGGCTATCTGGGCCAGCCTGGCTTGACCGCCGAGCGCTTCGTCCCCGACCCCTCGGGCCAGCCCGGCCAGCGCATGTACCGTACCGGCGACGCCGCCAGCCTCGGCGCGGGCGGGGTGGTCTATCGCGGGCGTATCGACGATCAGTTGAAGATCCGTGGCTACCGGGTCGAACCGGGCGAGGTTGCCGCCGCCCTGCAACGCCTGACCGGTGTCAGGGAAGCCGTGGTGCTGGCCCGCGACAAGCAACTGGCGGCCTATGTGGTGCTCGACAGCGCCGACGCCGACGCTGCCCCGTTGCGCCAGGCCTTGGCGAGCGTGCTGCCGGAGTACATGGTGCCGACGCATTTCGTGCTGTTGCCTGCGTTGCCGCTCAACGCCAACGGCAAGGTCGATCGCCGCGCCTTGCCAGCCCCCGACGCCAGCCCGGCGCAGCTCGCCTATGTGGCGCCACGCAGCGCGCTGGAGCAAGGCATCGCGGCGATCTGGCAGGACGTGTTGCAGCGTGAGCGGGTCGGCCTTGGCGACAATTTCTTCGAACTGGGCGGCGACTCGATCATGTCCATCCAGGTGGTCAGCCGGGCTCGCCAGGCCGGCATCGTGTTCACCCCCAAGCAGTTGTTCAAGCACCAGACCGTGCAGGCGTTGGCCAGCGTCGCCGTGTTCGGCGACGCGGTGCACCGTGCCGAGCAGGGCCCGCTGGCCGGTGCCCTGGCGCTGCTGCCGATCCAGCAGCAGTTCTTCGCCCGGGCCGTGCCCGAGCGTCATCACTGGAACCAGTCGGTGCTGTTGCAGGCGCACCAGCGCATCGATGTCCAGGTGCTGGAGGCGGCCTTGCGCGCGCTGGTGGAGCATCACGATGGCCTGCGCCAGCGCTTCGTCGAGGGCGCCCAGGGCTGGCAGGCCCGTTACCTGAGCCTCGAGGAGCAGCGCCAGCAATGGCAGACCACGCCACTGTGCCGCCAGCACCACGGGGTGACGGGTGAGGCCCTGCAGGCGCTGTGCGAGGACGCCCAGCGCAGCCTCGACCTGGCCCAGGGGCCGCTGCTGCGGGCATTGCTGGTGGACCTGGACGATGGCAGCCAGCGCCTGTTGCTGGTGATTCACCACCTGCTGGTGGACGGCGTTTCATGGCGGGTCATCTTCGAGGACCTGCAGTGCGCCTATAACCAGCTGGCCAACGGGCAAGCCCCGCAACTTCAGGCCAAGACCGACTCGCTGCGACTGTGGGGCGAGCGCCTTCAGGCCCACGCCCAAGGCGCGTTGGCCACCCAGCAATTGGACTACTGGCTGCACACCCTGGAGGGTGCCGACGCCGATCTACCGGCGCTGCGCCGCGATGTGCCGCTGCGCCAGGACCGCCAGGCCACCGTCAGCACGCGGCTGTCCGCGGCATTGACTCAACGCTTGCTGCAACAGGCCCCGGCGGCCTACCGCACGCAGGTCAACGACCTGTTGCTGGCCGCGCTGGTGCGGGTGCTCGGCGACTGGACCGGGCGCCAGGATGTGCTGGTGCAGCTGGAAGGGCATGGCCGCGAGGAGATCTTCGATGGCATCGACCTGACCCGCACCCTGGGCTGGTTCACCTGCAAGTACCCGGTGCGCCTGCCCACGGCGGCGCACTGGCCGCAAGCGATCAAGGCCGCCAAGCAACAGCTGCGCGAGGTGCCGGACAAAGGCATCGGTTTCGCCGCCTTGCGCTACCTGGGCGAGCCCGAGGTGCGCGCGCGCCTGGCCGCGCTGCCGGAGCCCCGCGTCACCTTCAACTACCTGGGGCAGTTCGACGGCAGTTTTGCCGAGGACACCCCGAGCCTGTTCTCGCCGGCCCGCGAGAGCAGCGGCGCGGAGCAGAGCGCCGGCGCCCCGCTGGGCAACTGGCTGACCCTCAATGGCCAGGTGTATGGCGGGACGCTGAGCATCGACTGGAGCTTCAGTCCGGACATGTTCGAGCCCCAGGCCATGCAGGTCCTGGCCGAGGCCTATGGCCAGGCCCTGGAGGCGCTGGTCGAGCACTGCTGCACCCCAGGCGTCGTGGGCGCGACGCCGTCGGACTTCCCCCTGGCTGGCCTGGACCAGGCCAGCCTGGACGCACTGGCTGTCGACCTGGGGGCGGTGGAGGACATCCTGCCGCTGTCGCCGATGCAGCAGGGCATGCTGTTCCACACCCTCTACCACGCCGAGGCGGGCGACTATATCAACCAGTTGCAGGTGCCCGTCGAGGGCCTGGATGGCGAGCGCTTCCGCGCCGCCTGGCAGCAGGTCATGCAGCGCCATGAAGTGCTGCGCAGCGGGTTCTTCTGGGAGGGCGTGCCGCAACCACTGCAAGTGGTCATGCGCGATGTCGCGCTGCCGTTCGAGCTGCTCGACTGGCGTGGGCGCGAGGACTGCGAGCAAGCCCTCGAACAGCTGGCCCGAGCCCAGCGCGAGCAAGGTTTCGCGCTGACCGCGGCGCCGCTGATGCGGGTGCAGCTGGTACGCACAGGCGAGCAGCGCCATCAACTGATCTACAGCCATCACCACATCCTCATGGATGGCTGGAGCAGTTCGCGCCTGCTCGGCGAGATCATGCAGGCCTACCATGGCATGGCCCTGGCACCGGTGCAGGCGCGCTGGGCCGACTATATCGAATGGCTGGGCGAGCGCGACGGGGCCAGCACCCAGGCGTTCTGGCAGGGTCAACTGCGCACGCTGGAGACACCGACCCGCCTGGCCCGGCGCCAGGTTGGCGGCGAGGCGGGGCAACGCCTGCATCGCCAGCACCTGGACCGCCAGGCCACCACGGAGCTGGCGAACTTCTGCCGGGCGCAGAAGATTACCCTCAACACCCTGGTGCAAGGCGCCTGGCTGCTGCTGTTGCAGCGCCACACCGGGCAGTCGACGGTGTGCTTCGGTGCCACCGTGGCGGGGCGCCCGGCGCAATTGCAGGGTATCGAGCAGCAGGTGGGCCTGTTCATCAACACCTTGCCGGTGGTGGCCAGCCCGCGACCCGAACAGCGCGTGGCGACCTGGTTGCAGGAAGTGCAGGAGGCCAACCTGGCATTGCGCGAGTTCGAGCACACACCGTTGTTCGACGTGCAGCGCTGGGCCGGGCAGGGCGGCGAGGCCTTGTTCGACAATATCCTGGTATTCGAGAACTACCCGGTGTCCGAAGCGTTGCAGGGCGCCTTGCCGGGTGCCTTGCAGTTTGGCCAGGTGCACAGTCACGAGCAGACCAACTATCCGTTGACGGTGGCGATTGGCGCGGCCGACACGCTGAGCATCGAGTACCGCCATGGCGCGGCTGAGTTCCCGGCCGGCTTCATCGAGACCCTGAGCGAGCACCTGCTGGCATTGCTGCAGGCCATGGCGGGTGCGCCACAAGCGGTGCTTGGCGCGCTGCCCATGCTGACCGGCGCCGAGCGCGACGAGCAGGCGCAGTGGAACGCCACTGCCACCGAATACCCGCTGGACCGCTCGATCCAGCAGCTGATCGAAGACCAAGTGGACCGCACGCCAGAGGCCGAGGCCCTGGTGTTCGGTGAGACCCGCCTGAGCTACGCCCAGCTGGACGCCCGCGCCAACCAGCTGGCCCGTCACCTGATGGCGCAGGGCGTTGGCCCGGACGTGCTGGTCGGTATCGCCGCCGAGCGCAGCCTCGAAATGGTGGTCGGCCTGCTGGCGATCCTCAAGGCCGGTGGCGCCTACGTGCCGCTTGAA
>NZ_JAOCDM010000134.1 GCF_029840925.1 Pseudomonas sp. GD03858
ACAGGGTCAAATGCTCCCTCTTCAGGGCTTGGCGACGTGCCAGACGTCCTTCACGCCATCACCGGTGGTCTCCCCGGCCTTCTTGTCCTTGACGAAGGTGTACAGCGGTTTGCCGTCGTAGGCCCACTGCATCGAACCATCGTCGCGGGTGACGTGGGTCCACTTGTCCTTCGGCGCCTCGTCGTCCTGCTTGACCATCAGCGGCGGCCAGTTCTTGGCGCATTCGCCATTGCACATGGACTTGCCACCGGCATCCTTGTCGAAGGTGTAGAGCGTCATGCCAGCGTGATCGACCCACATGCCGTCTTTTTCCATGGCGTGATGAGCCGACGCCACCCCCGGCACTGCCAGCGCAGCGCACAGGGCCATCCAGCTCAGCGTATGTCGTGTCATTGGAATCACCGTTGTTTCGGGGGTGGAATGGGTTCTGTCAGCCGCCTTGGCGGCCCCTTGAAGCCTAGTCCAGTCACGCGATGTCGCCAGAACGGCCAACGCCCTGTCACACAGCTGCAATAATTCCGTTATCTAATGCGGGCCAAGACACCGTTCCTGGGAGAGGTAATTGAGCATGGTTGGCAGAAACATTCTGATCGTCGACGACGAAGCGCCTATCCGCGAGATGATCGCCGTTGCATTGGAAATGGCCGGCTATGACTGCCTCGAGGCCGAGAACTCGCAACAGGCCCACGCCATCATCGTCGATCGCAAACCGGACCTGATCCTGCTCGACTGGATGCTGCCGGGCACTTCGGGCATCGAACTGGCGCGCCGCCTCAAGCGCGACGAGCTGACCGGCGACATCCCGATCATCATGCTCACCGCCAAGGGCGAAGAGGACAACAAGATCCAGGGCCTGGAGGTCGGCGCCGACGACTACATCACCAAGCCCTTCTCGCCCCGCGAACTGGTGGCGCGCCTGAAGGCGGTGCTGCGCCGCACCGGCCCGAGCGACAGCGAAGCGCCGATCGAAGTCGGCGGCCTGCTGCTCGATCCGATCAGCCACCGCGTGACCATCGACGGCAGGCCAGCCGAGATGGGCCCCACCGAATACCGCCTGCTGCAGTTCTTCATGACCCACCAGGAGCGCGCCTACACCCGTGGCCAACTGCTCGACCAGGTCTGGGGCGGCAACGTCTACGTCGAGGAACGCACCGTCGATGTGCACATCCGTCGCCTGCGCAAGGCGCTGGGTGAAGCCTATGAAAATCTGGTACAAACCGTCCGCGGCACCGGCTATCGCTTCTCGACCAAGAGCTAGCTGCAAGCTGCAAGCTGCAAGCTGCAAGTAAAAGCTCGGAGCGTCAGGCTCGCAAAAGGACTATCAGCACCACCGATCCGCTTCTTCTTGCAGCTTGTAGCTTGCAACTTGCAGCTGGATCCGAAGGATCCATCAATTGAACCAGAACTGGCACTCGACCCTGATTCGCCACATGCTGCTGCTGATCACCGCCTGCCTGATCGGTGGCCTGGTCAGCGGTTACTACGGCTGGAGCCTGGCCATCGGCCTGGCGATCTACCTGGGCTGGACGCTGAAGCAGCTGCTGCGCCTGCACGACTGGCTGCGCAACCACCAGCCCGACGAAGCACCGCCCGACGGCTATGGCCTGTGGGGCGAGGTGTTCGACAGCATCTATCACCTGCAACGCCGCGACCAGCGCGTGCGAGGCCGCCTGCAGGCGGTGATCGACCGGGTCCAGGAGTCCACCGCCGCGCTGCGCGACGCGGTGATCATGCTCGACAGCGAAGGCAACCTGGAATGGTGGAACCGCGCCGCCGAGACCCTGCTGGGCTTCAAGACGCCACAGGACAGCGGCCAGCCGGTGACCAACCTGGTACGCCACCCGCGCTTCAAGGAGTACTTCGAGTCGGAGAACTACGCCGAGCCGCTGGAGATCCCCTCGCCGATCAACGACCGCCTGCGCGTGCAACTGCACCTGACCCGCTACGGCAACAACGAACACCTGATGCTGGTGCGCGACGTGACCCGCATCCACCAGCTGGAGCAGATGCGCAAGGACTTCGTCGCCAACGTCTCCCACGAGCTGCGCACGCCACTGACGGTGATCACCGGCTACCTGGAGACGCTGCTGGACAACGTCGAGGACGTGAACCCGCGCTGGAGCCGCGCCCTGCAGCAGATGAGCCAGCAAGGCTCGCGCATGCAGACCCTGCTCAACGACCTGCTGCTGCTGGCCAAGCTGGAAGCCACCGACTATCCCTCGGACAACCAGCCGGTGCTGGTCGACACGCTGCTCACCGCCATCAAGAACGACGCCCAGGCCCTGTCCGGCCCACGCAACCAGCGCATCACCCTGGAGGCCGCCCCCGGCATCCGCCTCAAGGGCAGTGAGTCGGAGCTGCGCAGCGCGTTTTCCAACCTGGTATTCAACGCAGTCAAGTACACCCAGGACGAAGGCAATATCCGCATCCGTTGGTGGGCCGACGACCAGGGCGCGCACTTGAGCGTGCAGGATTCGGGGGTCGGCATCGAAGCCAAGCACCTGCCACGCCTGACCGAGCGCTTCTATCGGGTCGACTCCAGCCGCGCCTCCAATACCGGCGGTACCGGGCTGGGGCTGGCGATCGTCAAGCACGTGCTGATGCGCCATCGCGGGCGCCTGGAAATCAGCAGTGTGCCGGGGCATGGCAGCACCTTCACCTGCCACTTTGCGCCGGCGCAATTGGTCGCAAGCAAAGCCTGACATTGCCGGGGCTGCTTTGCAGCCCTTTGCTTTTGCAGCATCAGCCGCTACATTGGATCCCCTGTGCCAGCCGACGCTGGCACTTTTTTTCTCCCTATTTCAAAGACGGCCCTCGTAAAACCCCATCATGGACCCTTCCCCTGGTATCAGCCTTTCCTCGTTGTTCGCCGATTTCGGCATGATTCTCTTCGCCTTGTTCCTGGTGCTGCTCAACGGCTTCTTCGTTGCCGCCGAGTTCGCCATGGTCAAGCTGCGCTCAACCCGCGTCGAGTCCATCGCCGAACTGCACGGCTGGCGCGGCAGCATCCTGCGCAAGGTACACAACCAGCTCGATGCCTATCTGTCGGCCTGTCAGCTGGGCATCACCCTCGCCTCCCTGGGCCTGGGCTGGGTCGGCGAACCGGCGTTCGCCCATCTGCTCGAGCCGCTGCTGGCCGCCGTGGGCGTGGACAGCCCCGAGCTGATCAAGGCGATCTCGTTCTTCATCGCCTTCTTCGTCATCTCCTACCTGCACATCGTGGTCGGCGAGCTGGCGCCCAAGTCCTGGGCGATCCGCAAGCCCGAGCTGCTGTCGCTGTGGACCGCCGTGCCGCTGTACCTGTTCTACTGGGCGATGTATCCGGCCATCTACCTGCTCAACGCCAGCGCCAACACCATCCTGCGCATCGCCGGCCAGGGCGAACCCGGGCCGCACCACGAGCACCACTACAGCCGCGAGGAACTCAAGCTGATCCTGCACTCCAGCCGCGGCCAGGATCCCAGCGACCAGGGCATGCGCGTGCTGGCCTCGGCCGTGGAGATGGGCGAGCTGGAAGTGGTCGACTGGGCCAACTCCCGCGAGGACATGGTCAGCATCGACGCCCATGCGCCGCTGAAGGAGATCCTCGCCCTGCTGCGCCGTCACAAGTTCAGCCGCTACCCGCTGTATGACGCCGAGCGCGAGGAATTCACCGGCCTGCTGCATATCAAGGACCTGCTGCTGGAGCTGGCCGAGCTGGATCACCTGCCCGAGACCATCGACCTCGAGGACCTGGCTCGCCCGCTGGAACGGGTGTCGCGGCACATGCCGCTGGCACAGTTGCTGGAACAGTTCCGCAAGGGCGGCGCGCACTTCGTGCTGGTGGAGGAAGCCGACGGCAAGGTGATCGGCTACCTGACCATGGAGGACGTGCTGGAGGTGCTGGTCGGCGATATCCAGGACGAGCACCGCAAGACCGAGCGCGGCATCCTCGCCTACCAACCCGGCAAGCTGCTGGTGCGTGGCGACACGCCACTGTTCAAGGTCGAACGCTTGCTGGGCGTCGACCTCGACCACATCGAGGCGGAGACCCTGGCCGGACTGGTCTACGAGACGCTCAAGCGCGTGCCTGAGGAAGAGGAACTGCTGGAAGTCGAGGGCCTGCGCATCATCATCAAGAAGATGAAAGGGCCGAAGATCGTGCTGGCCAAGGTGCTCAAGCTCGATTGATTTCTTGGGGCTGCTTTGCAGCCCAAAAGCCTCAAGGGTTGCCTGCGGTGAAATCCGGCAACCCGCCAATCGGCCGGTCGAACTGATACGGTATCGACTCCAACGCCAGCCCTACGTTGCGCTGCACCACGAAATGCAGGTGCGGCCCTGTGCTGTTGCCGGTGTTGCCCGACTTGGCCAACGCCTGCCCCTGGGCCACCCGCTGGCCCTCGCCCACCACCACCGAACCGCGCATCAGGTGCAGGTACACGCCCATGGTGCCGTCCGGATGCAGTATCCGCACGAAATTGCCCGACGGGTTGGTTCCCCGCCCGCTCTGGTTGTTCTCGATCTTCACCACCACCCCGCCGCGCGCCGCGATGATCGGCGTGCCTTCGGGCATGGCGATGTCCATGGCATAGCGGCCCTTGGGCCCGAAGTGACTGAAGCGGCCATTGGGTCCCTGGCTCAGGCGAAACGGCCCGCCCTTCCAGGGGAACGGATAGCGATAGCCCTGCGGGCGCTGGCCGGGATCGCCCATGGCATAGCGAAACTTCGTGTCGAACTTCAGGCGCGCCCCTTGGCGAGCCTGCACCACGCTGAGCACCTGGGTCGAACGCGGCGCCACCAGACGCCGGACGATGCGCGGGGCATTGCCACCCTGGGCATTGGCCAGGCGCTCGACCCGCAACTCCACCTCCATCGGCACGAACAGCTCGTTGCGCGCGACAAAACGCACGCCACCGGCGAAGTTCTCGGTCTTCAGCCGTACCTGGCCGTCCAGTCGCTCGACCATCGGCTCGCGAAAAACGAACGCCCTGGCGCCGGGGCTGGGGCGATCGGAATAGGAGACCACGCCGAAGTTGTCGGTGGTCTTGTAGATGGTCATGCCCAGGCTCGACGCCGAGGCCGTGAGCAAGGCACAGAACAACAGCAGGCGGGCGGGCGGCATGATGGTGGCTTTTTGACAGTTGTGTTCTGTCGAAGCCTAGCAGCCCGAATAAAGACAAGTTGTGACAGCTGGTCGGAAGTTTCAAAGGACAGCGCAGAGAGTATTGGTCCCTGTGGGAGCGGGTTTACCCGCGAATGCGTCGCTGACAGCACCATCGTATTCGCGGGTAAACCCGCTCCCACAGGGTTCACGTCCACCTACATAACCCTGGCCATCAGGCCCCTGGCGTGAAGTGCTTCTGCGCCGTGCCGCGGGCGATCAGGCGCGACAGGTAGTCGAGCTTCTGCGCATCCTGGTCGACGAACTTGAAGGTCAGCTGCAGCCAGTCGCTCTCGGGCTTGGGCTCCAGCGCGGCGATGGCGTGCAGGTAACCGTTCAGACGCGCCACCTCGGCATTCTCGCCCTGCTCCAAGTCCAGCACCGCGCCTTCGAGCACCTGCGGCAGGTTGGCGCTGCGGCGCACCACCAGCAGGGCCTCCTTGAGGCTGAGCGCCTTGATCACGCATGGCTGGTTGCCGCTGGCCAGGCGCAACTGGCCCTGGCCACGACCGCTCTGGGCCGCCGCGGCAGCCGATTTCGGCGTGGGCGCGTTGACCAGCGGTTTGGCGGCGGCGACAGGGGCCGGCGCAGTCTTTACGGCTTCCGGACGCCCTCCGGTCAGGGCGCTGAGCGAGTCGTTGGCGAACGCCGAATTGACCCGGGCCGGCGCGCTGGCCATCAGACCATCGAGCTTGCCGATCTTGGTCAGGGACTTCTTCACCTTGGTCAGCAGCTGCTCGTTGGTGAACGGCTTGCCGACGAAGTCGGAGACGCCGGCCTGGATGGCCTGGATCACGTTCTCCTTGTCACCACGGCTGGTCACCATGATGAACTGCATGGTCTTCATCTCTTCCTGCTGACGGCACCAGGTCAGCAGTTCGAGGCCGGACATCTCCGGCATTTCCCAGTCGCACAGGACCAGGTCGAAATGTTCCTTGCCCAGCATGGCCATGGCCTTGCGGCCGTTGACCGCATCTTCGATCACCATGCCCGGAAAGGCATTGCGCAGGCACTTCCTCACCAGATCGCGGATGAACGGAGCATCATCCACGACCAGCACATTCACTTTACTCATCGATACTCCTCTTGAATCCCGACTAGCATACCGCCGACTGATGGCCATTTGCCAAACCACTGGTCACGCCGGGACTTCTGTGCTCGTTCGCGGGTGCCTGCTGGTGCTCGCGCGCAAACGAAAACGCCCGGCAAGAGCCGGGCGTTCGTGCTCGGGAGCAATTCTATTTATCGTCCGGTTCAGCCGGAACATTAGCGATTTCGCCCTCGTCGACGGACTCGCCCTGAACCTCGGCCTTCATGCGCTTGAGGCCCATGTGGCGCACATCGGTGCCTCGCACCAGGTAGATCACCAGCTCCGAGATGTTGCGCGCGTGGTCGCCGATGCGCTCCAGCGAGCGCAGCGCCCAGATCACGCTGAGCACGCGGGAGATCGAGCGCGGGTCTTCCATCATGTAGGTGACCAGCTCGCGCAGCGCGGTCTTGTACTCGCGGTCGATGGTCTTGTCGTACTGGGCCACCGACAACGCCAGGTCGGCGTCGAAGCGGGCGAAGGCATCCAGCGCGTCGCGCACCATGTTGCGCACCTGATCGCCAATGTGGCGCACCTCGACGTAGCCGCGCGGCGACTCGCCTTCCTCGCACAGCTGGATGGCGCGGCGGGCGATCTTGGTGGACTCGTCGCCGATGCGCTCCAGGTCGATCACCGACTTGGAGATGCTGATGATCAGGCGCAGGTCGGAGGCCGCCGGTTGGCGACGGGCGAGGATGCGCACGCATTCCTCGTCGATGTTGCGCTCCATCTGGTTGATCTGTTCATCGACCTCGCGCACCTGCTGGGCCAGGCCCGAGTCGGCCTCGATCAGCGCGGTGACGGCGTCGTTCACCTGTTTCTCGACCAGCCCGCCCATGGCCAGCAGGTGGCTGCGCACCTCCTCGAGTTCGGCGTTGAACTGCTGGGAGATGTGGTGGGTAAGGCTTTCTTTGTTGATCATCGTTCGCTCCGCGAAGTTGCAAGCCTCAAGCCGCAAGCTTCAAGTAGTTCGTGTCGTTCCCTGCTCCGCGCTAACCGCTCTTTCTTGAAGCTTGTAGCTTGAAGCTTGCAGCTGCGCCGAAGGCGCCGTTAACCGTAGCGACCAGTGATGTAGTCTTCGGTCTGCTTCTTCGCCGGGTTGGTGAACAGGGTGTCGGTATCACCGAATTCGATCAGTTTGCCCATGTACATGAACGCGGTGTAGTCCGAAACGCGGGCTGCCTGCTGCATGTTGTGGGTCACGATGACGATGGTGTACTTGGATTTCAGTTCGTAGATCAGTTCCTCGACCTTCAGCGTCGAGATCGGGTCCAGTGCCGAGCACGGCTCGTCGAGCAACAGCACTTCCGGCTCCACGGCGATGGTGCGGGCGATCACCAGACGTTGCTGCTGGCCACCGGACAGACCCAGTGCGGACTCGTGAAGACGGTCCTTGACCTCGTCCCACAGGGCTGCGCCCTTCAGCGCCCACTCGACCGCTTCGTCGAGGGTGCGCTTCTTGTTGATGCCCTGGATGCGCAGGCCATAGACCACGTTCTCGTAGATGGTCTTGGGGAACGGGTTGGGCTTCTGGAACACCATGCCGACACGGCGACGCAGCTCGGCCACGTCCTCGCCCTTGCGGTAGATGTTGTTGCCGTACAGGTTGATGGCGCCTTCCACGCGGCAACCGTCGACCAGGTCGTTCATGCGGTTGAAGGTCCGCAGGAGCGTGGACTTGCCGCAGCCGGACGGGCCGATGAAGGCGGTCACGCGCTGCTTGGGAATGTTCATGCCGACGTCGAACAGCGCCTGCTTGTCGCCGTAGAACAGGGACAGGCCGGGTACTTCGATGGCCACGGTCTCTTCGGCCAGGCGCAGGCTCTGCTTGTCGCGGCCCAGGGCCGACATGTCGATGCCGTGGGTATGAGCTTCGTGTTGCATGTTCTTACTCCTTTTGTAGCTGCAAGCTATCAGCTGCAAGCTGCAAGTTTGAGCAAAGCGGCGAGCAGCTTGGCGCTTGCCGCTTGTGGCTTAAGGCTTGGAAATCAGTGGTCGAGGGCCTTGTACTTCTCGCGCAGGTGGTTACGGATCCACACCGCCGAGAGGTTGAGGGTGGCGATCACCAGCACCAGCAACAGCGCGGTGGCGTACACCAGCGGCCGCGCGGCCTCGACGTTGGGGCTCTGGAAGCCGACGTCGTAGATGTGGAAGCCCAGGTGCATGATCTTCTGGTCCAGGTGCAGGTACGGGTAATTACCGTCCACCGGCAGCGACGGCGCCAGTTTCACCACGCCCACCAGCATCAGCGGCGCCACTTCGCCGGCGGCGCGGGCCACGGCGAGGATCATGCCGGTCATCATCGCCGGGCTGGCCATCGGCAGAACGATCTTCCACAGGGTCTCGGCCTTGGTCGCGCCGAGGGCCAGGGAGCCTTCGCGCACGGTCCGCGGAATCCGCGCCAGGCCTTCCTCGGTGGCCACGATCACCACCGGCACCGCCAGCAGCGCCAGGGTCAGCGAGGCCCACAGCAGGCCAGGCGTGCCCAGTGTCGGCGCCGGCAGCGACTCTGGGAAGAACAGCCGGTCGATCGAGCCACCCAGCACGTAGACGAAGAAGCCCAGGCCGAACACGCCATAGACGATCGCCGGTACGCCGGCCAGGTTGTTGACCGCGATGCGGATCAACCGGGTCACAGGGCCCTGCTTGGCGTATTCACGCAGGTAGACCGCCGCCAGCACACCGAACGGGGTGACGATCACGGCCATGATCAGGGTCATCATCACGGTGCCGAAGATCGCCGGGAAGATACCGCCTTCGGTGTTGGCTTCACGCGGGTCGTCGCTGAGGAACTCCCACACCTTGCCGAAGTACGCGCCCATCTTGGTGAAGCCGGACATGGCGTTCGGCTGGATGGCGTGGACCACCTTGCTCAGGTTGATCTCCACCTCGCGGCCATTGCCGTCGCGGGCCACCAGGCTATCGCGGGCGAAGGCCTGGTGCAGGCCGGTCAGGCGCTCCTCGATGGCCTTGTAGCGGTTGTTCAGCTCGGCGCGCTCGGCGTCCATGTCGGCCTGGGCGGCAGCGTCCAGCTTGCCGTCCAGCTCCAGCTTGCGGCTGTGCAGACGCAGACGCTCGAGGCCATGGTTGATGGCGCCGATGTCCTTCTTCTCGAGCTTCACCAACTGGTCGTTGAGCTCGCTGGCACGCTTGAGACGGACCTGCAGTTCGTTCCAGGCTTCAGGCCCCTGGGCGACCACGCGCCCCTCTTCCTTGACGCTGACCAGGTAGCCATAGAAGTTGCCCCACTCGCGGCGCTCCAGGGCGATCAGCTCGGCGGGTTTGCTTTCGTCCACCAGCCAGTCGCCGACCACCCAGGTGAAGTCGCTGCCGTTGAGGTCGCGGTTACCGACCTTGATCAGCTCGCGGGTCATGAACTCCGGGCCTTGCTCCGGCACCGGCAGGCCGGCGCCCTTGAGGCGCTCGCGCGGCACCTCTTCCTTCTGCACCACCTCGCCGATGACGACGTGGTCGGCCTGGCCCGGCACCTTGTAGGTGGCCTGGATCAGGTCGGCCGGCCAGAAGTGGCCCAGGCCGCGCACGGCGATCACGGCCAGCAGGCCGACGGTCATGATGACCGCCATGGCCACCGCGCCACCACTGATCCAGACGCCGGGGGCGCCGCTCTTGAACCAGCCTTTGAGGGAATCCTTTTTCACGGATCTCTACCTTTCTATCAAAGCGACGAGTATTTCTTGCGCAGGCGCTGGCGAATCAGCTCGGCCAAGGTGTTCATGATGAACGTGAACAGCAGCAGCACGAGGGCGGCGAGGAACAGCACACGATAGTGGCTGCCGCCGACTTCCGATTCGGGCATCTCCACGGCCACGTTGGCGGCCAGGGTGCGCATGCCCTCGAACAGGTTCATCTCCATCACCGGGGTGTTGCCGGTGGCCATGAGCACGATCATGGTCTCGCCCACCGCACGGCCCATGCCGATCATCAGCGCCGAGAAGATACCCGGGCTGGCGGTGAGGATGACCACGCGGGTCAGGGTCTGCCACGGCGTCGCGCCCAGGGCCAGGGAGCCCAGGGTCAGGCTGCGCGGCACGCTGAACACGGCGTCTTCGGCGATGGAGTAGATGTTCGGGATGACCGCGAAGCCCATGGCGATACCGACCACCAGGGCGTTGCGCTGGTCGTAGGTGATGCCAAGGTCGTTGGTGATCCACAGGCGCATGTCACCGGCGAAGAACCAGCTCTCGAGGAACGGGCTCATGTACAGGGCGAACCAGCCGATCGCCAGGATCACCGGAATCAGGATCGCCGCCTCCCAGCCATCCGGGATGCGCAGGCGGATCGACTCCGGCAGGCGGCTCCAGGCAAAGCCGGCCACCAGGATGCCGACCGGCAGGATCAACAGCAGGCTGAACACGCCCGGCAGGTGGCCTTCGAGGTACGGCGCCAGGAACAGGCCGGCGAAGAAGCCGAGGATCACCGTCGGCATCGCCTCCATCAGTTCGATCACCGGCTTGACCTTGCGGCGCATGCTCGGGGCCATGAAATAGGCGGTGTAGATGGCGGCGGCAATGGCCAGCGGAGCCGCCAGGATCATCGCGTAGAACGCGGCCTTGAGGGTACCGAAGGTCAGCGGCGACAGGCTCAGCTTGGGCTCGAAGTCGGTGTTCGAGGCGGTCGACTGCCAGACGTACTTGGGCTCGTCGTAGTTCTCGTACCAGACCTTGCCCCACAGAGCGCTGAAGGAAACTTCCGGGTGCGGGTTGCGCAGGCTCAGAGGCAGCAGCTTGCCGCCTTCTTCGATGATGATGCGGTTGGCGCGCGGCGACAGGGCGAGGATGCCCGCGCCGTCGGCGACCTGCTCGACCAGCAGCGTGCGGTGCGCGGTGCTGTGGAACACGCCGAGCTTGCCTTCGCTGTCCAGGGCGATGAAGCCCTTGCGGCGCTCTTCGGCGTCGATCTGCACCACCGGAGCCTTGCCCATCTGGAAGCTGCGGATCAGCTTGAAGCGTGACTCGCCGTCCGGGTCGCGGGCCATGAACCACTGGCTCAGGCCACCCTTGGAGTCACCGAAGATCAGCGAGATGCCGCCGACCAGCTGGGCGCTGGCGGTGATCTCGGTATCACCGTCCTCGGACAGCTTGTAGCGGCCATTGAGGCTCTTGTCGCGCAGGCTGAACACGTCGGCGGTGGCGCGACCGTTGACCACGTACAGCCACTGCTGGCGCGGGTCGATGAAGATGTTCTTCACCGTCTCGGTCATCTGCGGCAGCTCGATGCGGTTCTGCTCGATGGAGACCTCGTCGGTCATCATGTTCTCGGTGCGCGACAGCTCGATCACCTGCAGGTGCGCGCCGGTGGAGCCGGCCAGCAACAGGGTGTCGCCGTTGACGTTGACGCTCACGTGCTCCAGCGCGCGGCCCTGCTCGTCAAGGGTGAACAGGTCCTGGCCGTAGGGGTAGTCGATGCCCGGCTCGATGGTCTTCTTGTTGTCCGGGTAGGTGATCTTGTAGGTGTGGTGGAACACCAGCGCCTGACCGTTGGACAGGCCCAGCACCACCAGCGGGCTGCCCGGTTGGTCGGTGCTGATGGAGCTGACCTGGGTGCCGGCCGGCAGCGGCAGGTCGACGCGCTTCAGTTCGCCACCGGTCTTGGTGTCGAAGAACAGCGCCTGGCCCTTGTCGGAAACGCGCATGCCCACGAGGTTCTGTTCCTCGAGGGCGATCATCAGCGGCTTGCCGGCATCCTGCTGCAGCCAGGTCGGCTCCAGGGCCTTCTTGCTCGTCAGCTCGGCGCCCTGGAACAGCGGCAGCACCACATAGGCCAGGTAGAAGAAGATCAGCGTGATCGCCGCCAGCACGGCGAGCCCGCCCACCAGGACATACCAGCGGGTCAGGCGATCCTTGAGGGCGCGCAGGCGGCGCTTGCGTTGCAACTCGGGCGTATTGAAGTCAATACGCACGGGGGGAGAATTTTGGGTCATTGTGGAGTTGGCCAGATCATTCATGCGCACACCCTAGCGGTCCCGTATGACAAAAACATGACAGTGCAGTGACGCAAAAAAGCCCGCCGCTCAGGGATCCTGGCTTCGGACTGGAAGATTCGCGGAAAAGGCCGGGCATGTGGCACCGGCCTCGTCCTCAGTTACTTACTTCTTTGCAACGTTGCCGGCGTGGGACAGGCCCAGGTCAGCCAGGGTCTTGTCGACCACCTTGGCTGGCAGCGGGATGTAACCGTCCTTCACCACAACCTGCTGGCCGGCCTGGGACAGGACCAGCTTGACGAACTCGGCTTCCAGCGGGGCCAGAGGCTTGTTCGGCGCCTTGTTGACGTAGACGTACAGGAAGCGCGACAGCGGGTAGGTACCATTCAGGGCGTTGGCTTCGTTGTCTTCGACGAAGGCGCCGCCGTCTTTCTTGGCCAGAGGCACGGTCTTGACGCTGGCGGTCTTGTAGCCGATGCCCGAGTAGCCGATGCCGTTCAGCGAGGAGCTGATCGACTGCACGACCGAAGCCGAACCAGGCTGTTCGTTGACGTTAGGCTTGAAGTCGCCTTTGCACAGGGCTTCTTCCTTGAAGTAACCGTAGGTGCCCGATACCGAATTGCGACCGAACAGCTGGACCGGCTTGTTGGCCAGGTCGCCGGTCACGCCCAGGTCACCCCAGGTCTTGACGTCGGTCTTGCCACCGCACAGGCGGGTGGAGGAGAAGATGGCGTCGACCTGGGCCATGGTCAGGCCCTTGATCGGGTTGTCCTTGTGCACGAACACGGCCAGGGCGTCGACGGCGACCGGAATGGCGGTCGGCTTGTAGCCGTACTTCTGCTCGAAGGCCTGCAGCTCGACGTCCTTCATCTTGCGGCTCATCGGGCCCAGGTTGGCGGTGCCTTCGGTCAGGGCGGGTGGCGCGGTCGAGGAACCGGCGGCCTGGATCTGGATGTTTACGTTCGGATATTCCTTCTTGTAGGCCTCGGCCCACAGGGTCATCAGGTTCGCGAGGGTGTCGGAACCAACGCTGGAGAGGTTGCCCGATACACCGGTGGTCTTGGTGTAGGTCGGGATCGCAGGATCGACAGCGGCGACCGCATTGGCGGCAGCGACGCCAGCGGCGGCAAAGGTCAGGGCCGCCATCAAACGCTTCAGTTTCATGCCTTGCTCCTAGCAGGAATATCGTGGGGTTTGTGATGGAACGGGCCCAAGTATCTGCAGGCCGCATGAACACTCTATGACTCGAATATGACAATTGGATGAAAGGCCATCACCGGTAGTCGGGGATGGTCTTTTCAGGATGTTTCGGAAGGGATTACCTGGCCCTTTGGGCTGCGCTTTCACGCGGAGAATCA
>NZ_JAOCDM010000135.1 GCF_029840925.1 Pseudomonas sp. GD03858
AGCGGTGTGAGGCGAAAGCTGATCGATCAGACGGTACCGATCTCCCCGCCATCATTACGCTGGATCACCACCGTCGAAGCCCGTGGCCGCACCGAGGTGCCGGTCGGCGTGACATCGGTGGCCTTGTCGGTGGTCGGCCAGTTGTCCGGGTGCTGGATGTTGACGAACATCGTCTTGTTGTCCGGGGTGAAGGCGATGCCCGTTACCTCGCAACCGTTCGGCCCGACGAAGAAGCGACGCAGGTCCACCTGGTTGGTGGCGTTGACCGGGATCTGCTTGCCGTTGGCGTCCACCAGGTCGGTGGGGATCACCGCCAGCAGCTGGTCGTTGGTGTAGCTGGTCAGGGTGGCCTCGCCGTTGTCGGTCTCGAACCACAGCACGCCGCGGCTATCGAAGCTCATGCCGTCGGGGCTGGCGAACTGGTTGAGTTCGGTCAGGCCCGAGCGGTTGATGTCCGGGGCACCGGCGGCGTTGGCGCCGAACACGAAGATGTCCCAGGTGAAGGTCTTGTGGTCGTCGCTGTCGTGCCAGCGGATGATGTGGCCGTGGCGGTTCGGGCCACGCGGGTTGGCCGCGTCGACCTTGGCGGCGGTGCGCGCGCTGTTGTTGGTCAGGGTCAGGTAGACGTCGCCGTTGAGCGGGTTGACGGCGGTCCACTCCGGGCGGTCCATGGGCGTGGCGCCCACGGCGTCGGCAGCGCCACGGGTGTTGAGGATGATGCCTGGCAGGTCGCCGAACAGCGCGCCGAGGGTGCTGCCGCCGGTGGTCGGGGTGGCGACGTCGAGCAGCAGCCAGGCGCCGGTGCCGTTGGCATCGAAGCGGGCCACGTAGAGCTTGCCCTTGTCCAGGTACTTGGCGCCGGTGGCCAGGCGGTTGGCCGGGTTGGCGTCGGCCGGATCCCACAGCGCGTCGGAGACGAACTTGTACAGGTATTCGTTGTTGGAGTCGTCACCGGTGTACCAGACCAGCGGCTTGCCGGCCACCGGCAGGCCCGGGCAGCAGCCTTCGTGGCGGAAGCGGCCCAGGGCGGTGCGTTTCACCGCCAGGGTGTTGCTGGTGTAGGGGTCGATCTCGACGATGTAGCCGTAGGTGCTGGCTTCGTTGCGGAAGTCGTCGGTGGCGCTGGCGCCGGTCGGGGTGATGTTGAAGCGGGCGAACTCATCGGCCACTTCGCTGGCGTCACCGGCGGCGGTTTCCCACTTGTACTGGCCACTGCTGGAGGAAACGCCGATCCGCACCTGGTCGGCCGGGCGCGTGCCTTTGTTGACGAAAATGCCCGGCCAGTTCTCCTCGCAGGTCAGGTAGGTGCCCCACGGGGTGTAGCCGTTGCCGCAGTTGTTGTTGGTGCCGCGGCACTGGGTGCCGGTGGGCGAGAACTTGGTCTTGACGTGGTCGGTGCCGCGCAGGGGGCCGGCGATGTCCATCAGCGAGACGGTGGTGAAGCGGCGGTTGAGCGGGTCGTTGTCGACCACCTGCCAGCGCCCGGCGACCTTGCTGATGCGCACCACGCCCGCGCCATGGGCGTTGATCTCCTTGCGCACCTCCTCGACCGGGCGCTTGCCGGCGACGGTGGTGGGGCCGGCCGGGTGCAGGGCGGCGGTGTCGATGTACTCGAAGTTGATCGCCAGCAGGCCATCGCTGGAGCTGCCGTTGATGGGGAAGAAGTGCATGCCGTCGTGGTGCATGCCCATGGCGTTGGCCTGGTCGGTGGAGGTGTTGCTGCCGTCGGCCTTCCATGGATTGGCGGTGGCGTTCAGCGGCGTGCCCCAGGGCGCCAGCACATAGGCGCTGTAGCCGGCGGCGACCACGCAGGCATCGGTGCGCGAGCCTGGGATGGAGTTGAAGCCCAGCTTGAGTTTCGGCTTTTCCGGTTCGGGAGTTGTCACGGGATCGTCGTGATCGGAGCCGCCGCCGCCGTCGAAGCAACCGGTCAGGCCGGTGCCGGCGATCATGGCGATGGCGGCGCCGAGGCTGCCGCGCACCACGGCGCGACGGCTCAGGTAGGTGTCCATGACACTGGCCATCGGCAGGTTGCCGCTCAGGTTCCGGTCCAGGTTATCGCCGGTATCTCGACTCATCAGGGTGTCCTTTTTTTGGCTGAGTTGAAGGAAACCGCGACTGTAGACGGCAAGTATGTCGATTGATTGGCAGAAATGTTAAAGGGCGTTTAAAACGCGCTGCTATTACTAAAGGCCTAATCAACGCTGTTTTGGAATTAACAGCGGATTTCTGCCATCAAACTGTCACGCCAACGCCGCAATATCCGGGTCCCAACGTGAACAGGGATGGCGGAGTCGATGGCAAGCAGTGTGGGCAGGCGCGAGGTGATCGGGTGGATGGGCGTCGGTGCGCTGGCGCCGCTGCTCGGCGCCTGTTCCGCGCTGCCGGGGCCGCGTGGCGGCAGCGACCGGGCGCTGGACCTGCTGTATGTGGCCGACACCCTCGATGCCCGCCAGCCGGGCCAGGCCGTGGTGCCGGCCACGCGCCTGGGGCCGGTCAGCCACCTGGGCCGCGCGCCGTGGATGAGCGGGCCCAATGCCAGCGCCGGGCAGCCGGAGCTGGCGCCGTTGCTCGACGCGGGCTTCTCCGGTCAGGCCCGTACCGGTGGTTACGCGGTGCTGGCTGCGCTACTCGAACAGTTGCGCGTCGAGGCCGGCAGTGAGCAGTGCCTAACCCTGGAGAACGGCCAGTGCTGGAACGGCAGTGGCCTGGCCTACCTCACCCAGGGCGAAAGCGGCGTGCAGGGCAGCCAGCTGCTGGGCAGCGAGGCGCGGGTCAGCAGCGATGAGCGGGTGCTGTGGCCGCAGCGCAGCGCCGGGCTCTATCGCCAGTCTTCTTCTATTACCCTCGGCGCCGGACTTGCCGACACCCAGGCCAAGGCGCTGGGCGTTGAAGGCGTCAAGGTGTTCCAGCGTGCAGGCGTGCGCATTGCGGTGGTGGGGGTCACCGACCCTTACGCCCAGGACCAGAAAGCCTCCCTGAAACAGTGGTACCAGTCCCTTCAACCGAGCTTCCAGCAGGCCCGGCGCGAGGCCGATCTGGTGGTGGCGCTGGCGGATGTCGGTACCGGCCCCGGGCTGTGGCTGGCCGAGCGGGTGCCGGAAGTGGATGTGCTGCTGTGCGCCCGTGGCCAGGACCTGTGGCCCGTGCCGGTTCTGGCGAGCCAGGCCAGTGGCCGGCGGGTGCCGGTGCTGTTCGCCGGCTGCCGGGCCAGTGGCGCGTTTCGCCTGCGTTGCCGCCAGGTCGCTGGCCAGTGGCAGTTCGAGGCGCGTTTTTTTCCGGCCTTCGAGCACAGCCTCGGTCCGCAGGCCCAGGCCCGCGCCAGCCAGCTGCGCGGCGAGCTGCAACGCCAGCGCAGCGGCCACGCCGCCTGGCTCGACCAGCCCCTGGCCCGCGCCCCCGAGGCGCTGTGGCGCCGCGATACCCGTGGCGGCAGCTGGGACCGCGTGCTGCACCAGGCCCTGGCCGACGATTCGAGCATGCCGGTGCTGCTGCCCGGCCTGCGTTACGACTACCCCTTGCGAGCAGGCGAGTCGATCACCCGTGAGCACCTCATCAGCCTCACCGGCGGCTACCCCGCGCCGGTGGTCGAAGCCCCGGCGCGTCAGGTCGAACAAGTGCTGGAGAACGCCGCCGAGCAACTGTTCGGCGACCCGCTGCTGCTGGACAACAGCCAGGACCTGCCGCGCTGGCAAAGCCAGGACTGGCAGGTGAGCTACAGCCCCAACGGCAAGCGCATCATCGGCCTGCAGCCGGTGGAGGGTCTGTGCCGCACCTTTGGCCTGCACTTCGATGCCCAGGCCGGTGTACCGCTGTGGCAGACCCTGGAGGCCTGGCTGACCCGGCAGACGCCGGGCTGGGCGTTGGCAACCCTGCAATTGCCGGCGGTGCGCTACGTCCAGGGCCACCCGGGCTGGCACCCGCACCAGGTGGCGGCGTGATTTCGCGCCTGGTCACCTTCGCCTTGCTGACCCTGGCCGGTTGGCTGGCGGCGCAATGCGTGCTGCTGCTCAGCCGCCAGCCGCTGCCGGCCACTGCGCCCGTTCAGACGGGCGTCGCGCTGCCGGGCCTGCTGGTGGAGCACTGGCAAGCCCCCGTCGATGACGGAAGTATCCCCATCACCCGCCTGCCCCTGGCCTACCTGGGCGGGCTCAAGGCCCAACCGCTGTCGGCCAGCGTGGTGGTGCTGCGCCACGGCCAGCAGGTGCGCACCCTCGGCCGTGGCCAGCGCCTGGCTCCGGGCATCGTGCTGCAGGACATCGACGCCGATGGCCTGATCTTCGACAACAACGGGCGGCGCGAGCGCCTGCCCTGGCCACCACGCCCCGCCGTGACCGGCTTCAAGCGCCAAGGATAAATGATGATCGCAAGGTACTGTCTGGCCGGGCTGCTAGTGCTTGGCATGTCCCTGGCTCGGGCCGAAGAGCCGGAAGTGTTCGCCGACGATGGCACGCCGCTGTACGAGGTCAATTTCGTCGACACCGAGCTGGGTGAGTTCATCGACAGCGTGTCGCGCATTACCGGCACCACCTTCATCGTCGACCCGCGGGTGCAGGGCAAGGTCACCGTGCGCACGGTCGATCGGCATGACGCCGACGCCATCTACGATATCTTCCTGGCCCAGCTACGGGCCCAGGGCTTCGCCGCCGTGGACCTGCCCAACGGCAGCGTGAAGATCGTTCCCGACCAGGCCGCGCGCCTGGAGCCGGTGCCGGTGGAAAGCGCCGGCAAGAAGTCCGAGGGCAGCGATGGCGTGGCCACCCGCGTGTTCAATGTGCGCAACGCCGCCAGCGAGCAGATGCTCGGCATCCTCAAGCCACTGATCGACCCGCGGGTCGGTGTGATCACCCCGTACCCGGCCGCCAACCTGCTGGTGGTCACTGACTGGCGCAGCAACCTGGAGCGTATCGACAGCCTGCTGCGCCAGCTCGACCAGGTCAGCGACGAGCCGTTGCAGGTCATCCCGCTCAAGCACGCCAGCGCCGCCGACACCGCGGGCCTGGTGACCCGCCTGCTGGCCCGCGAGCAGGGCAGCGATGCCGCCCAGGTGGTCGCCGACCCGCGCAGCAACGCCTTGCTGGTGCGCGGCAGCGCCGACAGCCGCGAGCGGGTGCGGGCCTTGCTGGCCCAGCTCGACCGGCCCGGCGACAACCTGCGCAGCAGCAATACCCAGGTCATGTACCTGCGCCACGCCAACGCCGCCGAAGTGGTCAAGGTACTGCGCGGCCTGAGCCAGGCCGGCGCTGTGCCGGCCGCCGAAGGCGAGGGCAAGGACGCGGCGCCGGTGCCGGCGGCCAGCGACTCGGGGATTCGCCTGGAGTACGAGGAGGGCACCAACGCCGTGGTGATGGTCGGCCCGGACAGCGAGCTGGCGGCCTTTCGCAGCATCGTCGAGCAGTTGGACATCCGCCGGGCGCAGGTGGTGGTCGAGGCGATCATCGCCGAGGTGTCCGACAGCAGCGCCCAGGAGCTGGGCGTGCAGTGGCTGTTCGCCGACGAGAAGTTCGGCGCCGGCATCGTCAACTTCGGCGGCAATGGAGTGAACATCGCCAGCATCGCCGGGGCCGCCAGCAGCGGCGACAACGAAAAGCTCGGCAAGCTGCTGTCGGCCACCACCGGCGCCACCGCCGGCATCGGCCATATCGGTGGCGGTTTCAACTTCGCCATGCTGATCAATGCGCTCAAGGGCAAGAGTGGCTTCAACCTGCTGTCCACGCCGACCTTGCTGACCCTGGACAACGCCGAGGCGTCGATCCTGGTCGGCCAGGAGGTGCCGTTCGTCACCGGCTCTGTCACCCAGAACAACGCCAACCCCTACCAGACCATCGAACGCAAGGAGGTGGGGGTGAAGCTGCGCATCAAGCCGCAGGTCAATATCGACAACAGCGTGCGCCTGGACATCGTCCAGGAGGTGTCGTCGATCGCCGATTCCAGCGCCGCCAGCGACGTGATCACCAACAAGCGCGAGATCAAGACCAAGGTGATGGTCGAGGACAACGGCCTGGTGATCCTCGGCGGGCTGATCAGCGACGAGCTTGCCACCAACAACCAGCGCGTGCCGCTGCTCGGCGACATTCCCTACCTGGGCCGGCTGTTCCGCTCCGACGCCAGCAAGAACACCAAGCAGAACCTGATGGTGTTCATCCGCCCGCGCATCCTGCGTGACGGCGAGAGCCTGGCCGACCTGAGCCAGCAGAAGTACCAGAGCCTTCAGCAAAACACCCCGCTCAAGCCACCGGCGCTGGCCGAGGGCCTGCCGTTGCTGCAGGTGTTCCCCTCCAGCCGCGCGCGCCTCGAAGGCGGTGACTGGTGATGCTGCCCTATCGCCTGGCGCGCCAGAGCGGCGTGGCCATGGCGCCGATCGAGGGTGGCTGGCAGCTGTGGCTGCGCGGCGACGCCGACAGCGACCAGTTACAGGAGCTGTTGCGCGTGCATGGCCTGCCGGCCAGCCTGGAGCGCCTCGACGGCGCGCAGTTCGACGAGCGCCTCGGCCAGCTCTACCAGGCCGGCGAGGCGGCGACCGAGGCCTTGATCGAAGGCATTGGCGAGCAGGTCGACCTGGACAGCCTGATGAGCGAGATGCCGCGCATCGAGGACCTGCTGGAAAGCGACGATGAAGCCCCGGTGATCCGCCTGATCAATGGCCTGTTCGGCCAGGCCTTGCGCCTGCGCGCCTCGGATATCCATATCGAGACCTTCGAGCAGAGCCTGGTGGTGCGCCTGCGCGTCGACGGCCACCTGCGCGAGGTACTGCGCCCGCCGCGGGCGCTGTCGGCGATGCTGGTGTCGCGGATCAAGGTCATGGCCCGGCTCGATATCGCCGAGAAGCGCCAGCCCCAGGACGGCCGCATCACCCTGCGCGCCGCTGGGCGCGAGGTGGATGTGCGGGTCTCGACCCTGCCCGGCATCCATGGCGAGCGGGTGGTGATGCGCGTGCTCGACAAGCAGGCCAGCCTGCTGGCGCTGGACAACCTGGGCATGCCCGCCGCCGTGCTGCGCGGCCTGCGCGGTTGCCTGGCGCGGCCCAACGGCATCGTGCTGTCCACCGGCCCCACCGGTTCGGGCAAGACCACCACGCTGTACGCCAGCCTCAACAGCCTGAACGACGGCAGCCGCAACATTCTCACCGTCGAGGATCCGGTCGAGTACGCCATCGCCGGCATCGGCCAGACCGCCATCAACCCCCGCGCCGGGCTGACCTTCGCCAGTGGCCTGCGTGCAATCCTGCGCCAGGACCCGGACGTGATCATGCTCGGCGAGATCCGCGACCAGGAAACCGCGCAGATCGCCGTGCAGGCTAGCCTCACCGGGCACCTGGTGCTGTCGACCCTGCACACCAACAGCGCCGTCGGCGCGGTGACCCGCCTGCGCGACATGGGCATCGAGCCGTTTCTGATCGCCTCGTGCCTGCGCGGCGTGCTGGCCCAGCGCCTGGTGCGGCGCCTGTGTGCCTGCGCGGTGGCCCAGCCACTGCAAAGCGCCGAGCGGGAGCTGTGGCCGGAACTGGGTAGCCTGCGCGAGAGTTATCACCCGGTTGGCTGCGAGCATTGCCAGGGCAGTGGTTATGTCGGTCGGCTGGGGCTGTACGAATTCATCGAGCTGGATGCCGGGCTGGTCGCCTTGCTCTACGACGGCGAGAGCGAGCTGGCCATGCAGGCCTACCTGGATGGCCGTCGGCAGAGCCTGGTGGCCATGGCCAGCAATTGCCTGGCCCGTGGCGAGACCAGCCTGGCCGAAGTGCTGCGCGTGGTGCAGGGCTGAGTATGCCGACCTATCGCTATCAGGCCTTGGACATGAACGGCAAGGCGCACAAGGCCAGCGTGCAGGCCGACAGCGAGCGGCATGCGCGCCAGTTGCTGCGCGAGCAGGGCCTGTTCGCCCGGCAGTTGCAGCGCCACGACAGCGCGCAGCCCCGTCGCCAGCGCCTGACCCGCGCCCAGCTGTGCGAGCTGACCCGCCAGCTGGCGACCTTGATCGGCGCCGGCATTCCACTGGTCGACGCTCTGGCCACCCTGGAGCGGCAACTGCGCCAGCCGGCCCTGCATGCGGTGCTGGTGACCCTGCGTGGTTCCCTCGCAGAAGGCCTGGGGCTGGCCCGTAGCCTGGCACGCCAAGGCGCGCCGTTCACCGGGCTGTACTGTGCGCTGGTCGAGGCCGGCGAGCGCTCCGGGCGCCTAGGCCAGGTGCTGGCGCGCCTCGCCGATCACCTGGAGCAGGTCCAGCGTCAGCGCCACAAGGCACGCACAGCGCTGATCTACCCGGTGGTGCTGATGGGCGTGTCGCTGGCGGTGGTGGTCGGCCTGATGACCTTCGTGGTGCCCAAGCTCACCGAGCAGTTCGCCCATTCCGGGCAGAGCCTGCCGTTCATTACCTCACTGCTGATCGGCATCAGCCAGGGGCTGGTGCATGCCGGGCCGTACCTGCTGGCGCTGGCGATCGGGCTGGCCGTGGCCGGCGGCTGGCTGCTGCGCAAGCCGCACTGGCGCCTGCGCCGCGACGACCTGCTACTGCGCCTGCCGCGTGTCGGCGCGGTGTTGCAGGTGCTGGAGAGCGCGCGCCTGGCGCGCAGCCTGGCGATTCTCTGCGGCAGTGGCGTGGCCTTGCTCGAAGCCTTGCAGGTGGCCACCGAGACGGTCGGCAACCTGCGTATCCACGCCGCCATGGCGCAGGTACGCCAGCAGGTGCAGGGCGGCACCAGCCTGCACCGGGCGCTGGACGGCGCCGGCCAGTTTCCGCCGCTGCTGGTGAACATGGTCGGCAGCGGCGAGGCCAGCGGCACCCTGGCCGACATGCTCGAGCGCGTGGCCGATGACCAGGAGCGTGGTTTCGCCCGTCAGGTGGACACCGCCATGGCGCTGTTCGAACCGCTGATGATCCTGGTCATGGGCGCGGTGGTGCTGTTCATCGTGCTGGCGGTGCTGCTGCCGATCATGCAGCTCAACCAGGGATTGCAACTGTGACAAGGAGACCTCTCATGCAACGACGACGCACCCGCCAACGTGGTTTCACGCTGATGGAAATCATGGTGGTGATCTTCATCATCGGCCTGCTGATCGCCGTGGTCGCGCCCAGCGTGCTGGGCAACCAGGACAAGGCCATGAAGCAGAAGGTCATGGCCGACCTTGCGACCCTGGAGCAGGCGCTGGACATGTACCGCCTGGACAACCTGCGCTTCCCCAGCAATGAACAGGGCCTGGCGGCGCTGGCGAAGAAACCGACCCAGGAACCGCTGCCGCGCAGTTGGCGCAGCGATGGCTATATCCGTCGCCTGCCGGAAGATCCGTGGGGCACGCCGTACCAGTACCGCATGCCCGGCGAGCATGGCCGGGTCGATGTCTATTCGCTGGGCGCCGACGGCGTACCGGGCGGCGAAGGGCTCGATGCCGACCTGGGCAACTGGGCGCTCTGAAATGCCTGCCCGAAGTGAGTGCAACTGCGTGGGAGCGGGCTTGCCCCGCGATGGCAATGTTGGCCATGCCACCGCCATCGCGGGGCAAGCCCGCTCCCACGCTGTCGCGATCCAACAACGCGGCTTCAGCCTGCTCGAACTGCTGGTGGTACTGGCCATCGCCGCGCTGATGACCAGCCTGGCCGTGGCCTGGCTCGACAGCGGCAGGAGCAGCGTCGACCAGGCCCTCGACCGCCTGGCCGCCGCGACCGTGGCCCAGGCCGACCTGGCGCGCCATGCCGGGCAACTGCGAGGGATGCGTTGGAACGGTCAGCGGCCTGAGTTCGTGCGCCGCCAAGGTGATCAATGGCAGGTGGAATCCGTGGCCTTGGGCGATTGGCCCAAGGGCCTGCGCCCGGACTGGCCAGCCAGCCAGGCTCCCGCGCTGCTGTTCACCCCCGATGGCTGGGCCCGCCCGGGCACTGTGCGCTGGCGCTGGGCCGAGGGCGGCCGGCGTTGGGACTGGGATCGCAGCGGCCAGTTGCGGGTGAGTGTGATGCCATGAAACGCGAGCAACGCGGGTTCACCTTGCTGGAGGTAAGCGTGGCCTTGGGCATCGCCGCAGTCCTGGCGGTGATCACCAGCCAGGTCCTGCGCCAGCGCCTGGCCGTGCAGGACACCGTGCAGCAGCATCGCCTGGGCCTGCTGTGCGCCCGCGAGCTGCAGGCGCGTTTTGCGGTCGAGCAGTACTGGCCGGCGACCAACCAGGACAGCGGTGTGCTGGTCGAGGGCGGGCAGGCCTGCCATTGGCAGCTGCAACTGCGCCGTACCGGCGTGCGCGACCTGCGCCGTGGCGAACTGCTGCTGCATGCCGACCGCGACCAGCGCCTGCCGCTGGGGCAGTACACCGTGTTCCTGGAGCGGCCATGAAGCGGCGCCAGGCGGGCATGACCCTGATCGAACTGCTGGTGGCCCTGGCCCTCACTGCCTTGCTCGGGGTGTTGTTGTCGGCGCTGGTCAACGGTTGGCTGAAGGTGCGCGAGCGGCTTGACGAGCAGGTACGCGAAACTGGCGTGCTGGATTTCTGCCTGGCCCTGGAGCGGCGTTTCGACAGCCCGGTGCTGCGCCGCCTGTATGAACAGCGCCTGCCGCTGGCGCCGCGCTGGCTCGACTGGCAACCCGATCGCCAGCAACTGTTGTGGGTCGCCGCCGCCGCCTGGCCGCAGGCCGAAGGTGGCTCGCGCCTGCAGCGCCAGCGCCTGCGTTTCGAGCCCCGCGAGCAACGGCTGCTGCTGGAGACCTCGGCTGACCTGTATGCCGCCGCGATGCCCCAGTGGCTGGTGCGCGAGCGGTTGGAGCGGGTCAGTGCCCTGAGCATCCTCTACCACCAGTCCGGTCGCTGGCTGGCCTGGCCTTCCGATCAATCGGCGCACCCTGGGCGTGGTGTGCGCGTGGAGCTTGTGCGTGATGGAGCACCCTATGTCTGTACCTTCGTTCTGCCCTGGGGGCGTTCATGAAGCTTGAATGGCGTCGCCGGGCGTCGCCGCAACCCTGGCTGCTGCTGCGCCCGGGTGTGACTTGGGACTGGTTGCTGGTCGAGCGCGGCCAGGCGGTACAGGCTGGACAGGGCCAACCACCTGCCGGGCTGGGCGCACGCGTCGCCCTGATCGTGCCTGCCGAGCACTGCAGTCACTTCCAGGTGCCCGCGCCGCCCGGGCTCAAGCGCGAGGAGTGGCCTTTGCTGCTCGAAGACAGGCTGGCCCAGGCGGTGGATGAGGTCTACTGCGCCTGTGTCGGGCGTGCGCCCGGTCAGTTGCGTCTGGCGGTGCTGGCGCGACGCTGGCTGGACGATTGGCGTGCCCAATGCGATGCGTGGGCCTTGCAGGTGGAGCGCTGCTGGGTGGAATTCCAGCTGCTGCCTGAGCGAGACAATGTCTGGCATCGTGGCGAGACGACTCTGCGAACAGGCATCGGCAGTGATGGCCGGGCACATTGGTTGGCCTGGCCTCGAATGTTGGACATCGAGCCGCCGTTGGATTGGCAGGAGAGCGCGCCAGAAACCCTGGAGGGGACCTGGCCATCGGCGCTGGCCGATCTTGACCGTGTGCCTGCCTTGTTCGAAAACCGCCGTGCCCGACCGCGCCCGCAACTGGCCGTGTCGCAGTGGCGGCTCGCTACCGCCTGCCTGGTGCTGGCCGTGATCTGGGGGGCGATGTGGGGCGCGCAGCAATGGCGTCAGGCCAAGCTGTACCGCGAGCAGGTCTTGGCGGTGACCGCTGCGCCGGCCACCCCGCGTCAGGCCGCCCAGGCTCTCAAGCGTCTGCGTGACGAGCAGAGTGAGCGTGAGGTACGCCTGCGTCGACTCGAAGCGTTGCAGGTACAGGTGCATGAGTGGCTGAGCAGCCATCCCGGCTGGCAGCTGCGGGCGGTGCGCTTCGATGGCCAGCGTTGGCACCTTGAGCTCGAGGGCGAAGGGGACACGCCGCCCTGGTCGGCAATGGCCACGGCCCTGGGCACGCCGGTGCAGGTGGAGGAGGGTGCGCATCGCGTGGTCTTCGACCTGGGGGCGACATCGTGAGCCGGCGTCATCGGCTGTGGCTGGCCTGGGGGCTGGTGGGCGTGCTATTGGCGTTTCTGGCATTGCGCGAAGGCTTGGGCCTCTGGCGTGAGTGGGCGCAATGGCGTGGCTTGGCCGAGTCGGTGGCGGGGCTGCGCGAGGGGCCGCCGCTGAGCCTGGAGCGCTTGCGTCAGTCGGCCCAGGCCCGCCACATCGATATCGTCGAGGTACAGCCCGACGGCGCGAGCTGGCAGGTACGCGGCAAGGTGATCGAGCCTCAGGCCCTGCAGGGGTGGTTGCAGGCATTGCGCGAGGACGGCGCGCAACCGCTGCAATGGGGGCTGGTGCGCGAAGGGGATGGATTGCGCTTCGATGTGCAGGTCTTGCCATGAGTCGCCGGGCCGGTGCCTGGCTGAGCCTGGTGTTCTGTCTGACCTTGCTGGCCCAGTGGCCGGCCCGCTGGCTGGGCCTGCCGTTGCAGGGCGTCACGGGCAGCCTGTGGCAGGGGCAGGCGGCACGCCTGGGCGTGGTCGGCCCGTTGCGCTGGGACCTGAACCCGTGGCGCATGCAGGCACAGGTCTGGCTGGGGTTTCAGGGGCAGGGCTGGCAGGTGCGCGTGGGCGGTTGGCCCTGGCACTGGCAAGCCGAGATCGAGGCCCTGGGGGCATGGCCCACTGTGGCGCAGTCGCTGCGCCTGGGTGGCCAGTGGCAAGGGAGGATGCAGCTGAAGGTGGCTGGGCGTCAGTGTCGGCAAGCACAGGGGCGGATCACGGTGAACGACCTGGCACTGGTCGAACCCTGGTCGCTGGGGCTGGGGCGAGGGACGCTCGAAATGCATTGCCAGGAAGGCTGGCGGCTGTCCGGGAAGCTGGAGTTGCCGGATCAGCACCTGCTGGTGCTGGACGCCGACCTGCTTGGGCGTCGGGCGACGGTGACGGTCGAGGTACAGCCTGAAGCCGCGCTGACGCCGGTGTTGCGTGGAGTGCAGTGGCTAGGGGCCGAGGCGCTGAGGGAGCAGCGGGACGTACGCTGGTGATCTCGGGGCCATCTCAAGGAGATTTTCTTGAGTCTGAAACTGCGATGTAAGAAAGCTCTGGTGTTTGCGGGCAGATGATCACCACCTTGTTCGTTTAAGTAAAAATACAATCTGCGTAGTCTGGCTGCTCTTGTCTGTGTCGTAGGTATGGATCATCCGGATGCGGAGTTCGTGCCTACGCCTGACCTGTCCCATCATGCAACCAAGAATATTGTTCATGCCCAGACAGTCGGACCTGCGCTTCAGTTTCCAGCCCCTGGTGGGCCGCGCCGAATTCGAAGTGGTGTCGTTCAAGCTCGAAGAAGCGCTGAGCACGCCCTTCCAGTTGCACCTGGAACTCGTCAGCCACCAGGACGACATCGATTTCGGCCAACTGCTCGACCAGCCCGTGCTTTTCACCCTCTGGCGCGGCCAGCACCCGCTGCGCCATGTCCACGGCCTGGTCAGCCGCTTCAGCCAGGGCGACAGCGGCTTTCACCGCACCCGCTACCATGCCCTGGTC
>NZ_JAOCDM010000136.1 GCF_029840925.1 Pseudomonas sp. GD03858
GCGATGCGCCGCGCGGGCGGCGCTCGATCTCATAGGCGCTGCAACTCTAACGGCGAACACCTCAAGGCCCTTGCTCGATCAACATCCCGCGCCGCAAAGACCTTGAAATGCATGTGCCTCAGAGCGGGTAGTGCTTGAGCTCGCGGGCGATCAGCATGCGCTGGATCTCGCTGGAGCCCTCGTAGATCTGGGTGATCCGCGCGTCGCGGTAGTACTTCTCCACCGGATAGTCCTCCAGGTAGCCGTAGCCGCCATGCACCTGAATGGCCATCGAGCACACCCGCTCAGCCATCTCCGAGGCGAACAGCTTGGCCTGCGAGGCTTCGGACAGGCACGGCTTGCCGGCCGTGCGCAGACGCGCGGCGTGCAGGATCAGCAGGCGCGCGGCGTTGATCCGTACCTGCATGTCAGCCAGCAGGTTGGCGATGCTCTGGTGTTCGTTGATCGGCTTGCCGAACTGGATGCGCTCGCGCGAATACAGCAGCGCGGCCTCGAACGCCGCCCGGGCGATGCCCAGGGCCTGGGCGGCGATGCCGATGCGCCCGCCTTCGAGGTTGGACAGGGCAATGGCCAGCCCCTTGCCTTGTTCGCCAAGCAGGTTGGCGGCGGGGATACGGCAGTCATCGAGGGTCACGGCGCAGGTGTCTGAGGCGCGGATGCCCATCTTGTGCTCGCTACGGTCGACCTTGAAGCCGGGGTTGTCGGTGGGCACCAGGAACGCCGACAGGCCTTTCTTGCCCAGCTGTGGGTCGGTCACGGCGAAGACGATCGCCAGCTTGGCCCGACGGGCGTTGCTGACGAACTGCTTGGCGCCGTTGATCACCCAGTGGCCGTCGACCAGCTCGGCGCGGGTTCGCAGGTTGTGGGCTTCGGACCCGGCCTGGGGTTCGGTCAGGCAGAAGCAGCCGATCACTTCGCCACTGGCCAGCTTCGGCAGCCAGGCCTGCTGCTGCTCCGGCGTGCCGTAGGCCAGCAGTGGGCCGCAGCCGACCGAGTTGTGAATGCTCATCATCGCGCCGGTGGCGCCATCGGCCGCGGAGATCTCCTCGACCGCCAGGGCATAGGCGACGTAGTCGGTGTAGCTGCCGCCGAACTGTTCCGGGGCGACCATGCCGAGCAGGCCCAGCTCGCCCATCTTGCGCACCACCTCGTCGTCGATCCAGCCGGCCTTTTCCCAGGCCTGGGCATGGGGCGCGATCTCGCCGCGGGCGAAGTCCCGGGCCATGTCGCGGATCATGATCTGCTCTTCGCTCAATTCCAGGTCTTGCATCTGTGTACTCCCGGGCTCACAGGCCTTCGAAGAATTGGTCGACCCGCTGGCGAGTCAGGCCCGCGAGGGTCGGCGGGTTCCAGCGGGGTTGCTTGTCCTTGTCGACGATCAGCGCGCGCACGCCTTCGATGATGTCGCCATGTTCGAACCACTGGCGATCGATGTGCAGCTCCATGGCGAAGCAGTCCTCCAGGGCCAGGTGGCGGCCCCGGCGCAGCAGTTCGAGGGTGACGGCCATGGCCAGGGGCGAGCGAGTCTCCAGCAGGTCGGCGGTGTCCAGCGCCCATTGCCGGGTATCGCCGATGCTCACGGCACGCAGCTGCTCGATGATGCTCGGCAGGTCGGGCAGGGCGAAGAAGTGGTCAATGGCTGGGCGCAACCGCGCCAGCGGCGCGTCGGCCAGGGTCTGGGTGCCGAGTCGGGCGAGCAGGCCTTGCAAGTCCTTGAGCGGGTGTTCGCCGAACGCCAGCTGATCGAGCCCATCGTCCAGCGCGGCCAGCCTGGCGCTGTCCAGGTACCAGTCGGCCAGCCCGCAGTACAGTGCGTCGGCGGCCTTGATCTGGCTGCCGCTCACACCCAGATAGATGCCCAGCTCGCCGGGCACGCGGGGCAGGAAGTAGCTGCCGCCGACATCCGGGAAGTAACCGATGCCCACCTCGGGCATGCCCAGGCGGCTGCGCTCGGTGACGATGCGCAGGTCACAGCCCTGGGCCAGGCCCATGCCGCCGCCGAGGGTGAAGCCGTCCATCAGCACCAGCACCGGCTTGCGGTAGCGGTGGATGCACAGGTCCAGGGCGTATTCCTCTTCGAAGAAGCTGTGGTGCAGCGTGTCGCCGGCCTTGAAACTGTCGTGCAGCGAGCGGATGTCGCCACCGGCGCAGAAGCCCTTGGGGCCCTCGCCACGCAGCATCACGGCATGTACCTGCGGGTCCTGGGCCCAGCGGTGCAGGTGTTTCTGCAGGCTGCGCACCATGTCGAGGGTAAGGGCGTTGAGCCCGGCGGGGCGATTGAGGGTGAGGTGGCCAATGTGGTTGCGGACCTCGGCCAGTACCTGATCCGTTGCCGAGGGTTGAGCGTGCGCGGTCATCGCGGTCTCCCTGCCTTGTTATTGATTTTCCAGATGAAGTCTGGGATGCGCGGGCGGATCGCTGGATCCTGTCATGCGAATTTGCCTTGCACAATTGGCAAATCTGCAGGGCGATGCTGCATTTTTGCGTGGTTGGCGCAGCCCGGACGGTCCGCTCACTTTACCGCCGAGACAGCTGTCGGCAACAGGCTGCTGACGGATTGGCGGGATGCTTCGGCGGCTGATGACCAGCCGCCGCCCAACGCGGTATAGAGGTTCACCTCGGCAACCAGTTGCGCCAGGCGGTCGCCGATCAGGCCTTGCTGGGCACTGAACAGCTCGCGCTGGGCATCGAGGAAGGTCAGGCTGCTGTCGACGCCTGTGCGGTAGCGGTTCTGCGCCAGGTCGTAGTAGCGCTGGCTGGCCGCCACCAGGTCACGCTGGGCCTGCAGTTGACGCTGGTAGGTGGCGCGCGCCGCGAGGCCATCGGACACCTCCTGGAAGGCTGTCTGGATGGCCTTTTCGTACTGGGCCACCTGAATGTCCTTCTGCAGGCGGGCATAGTCCAGGCTGGCCCTGAGATTGCCGGCATTGAACAGTGGCAGGCTGATCTGCGGCTGGAACAGCCAGCTTCCCGAGCCACCCTTGAACAGGTTCGACAGCTCCAGGCTGGAGCTGCCGGCATTGGCGGTCAGGCTGATGCTGGGGAAGAACGCGGCGCGGGCCGCGCCTATGTTGGCGTTGGCGGCCAGCAGTCGATGTTCGGCCTCGCGGATGTCCGGGCGGCGCTGCAGCAGTTGCGACGGCAATCCAGCCGGCATCTGGGCGATCAGCTCGCTGGCCAGCGGCAGGGCGGGCAGGGTGTCGGCCACCGGGCCGCCGACCAGCAGCGTCAACTGGTTCAGGTCCTGGGCCGCCAGCCGGCGATAGCGCGCCACGGCGGCGCGGGTGCTGTCGACCCGGGTCTGGGCCTGGATCTGGTCGAGCGCCGACAAAGTACCGGTGCGGCGTTGGCGGGTGGTCAGGCGCAGGCTCTGCTCGTCGGCGGCCAGGGTACGCCGGGACAGCTCCAGCAGCTCCTGGTCGGCCCGCCAGGTCAGGTACACGCTGGCGACGCTGGCCACCAGGCTGAGCTGCGCGCCACGGCGCGCCTCCTCACTGGCCAGGTAGCTTTCCAGGGCCTGCGCGCTGGCGCTGCGTACCCGGCCGAACAGGTCCAGCTCGTAGGCACTGATGCCAAGGTTCGCCGCGTAGCTGGACCTGATCATGCCGTCGCGACCGCCCGTCATGCTGCGCGGCAGGTACTGGCGCTGGCCATTGGCGTTGGCGGTGACGGCGGGCAGCAGCTCGGCGCGTTGGATACGGTACTGGGCGCGACTGGCCTCGACATTCAGCAAGGCCACGCGCAGGTCGCGGTTGTTGGCCAGCGCCATGTCGATCAGCTGGCGCAGCGCCGGGTCCTGGAACACCGCCTGCGATTGTCCCGCGATTGTGCCGGAGCTGGCGTCGGAATAGGCCGGGCCACTGGGGTACTGGCCGGCGACAGGGGCGTGCGGGCGCTGGTAGTCGGGGATCAGGCTGCAGCCAGCGATGGCCGCGGCCAGCAGGGCAAGGGGCAATCCACGCATGGGCTCTTCCTTGAAAATTCAGGCACCGGCCATCCAGCGCGCCAACCCATGGCGGCCACTTACGCCGAGCTTGGCCGTGGCGCGCTTGAGGTAGGTCTCCACCGAGCTGTTCTTGACGTTGAGCCGTTGCGCCATCTGCGGCACGGTGCCGCCGGTCAGCAAGCCCAGGCACACCTCCTGTTCGCGCGCCGACAGGCTGATGGCGCCCTGGGCCAGACGCTCACCGAAGGCCGCGCGCAGCGACCCCGGCGACAGCACCGGCATGAGCTGTGCGCAGAACGCGCGCTGTCGGACCGGCTGCCGCAGGGCGTGGTGCTCGACCAGCGGCAGCAGGGTGTCGGACAGGCTCTTGAGCAGGGACAGCTCGGCCAGGGTGAAGGCGCGCTGCTGGAGCAGGCGATGGCAGCCGATCAGCCAGCGGCGCTCGCCGCTGCATGACACCAGGCTGCACTGGTAGGCGCTCTGCGCCTGATAGCGCCGGCCCAGTGGCCGACGTGTCTGGACCAGCACCGGATCGTCCATCTGCAGGATGCTCTGCAGCAATGTGTCGGGCGGATCGTCACGCGGTGCGGATGGCTCGCCGGTCCCGGCAAAGCCCAGTGGCACGATGCGCTCGACACGGGCCTGGCGGCTGTCGAGCGTCCACTCGCTGAGGGTCAGCTGATGGATCGGCACCAGGGCATCGACCAGTTTGAACATCTGTCCGGCAAAATCATCGTCGCCACTGCTGGCTATCAGTTCGCCCAGTTGCAGGTACAGGTGCGGGGCGTGGTGTTGCGCCAGGCTGTCGGTCAGCTTCATAGAGGTCTTCTTCCTTGATTCGCGGCTTGCGGTGGACGGTCTCGTGGTCGAGTCCTCTCCTTCGAGGTCGGGGATGGCGGTATTCAAGCCGCCAGGGAAGGGCGGCGTCTGTAATGGAATCCCGGGACAGAAAATGCCACGGTTGGCTGGGCGCGCCAGGGGCCTGGCGCGCGGCAAGAAAGCCTGCAACCAGCAAGAAGTCGACAAATTGGCGCCATCAAGCCGTGAGATGTCGGATTTTTTCCGTGCCAGGCGCCCGACGTAAGTCGCTGGGCGGCTTGCGCCATGGCTAATCTCCTACACAAGAATCAGCGACCTGGACCGCTGATCCGCGGTGCCCGGGTGTGTCCGGGTTTCGGGGGCCATACAGTCGGCAAGGGGCAGTGCTTGAATCCGCGGACGATCAATCGCAAGGATGTCCACGCCCATGGCTGTCACCGACACTTTCCCCCTGACTTCCGCCCAGCGGGACATCTGGCTGGACCAGATCAGCCATGGCCAGTCGCCGCTGTACAACATCGGCGGCTATATCGAGCTTGACGGCGCCATCGACGTCGGCGTGCTGGAGCAGGCGTTGAACCATCTGGTGGCGTTGCACGACAGCTTGCGCACAGTGCTGCAGATCGGTGACGACGGCCTGCCGTTGCAGCGCTTCGACGCCGGTTTGACCCTGGCCCTGCCGGTCATTGATCTGAGTGATCGGATCGAGCCCGAAGCGAGCGCGACAAGGTTGATGCGAGAGCGCATGCAGCAGTGCTTCGCGTTGCAGGGTGGGCCGCTGGCACGCTTTTTCCTGGTTCGCCTGCGGCCCGGGTGCCACTGGCTCGCCGGCCAGGCACACCACCTGATCATCGATGGCTGGGGCTTCGACCAGCTGTTCGACACCTTGGGTCGCTACTACGGGCTGCTCGCCAGCGGATTGCCTCTGCCCGCGTCGGCACCGTCCTACCGGGCGTTCATCGGCGACGACAGCGCCTACCAGGCTTCACCTCGCCAGGCCCGCGATCGCGCCTATTGGTTGGCCAGGTACCAGACCGTGCCGGCGCCCCTGGTGCTGGCGAAGGCGCGTGCCGATACCGATGCGCGGGCACCGAGCCAGGCACTGGACCTGCCGTTCGAACCCAGGTTGCTGGCGCGCATGCGACAGCTGGCCGGCGAGCTGCAAGCGTCAGCCTTCCATGTGCTGCTGGCGGCCCTGCATGTGTGCTGCGTGCGTACCTGGCAGCGGGACGAATGGGTGGTCGGGATACCGGTGCGCAATCGCGCCAACGCACAGTTCAAGGCGACCCTGGGGTTGTTCGCCCAGGTCAGCGCCTTGCGCATGGACTTTGCCGACGCGCTGCCGTTCGCCGAATTGGTACGCGCGATCCGCGATGCCCTGAAACAGGATTTTCGCCACCAGCGCCTGGCCTTGAGCGAGCTCAACCGTGGCTTGGGCTTGCTGCGCGAAGCGCGCGGCCAGCTGTTCGAACTGAGCCTGTCCTATGAAGAAGATGCCAGCGCGCTGCGTTATGGCGACGTACCGGGCCGCAGCGTCAAGGTGTGCAACAGCCACGAGCCGACCCCCTTGGCCCTGCACCTGCGCAGCAACCGCCAGACTGGCGAGGCCTGGCTGCATCTGGTGTTCAATCTCGGCTGGTTCGACGCCGGCGAGATCAAGGCGCTGGCGGCGCGGCTGCTGCATGTGCTGGACCAGGGGTTGGCATCGCCCGATCTGCGCGTCGCGCAGTTCGACCTGCCGACCGCCGCCGAACACGCACAGCTGCGGGACTTCGCTCACGGTCGTCGCACGGCGGCCGACGAACGTTGCATTCATTGGCGCATCGCGCAGCAGGCAGCGAGCGCGCCCGACGCCATCGCCGCCTGGCATGAAGGCCGTAGCCTGAGCTACGGGGAGCTGAACGCGCGCGCCAACCACTTGGCCGAGCGCCTGATCGACCTGGGCGTGCTGCCCGAGGACCGCGTCGCGATCTGTGCCGAACGCGGCCTGGAAACCCTGGTCGGGCTGCTGGCGATTCTCAAGGCCGGCGCGGGCTACGTACCGCTGGACCCGGCCCATCCCGAGGCGCGCCTGGCCTACCTGCTGCAGGACTGCGCGCCGAAGGTGCTGTTGACGCGGTCCGCGCTGATGTCCCGGCTACCGGCCGACGGGCCGCCGCGATTGACGCTCGATCAAGGCATCCAGGCGCGCGCGGTCTGTCCCAAGGTGCGGGGCCTCGGCAGCGCCAACCTGGCCTATGTGATCTACACCTCGGGCTCCACCGGCCAACCCAAGGGCGTCATGGTGGAGCACGGCATGCTCGGCAACCTGGTCGACTGGCACCGCCGCGCGTTCGACCTGCGCGCGGGTGACCAGGTGTCCTGCCTGGCGGGCTTTGGCTTCGATGCCATGGCCTGGGAGGTCTGGCCGGCGCTGTGCAGCGGCGCCACCCTGCACCTGGCGCCGGTGCGCGAGGGGCCCGAGGATATCGATGCCTTGCTGCGCTGGTGGCGCGCCCAGCCGCTGGATATCAGCTTCCTGCCCACCCCGGTGGCCGAGCACGCCTTCGTCAATGGCCCGGACCACCCGACCTTGCGCACCTTGCTGATCGGCGGCGATCGCCTGCGCGGCCTGGCCCGCAATCCGCGCCACGCCGTGGTCAACAACTACGGCCCCACCGAAGCCACCGTGGTGGCCAGCTTCGGTGCCGTGCATGCCGGGCAAGCGCTGCACATCGGCGGACCGGTCGACAATGCTTGCCTGTATGTGCTCGATGAGCACCAGCGCTTGTCGCCGCCCGGGGTCGCCGGTGAGCTGTACATCGGTGGCAGGGGCGTTGCCCGGGGTTATCTCGGCCGCCCGCAAATGAGCGCCGAGCGTTTTCTCGACGACCCGTTCGACGACGCCCCCGGCGCGCGCATGTACCGCAGTGGCGACCTGGTGCGCTGGCAGGCCGACGGCACCTTGGAGTACCTGGGGCGTAATGACGAGCAGGTGAAGATCCGTGGCGTGCGGGTGGAGCTGGCCGAGATCGAGACCGCCCTGGCCCGTCATGGCGCCGTGCAGGAGTGCGTGGTGCTGTTGCAGGATGGCCAATTGACCGCCTGGTTCATCGGCGTGGCAGAGGTGGAACCACGCGAGTTGCACGAACACCTGGCCGGGCGCCTGCCGGCGGCGTTGCTGCCAAGCGCCTACGTGGCGCTGTCGCGCTGGCCGCTGACCGCCAACGGCAAGCTCGACCGCCAGGCCCTGCCGGCGCCCACTGAGCAGGCCAGCGTCCGCCGCGCCTACAGCGCGCCCATCGGTGTGACCGAGCAGCGCCTGGCGGCGCTGTGGGCCGAGTTGCTCGGCGTCGCGCGGGTCGGGCGGCACGATCACTTCTTCGAGCTGGGCGGGCACTCGCTGTTGGCCGTGCAACTGATCGAGCGCATGCGCCGCGAAGGCCTGCATGCCGATGTGCAGGTCCTGTTCGGCCAGCCGACCCTGGCCAGCCTCGCGGCGTCGGCCAGCGCCAATGGCGCTCCGACGCTGCCAGATAACCGAGTGCCTGCCGGTTGCCAGCGCATCACCCCCGACATGCTGGCGCTGACGACACTCGAGCAGTCGGCCATCGAGCGCATCGTCGCTGGCGTGCCCGGCGGCGCCGCCAACGTGCAGGAGATCTACCCGCTGGCGCCCCTGCAGCAAGGTCTGCTGTACCACCACATCAGCGACGCCCGCGATCCCTACCAGCAACAGGCGCTGTTCGCCTTCGCCAGCCGCGAGGCCTGGCAGGCTTTCGCCCAGGCCCTGCAGCAGGTGATCGAGCGCCACGATATCCTGCGCACCAGCCTGGCCTGGGAGGCGCAGGCGCAACCGCAGCAAGTGGTCTGGCGCCACGCCGAGTTGCCGGTCGAGGTGCTCCCTGCCGGCGAAGATGCCGAGGCCCGGCTCAAGGCGCGGGGCCAGGCGCTGGACCTGCGTCGCGCGCCGATGATGGCCCTGAGCGTCGCCGAGGCGCCGGAACAGGGGCGCTGGCTGGGCCTGCTGCGCTTTCATCACCTGGTCAACGATGCGCTGTCCCTCGAACTGCTGATGACCGAGTTGCGCGCCGTGCTTGGCGGGCAGGGGGGCGATCTGCCGGAGCCGGTGCCTTATCGCAATTTCGCCGCGGCGCATGCCGCGCCTGGCCGTGAGCAGCGGCACGAAGCGTTCTTCCGGCAGATGCTCGGCGACCTCGAGGCGCCTACCCGGGTGCTCGGCGTGGCCGGGCTGCCCGTTGCGCCCGAAACGCTGCAGACCTTGGAGCAGCCGTTGCCGCCGCGTTTGACCCAAGGGCTGCGGCGACTGGCACGCAGCGCCGATGTCAGCCTCGCCAGCCTGTTCCACCTGGCCTGGGCCCAAGTACTTGGCAGCCTCTCGGGCAGCGACGAGGTGGTGTTCGGCACGGTGCTGCTGGGGCGGCTGGCGGCGGGCGAAGGCGCCGAGCGGGCGCTGGGCATGTTCATCAACACCTTGCCCCTGCGCGTCAGCCTGGTGGGGCGCACGCTCGGCCAGGCCCTGGCGGACACCCACGAACGCCTGGCCGCGCTGCTGGCGCACGAGGATGCGCCCCAGGTGCTGGCCCAGCGCTGCAGCGCGTTGCCTGCGGGCGCTCCGTTGTTCGACAGTCTGCTGAACTTCCGCCATGGCACGCGACAGCGGATGGCGCGGTTGCCCGGGGTGGAGCTGCTGGACGCCAGCGAGGTGGTCAGCCAGCCGCTGATGCTCGCGGTCGACGATCTTGGCCAGGTTCTCCAGCTGAGCCTGCGGGCACCGCGCAGCCTGGGCGTCGAGCGATTGCTGGGCTACCTGTCCACCACCCTGGAGGGCCTGCTCGAATCAGATCTGGACACGCCGCTGACGCAACTGTGCAGCGTGCCTGCCAGCGAACTGCACGCACTGCTGGTCGAACTCAACACCACCGAGGACCCGCGCAGCCCTCTGGGACAGACCTGGCCCGCGTTGTTCGCCCGACAGGTGCAACGTACCCCCGATGCCATTGCGCTGCAGGCCGGCGAAGACAGCCTCAGCTACCGCCAGCTCGACGCTCGGGCCAATCGCCTGGCCCACCACCTGATCGAACTGGGCGTGCGCCCCGATACTCGGGTGGCGATCTGCATCGAACGCAGCCTGGCACTGCTGGTGGGCTTGCTCGGCATTCTCAAGGCGGGTGGCGCCTATGTGCCGCTGGATCCCGGATACCCGGACGAACGCCTGCGCTACATGCTCGCCGACAGCGCGCCGCTGGCAGCGCTGGTACATGACGCTACCGCAGGCCTGCTGGCCGGGAGCGACGTTGCCCAGGTCAATCTGGATCGTGAAGACTGGCGGCGCTTCTCGGAACAGGCGCCGCAGGTCCCTGGGCTGAACGCCCGGCACCTGGCCTATGTGCTCTACACCTCAGGCTCCACCGGCACGCCCAAGGGGGTGATGGTGGAGCATCGAGGCTTGTGCAACCTGATGCACTGGGGATCGGGCCTGTGCCCGCCAAGGCCGGGCGATGCGTTGCTGCAGCGCGCGCCGTTCAGCTTCGACGGCTCGGTGTGGGAGTTGTTCTGGCCATTGGCGGCAGGGCTGCGTCTGGTGCTGGCGCGGCCGGATGGCCACCGCGACCCGCTCTACCTCGCCGAGCTTATCCGGCAACGTGCGGTGACCACCGTCAAGTTCGTACCAGCCCTGCTGCATCAGTTCCTTGAGGTCGAGGGGGTGGAGCGCTGCACCAGCCTTACCGATATTTTCTGTGGCGGCGGCGAACTGACCCTGGCCCTGGCCAACGCAGTGCGCCAGCGCCTGCCGCGGGTGCGTCTGCACAACGTCTACGGTCCCACCGAAGCCACCGTCGACAGTACTGCCTGGACCCTGGAGCCCGATCAACCGTTACCGGCCAGCGCTCCGCCGATCGGTCGGGCGATCTGCAATACGCGGCTGTACCTGCTCGATGCCCATGATCGCCCGGTGCCGTTAGGCGCGGTGGGGCAGTTGCATATCGGCGGTGTCGGCGTGGCGCGCGGCTACCTCGGCCTGCCGGCCTTGCAGGCCGAGCGCTTCATCGCCAGCCCGTTCGTGGCCGGCGATCGGCTGTACCGCAGCGGCGACCTGGCGCGCTACCGCGAGGACGGCGAACTGGAGTTCCTGGGTCGCAACGACTTCCAGCTCAAACTGCGCGGGTTGCGGGTCGAGCCCGGCGAGATCGAGGCACAGCTGGCGAACCATCCAGGCATCGAGCAGGCGGTGGTGCTGATGCGCGACGAGCGTCTGGTGGCCTACTTCACCTGTCGCGCCGGCCAGGCCACGCCTGGGCCGCAGGTGCTGCGCAGCCATATGCTGGCCCGCCTGCCGGAGTACCTGGTGCCGTCGGCCTTCGTCGCCCTGGCGCAGTGGCCGTTGAGTCCCAGTGGCAAGGTCGATCGCCAGGCGCTGCCCGAGCCTGGCCCAGAATCGATCATCAGCCGGCAGTACGTTGCCCCCGAGGGCGAGCTGGAGACCGCCCTGGCGCAGATCTGGGGCGAGGTGCTGCGCATCGAGCAGATCGGCCGCGACGACAACTTCTTCGAACTGGGCGGGCATTCGCTGCTGGCCGTGAGCCTGGTGGCGCGCATGCGCCAGGCCGGCCTGCATGCCGACGCGCGGAGTCTGTTCAGCCAGCCGACCCTGGCCGCCCTGGCGGCCAGCACACGCTTGCAGCAGGCCCAGGTCGAGGTGCCGCGCACCACCATACCCGGGTTGCAGGCGCGCCGCCGGCTCTGATGCCCACAGGTGAACCCGCTCCCACAGGACTGGACCGCACGGCGTGCGCCGAGCACGGTCGTCGTGGGCGCGGGTTTGCCCGCGAAGAGGCCGGCGCAGACGGCGCGCCGGGAATGTCCCCACTTCCCCTGTCAGCCCCACCACGGCTGATCCATTAGTTTCACGACCATTCCCCTACTGGCAAAGCAGGATGCTTACCCATGCCCCTGAGCGAATTGATGGCTGTGCTCTCCACCCGTGCGATCCGACTGCAGCGCGAGGCCGACGACCTGATCGTGCTCGGCGCCGACGATGCGCTGGACGACGCCCTGTGGCAGGCCCTGGCCGAGCATAAAGCGGCGCTGCTGGCGCTGCTGGCGCTGCTGGCCGGGCAGGGCGACGACTGGGTGAGCCCGGCGCTGCGTATAACCCCGGACATGTTGCCGTTGGTGCAACTGGATCAGGCCGCGATCGAGCGCATCGTCGCCACGGTGCCGGGTGGCGCGGCCAACGTGCAGGACATCTATCCCCTGGCGCCGCTGCAGGAAGGCATGCTCTATCACCATCTGGCAACGGACGCGGGTGATCCCTACGTGCTGCAGGTCCAGCTGCGCTTCGCCAGCAGCGCGCACCTGGACGCCTTTGCCCAAGCCTTGGGCCAGGTGATCCAGCGCCACGATATCCTGCGCACGGCGCTGGCCTGGGAGGCACTGGATGCGCCGTTGCAGGTGGTCTGGCGCAATGCGCCACTGACGCGCGAGGCGGTCGCGGTGCCGCCGGGCGAAGAACCGTTGGGTCTGCTGCGGGCGCGTTTCGACAGTGGCCATTACCGCATGGACCTGCAGCGCGCGCCGCTCTTGCGCCTGGCCCACGGCCAAGGCAGCGACGGCCAGGTGGTGGCGTTGCTGCTGTTCCATCACAGCGTTCTGGATCACACGGGGCTGGATATCGTGCGCCGCGAGATCCATGCCTGCCTGACAGGGGCGGGCGACAACCTGCCGGCGGCGGTGCCGTTTCGCGACCTGCTGGCCAGGGCCAGGTTGGCCATGGATGAACAGGCGCACGAAGCGTTCTTCAACGACATGCTCGCCGACATCGAAGAGCCGACGCTGGCGTTCGCTGTCGAGGCCCTGGCCGGGCAGCCAGTCGAAGAAGCGCGCCTGACCTTGCCGTTGTCACTCAGCCAACGCCTGCGCAGTTGCGCGCGTCAGCTCGGTGCGAGCCCGGCGAGCGTCATGCACCTGGCGATGGCCCGCTTGCTGGGCGCACTGTCCGGGCGTGACAGCGTGGTGTTCGGCAGCGTGTTGCTCGGGCGCATGAGCGCCGGGGCCGATGCCGAGCAGGCCTTGGGCATGTTCATCAACACCTTGCCGCTGCGCGTCGACCTGGGCGGGCAGGGGGTGCGCGATGGCCTGCTGGCCACCCATCAACGCCTCACCGCGCTGCTCGACCACGAGCAGGCACCGCTGGCCCTGGCCCAGCGCTGCAGTGGCGTGACCGCGCCGACGCCATTGTTCAACAGCATGCTCAACTACCGTCACAGCGCCGCGGGCGATGCCGAGGCGGTGATCGAGATGGCACCGGGCATCGAAGTGGTCGGGGCCGAGGAGCGTACCAACTATCCGCTGAGCCTGGCGGTCGACGACCTGGGCGAAGACCTGCGCCTGACCGTGCAGGCCCTGGCAGTCTGGGGCGCGCAGCGCCTGTGCGGGCAGTTGCGGCAGATCATCGGCGAACTGGTCGATGCGCTGGAGCGGTCGCCGCAGCTACCGCTGCTCGATCTGCCGGTCCTGGCAGCCGACGAGCGTCGTCAGGTGCTGGAGGACTTCAACCGCAGCGAGGTGCCCCACGACCTGACG
>NZ_JAOCDM010000137.1 GCF_029840925.1 Pseudomonas sp. GD03858
TTGGCGGCGCCTGAACTATCGCGCGCTTAGAAGCAAGATCAAGACCAAGACCAGAAAAAATGAATTACTTGCCGACCAGGAAATTACGTCTTATCAGGTCAAGCGCCTCGTCACATGTAATGACTCGACAACGAAACGACCGCCTTCAATAAACAATGACTCACTCTCCTGCATACACCCCCACCAACACCTGCAATCCCCAACCCTCCCCTTTACACGATTTTTGCTAACCGCCATTGGTCGCCACCCCCCCGGATGCATTAAAGTATCCACCCCCGCCCGGCAACCGCTTCCAGCGCGCCAGGGCCCATCCCCAGGAACCGTCGACGATGGAACACCGTGAGGCGCTGATCGCGCTGCGCACCTTTCTCTCCTCCCAGATCCTCGGCCAGGAAAAACTGGTCGAGCGTCTGCTGATCGTGCTTCTGGCCGACGGCCACATGCTCGTCGAGGGCGCCCCGGGCCTGGCCAAGACCAAGGCCATCAAGGAACTCGCCGAAGGCATCGAAGCACAGTTCCATCGCATACAGTTCACCCCCGACCTGCTCCCGGCCGACATCACCGGCACCGAGATCTACCGCCCGGAAACCGGCAGCTTCGTGTTCCAGCAAGGACCGATCTTCCACAACCTGGTGCTGGCCGACGAAATCAACCGCGCCCCGGCCAAGGTCCAGTCCGCCCTGCTCGAAGCCATGGCCGAACGCCAGGTCAGCGTCGGACGCAGCACCTACGAACTGTCGCCGCTGTTCCTGGTAATGGCCACGCAGAACCCGATCGAGCAGGAAGGCACCTACCCACTGCCCGAAGCCCAGCTCGACCGCTTCCTGATGCACGTGAAAATCGGCTTCCCCGACGCCGCCGTCGAGCGGCGCATCCTGCTCCAGGCCCGCGGCGAAGCCCTGGGCGGCGAAGCGAAGCCCGAACGGCGGGTCAGCCAGCAGGCGATCTTCGCCGCGCGCAAGGAAATCCTCGGCCTGTACATGGCCGACGCAGTGGAGGAATACCTCGTGCAACTGGTGATGGCCACTCGCACCCCGGCCAAGTTCGACAGCGAGCTGGCCGACTGGATCGCCTACGGCGCCAGCCCGCGCGGCTCCATCGCCCTGGACCGCTGCGCCCGCGCCCACGCCTGGCTGGCCGGGCGTGACTTCGTCAGCCCCGAGGACATCCAGGCGGTGCTGTTCGACGTGCTGCGCCACCGCATCATCCTGTCGTTCGAGGCCGAGGCCGCGGGGGTCGACCAGGACCGCGTGGTCCAGCGCATCCTCGACGTCGTCGCTGTCGCCTGAACCCATGCCCACCGCGCAGCTGGCCGAACCCGGCATCCGCATCGGCCTGTCCGACCTGATCGACATGCGCCACCGCGTACGCGAGATCCAGCTGTTCTCCCGGCCCGGCCAGCGCAGCCCGCTGGTGGGTCTGCACCACTCCAAGCTGCGCGGGCGTGGCGTCGACTTCGACCAGGTGCGCGTGTACCAGGCCGGCGACGACGTGCGCAACATCGACTGGCGCGTCACCGCGCGCACCCAAGAGCCGCACACCAAGCTGTTCCACGAAGAGCGCGAACGACCGATCTTCATCATGGTCGAGCAGAGCCAGCGGCTGTTCTTCGGCTCGGGACTGATGTTCAAGTCGGTGCTGGCGGCCCAGGCCGCGGCGCTGTTCGGCTGGGCGGCGCTGGGTCACAACGACCGCATCGGCGGCCTGGTGTTCGGCGACAACGATCACCTGGAGATCAAGCCTCGGCGCAGCAAGCAGAGCCTGCTGCAACTGCTCAACCGCCTGGCCAAGGCCAACCAGGCCCTGCACACCGAAGCCGTGCCGCAGCCCGACAGCCTCGACCTGGCCCTGCGCCGGGCGCGCGAGGTGTTGCGCCCGGGCAGCCTGGCCATCGTGATCTGCGACGAGCGCGCGCTCAACGCCAGCGTCGAGCAGCACCTGGCGATGCTGTCGCGCCACTGCGACGTGCTGCTGCTGCCGATCAGCGACCCACTCGACCACGCCCTGCCCGCCGCCGGTCTGCTGCGCTTCGCCCAGCGCGGCGCGCAGCTGGAACTCGACACCCTCGATGCCAACCTGCGTCAGGCTTACCGCCAACAAGCCGAGGCGCGCATCGAGCGCTGGGAGCTGCTGGCGCAGAAGCTACGGGTGGTGCTGATGCCCCTGAGCACCCAGAGCGAGATGATCGAACAGCTGCGCGAATACCTGAACGCACAGCGCCCCGGGAGCAATCGATGAACCCGCTGGATCAGTTGCAGCCGCTGATCGCCCCGCCCGCCATCGGCCTGTGGCCACCGGCGCCGGGCTGGTGGCTGCTGCCCATCCTGCTGGCGCTGCTGGCCTGGGGCCTGTGGCGCCTGCGCCACTGGCGCCCAGGCCAGCGCAAGGTAGTACGCGCCGAGCTGCCCCTGGACCCGGTCCGCGTCGAGGCCCTGGCCGAGCTGGCGCGCCTGCCGCGTCCCTACGACGGCGCCCCAGCCGGCGCCTGGCTACAGCAGATCAACGCCCTGCTCAAGCGCCTGTGCCGGACCCACTACCCCGGCGCCAACAGCCACACGCTCAATGGCCGGCAATGGCTGGCCTTTCTCGACAACCGTTGCCCGGCCGCCGGCCTGACCCGTTGGATGGTGCTGGTCGAAGGCGCCTACAAGCCTGAGTGCAAGCTCGACGACAAAGCCATCGCCGGGCTCGCCCAGGCGGTCGAAACCTGGATCCGCAAGCATGTTTGAACTGGCCTGGCCGTGGATCTTCCTGCTTCTGCCGCTGCCTTGGCTGGCGCGCCTGGCGCTGCCTGCCGCCGACAGCGGCGAACCGGTGCTCAAGGTCGGCTTTCTCGACGAGCTCGAAGGCCTGGCCGGGCGCCGCGCGCGCCTGAACCTGCCGACCTGGCGGCAGCAGGCGCCGTTCATCCTGATCTGGCTGCTCCTGCTGCTGGCCGCCGCGCGCCCGCAATGGCTGGGCGACCCGGTCCCCGTGTCGGCCAGTGGCCGCGACCTGCTGGTGGCGGTGGACGTATCCGGCTCCATGGATTTTCCCGACATGCAGTGGAAAGACGATGAAATCAGCCGCCTGGACCTGGTCAAGGCGCTGATGGGCGACTTTCTCCAGGACCGTCAGGGCGACCGTGTGGGGCTGATCCTGTTCGGCAGTCAGGCCTACCTGCAGGCACCGCTGACCTTCGACCGACGTACCGTGCGCACCTTCCTCGACGAAGCGCAGATCGGCATCGCCGGCAAGAACACCGCCATCGGCGACGCCATCGGCCTGGCCGTCAAGCGCCTGCGCCAGCGCCCGGCACAGAGCCGGGTGCTGATCCTGGTCACCGACGGCGCCAACAACGGCGGACAGATCCACCCGCTGACCGCCGCGCGCCTGGCGGCCCAGGAAGGCGTGCGCATCTACACCATCGGCATCGGCGCCAACCCCGAGGCCAGCGGCACCCCGGGCCTGCTCGGACTGAACCCGAGCCTCGACCTGGACGAAGCCGCGCTCAAGGAAATCGCCGACATCACCCACGGCAGCTACTTCCGCGCCCACGACGGCGCCGAGCTGGATGCCATCGGCGACACCCTTGATCAGCTCGAACCGGTGGCCCAGCAACCGACCCAGGCACGCACCGCCAGCGAACTGTATGCCTGGCCGCTGGGCCTGGCGCTGCTGCTCAGCGTGCTGCTGGTGGTGGCCGTGCAGTGGCCGGACAACGGGCTGCAGCGCCTGCTGCGCAAGCCACGCTTCCTGCAACCACACCCGGAATGGCGCCAGCGTCTCAAGCGCCTGCGTCTGAGGAGGCGGCGATGATCGAACTCTGGCCACAATGGCTACGCCCGCTCTGGGTGCTGGTCGTGCCGCTGCTCGGCTGGCTGCTGTACAAGCTCTGGCACCGCCGCAAGCGCGCCGGGCGCTGGCAGCTGATCCTGCCCCAGCCATTCCATGCCGTGCTGCTCGGTGGTGGCAGCGGTGGCAGCAGCAAGCTGCCGTGGATCGCCCTGGGCCTGGCCTGGCTGCTGATCGTGCTCGCCCTGCTCGGTCCGAGCTGGCAGCGCCTGGAGGAAACCCGCCAGCGCCCGGCCGATCCACTGGTGATCCTGCTCGAACTGACCCCGCAGATGCTCGCCGAGGACAGCGCGCCCAACCGCCTGGAACAGGCCCGGCGCAAGATCCTCGACCTGCTGGAGCACCGCCGCGACAGCCAGACCGCGCTGGTCGTCTACGCAGGCTCCGCCCATACCCTGGTGCCGCTGTCGGACGACCTGGGCACCACGCGCAACCTGCTCGAGGCCGTCGACCCGTCGATCATGCCGCAGCCCGGCCAGCGCGCCGACCTGGCCGTGCGCAAGGGCCTGGCGCTGCTCGCCCAGAGCGGCCTGGGCCAGGGCCGGCTGCTGCTGATCGGCTCGGCCCTGAGCAACCAGGAGCGCGAAGGCATTCTCCAGGCCCTCGGTCGCCAGGGGCCGAGCCTGCTGATGCTGGGCGTGGGCACGGCCGAGGGTGCCCCGGTGCGCCAGGCCAACGGCCAATACCTCAAGGACGACCAGGGCGGCATCCTCCTGCCACGCCTGGACAGCGCCTCGCTCAAGGCGTTCGTCGCCGGCACCGGCGGGCGCTACCGCCACGCCCGCATCGATGACCTCGACCTGCGCGGCCTGGGTCTCTACGACAACCCTCGCCTGCTGCACAAGGATGGCCAGACCGTGCAACTGGACAGCTGGGCCGACCAGGGTTACTGGCTGTTGTTGCCCCTGCTGCTGCTCGCCGCTTGCGCCGGTCGCCGGGGCTGGCTGTTCTGCCTGCCGCTGCTCCTGGCCTTGCCACAGCCGAGCCAGGCCTTCGAGTTCAACGACCTTTGGCTGCGCCGCGATCAACAGGGGCAACGCCTGCTGGAGCGCCAACGACCGGCCGAAGCGGCCCGACACTTCCAGGACCCGCAGTGGCGAGGCATGGCGCTGTACCAGGCCGGTGACTTCGCCGGTGCCGCCGCGGCCTTCGCCCAGGGCAACGACGCCGCCGCCCACTACAATCGAGGCAATGCCCTGGCCCGCGCCGGTGAACTGGAGGCCGCACTGGACGCCTACGAGCAAGCGCTGGAACGCCAGCCCGACTTGAAGCCGGCGCTGGACAACCAGGTCCTGGTGCAGCAATTGCTGCAGCAGCGCGAGGCCAAGGCCGAGGAACAACCGGCCAACGCCGATGCCCAGGACACGCCGGGCAACGACACCGATGGCAACAGCAGCTCGTCCAGCAGCCAGGCCCAGGGCACGCCCGGCAGCGATGAACAAGCCCAGTCCCAGCAGGCCGGCGACAATGCCAGCACCACCCAGGTCTCACCTGGCAATGCCGCCGGCGATGACGACAGCATCACCCAACCGCCCCAGCGGCCGGTCTCCACCAGCCTTGACGCCGAACAGCGCCAGGCCCTGGAACAATGGCTGCGGGAGATTCCCGACAACCCGGCAGAGCTGTTGCGACGCAAATTCTGGTACGAACAGCAATTGCATCAGGAAACCCCACGATGAGTCGCTTCGGCGTCTTTCTCCTTGGCCTGCTGTGGAGCCTCGCGGCCCAGGCCTCACCGCCCCTTCAGGCCAGCGTCGACCGCACGCGCCTGGAGGCAGGCGAAACCCTGGAGCTGACCCTGGAGAGCCAGGATGTCACCCAGTTCGGCAAACCCGACCTGCGCGCCCTGGAGGGCGATTTCGAAGTCCGTGGCACGCGCCAGCTCAACAGCCTGCACAGCCTCGACGGCGAGACCCGCGCCAGCACCCGCTGGATCATCACCCTGCTGCCCCGGCGCAGCGGTAGCCTGCGCATTCCCGAGCTGCAGTTGGGGCAGTCGCGCAGCCAGGCGATCGAGCTGCAGGTACAGCAAGCCGACAGCCAACGCCCGGACGTGGCCTCGCAAGTGTTCATCGAAGCCACCCTCGACAGCCGCGAGGTGTATGTCCAGGCCCAGGCCGTGCTGACCCTGCGCATCTATCATTCGATGGCGCTTTACGACGACAGCAGCCTCAGCCCGTTGCAGCTGGAGAACGCCAAGGTCGATCCATTGGGTGAGTCGCGCACCTACGAAAAAGAGATCAACGGCGTGCGCCACGGCGTGATCGAAACCCGGTACGCCATCTATCCGCAGCAGAGCGGCAGCCTCGAAGTACCGGCGCTGCGCTTCACCGCCACCGCCGCCGACAACGGCGAACAGCCTGCCGGCACGCCGCGGGTCGGGCGCCAGGTGCAGGTCAGTTCCCTGCCGCTGCGCCTGGAGGTCAAACCGATCCCATCGAGCTATCCGGCCGATCGCCCATGGCTGCCCGCCCGCAGCCTGACCCTGGAGGAACGCTGGAACCCCGACCCGGCCGGCCAACCCACGCAGATCGGCGACTCACTGACGCGCAACGTCACCCTGCGCGCCGAAGGGCTGTCGAGCACCCAGCTACCAGCGCTGCCGGCCACCGAGGCCGTCGGCCTGCGCCGCTATCCCGACCAGCCGCTGCTGCGCAACGAGATCGGCGAGCGTGGCATGATCGCCAACCGCGAGGAGCGCGAGGCGCTGGTCCCGACCCACAGCGGTGAGCTCGCGCTCCCGGCGCTGGAGGTGACCTGGTGGAACACCCGCGAGGACCATCTGGAGCATACCAGCCTGCCGGCACGCACCCTCGACGTGCAGGACAACCCGGCCTTGAGCGCCGACACGCCGGCGGGCGACACCGCCACCAGCAATCGCCTGCTCTGGCCATGGCAACTGGCGACCCTGGCCCTGACCCTGACCACGCTGCTCGGCTTCGCCCTGTGGTGGCGCGCACGTTCGCAACCGGCGGTGCTGCGCGCGGCGCAGAGCGGCCCAAGCCCGCGCACGCTGCTCGACGACCTCAAGCGCGCCTGCCAGGCCAACGACCCGCAGGCCACGCGTCAGGCGCTGGACGCCTGGGCCCGCCAGCAGCCGGAAACCCTGGCCGAGATGGCGGCGCGCTTCGTGCTCCTCTCCGACGCGCTCGATGGCCTGAACGGCGCCTTGTATAGCGAGAGTGGCCAGTACTGGCACGGCGACGAGCTGTGGCGTGCCATTGGCGCCATTCCACCAGCCGAACAGGTGCTGGCACCGTCGGGTGACGCGGGTAGCCTGCCGCCGCTGTATCCCAAGTAACCCTCCCGGCCTCTTCGCGGGCAAGCCCGCGCCCACCGACCCCGAGCAACCCTGTGGGAGCGGGCTTGCCCGCGAAGAGGCCGGCACAGGCACCGCAACCGCCAGCTCCTTTCACCAAAAGCCCGCTCACCGAGTTACCATAGCGCCCTTATCCCAAAGCCCCGCCGCTCATCCAACGGATCTTCCATGCGTCTGTTTCACACTTCCGACTGGCACCTGGGCCAAAGCCTGCATGGCCAGGAACGCGACTTCGAACACGCCTGCTTCCTCGACTGGCTGCTCGGCCAGTTGCGCCTGCGCCAGCCCGATGCGCTGCTGATCGCCGGCGACATCTTCGACACCGTCAACCCGCCGGTCAAAGCCCAGGAGCGCCTCTACGACTTCATCGTCCAGGCCCATGAGCAACAGCCCAAGCTGGATATCGTGATGATCGCCGGCAACCACGACTCCGGCTCGCGCATCGAGCTGCCGGCGCCGCTGATGCGCCGCCTGCGTACCCATGCCCTGGGCCGGGTGCACTGGCTCGACGAAGGCCAGCTCGACGCCGAGCGCCTGCTGATTCCGCTGACCAATGCCCGCGGCAAGGTCGAGGCCTGGTGCCTGGCCCTGCCCTTCCTGCGGCCGGCCGAAGTCACCGGGCCAGCCCTGGGTGACGACTACCTGCAGGGCATCGCCCAGGTGCACGAGCAGCTCATCGCCGCGGCGCGCAAGAAACGCAAGAAGGACCAGGCCCTGGTCGCCATCAGCCATGCCCACATGGCCGGCGGCAGTATCTCGGAAGATTCCGAGCGCAGCCTGATCATCGGCAATGCCGAGGCCCTGCCGGCCAAGCTGTTCGACAAGACCATCGGCTATGTCGCCCTCGGCCACCTGCACAAGCCGCAGAAGGTCAACCGCGAGAACCGCATCCGCTACAGCGGCGCGCCGATCCCACTGTCGTTCGCCGAGATCAACTACCCGCACCAGGTGCTGGAAGTGGAGCTGCAGGGCAGCGAGCTGGTCAGCGTCGAGCCGCGCCTGGTACCGCGCGCGGTGGCGCTGCAACGGGTCGGTCCGGCGCCGCTGGGCGAGTTGCTCGAACAGCTCGGGCAGTTGCCGGTGATCGATCTGCTCGAAGACCCCAACCGCCAGCCCTGGCTGGAAGTGCGGGTACGCCTGGACGAACCGCAGCCCGACCTGCGCCAGCAGATCGAAGGCGCCCTGCAGGGCAAGGCCGTGCGCCTGGTGCGCATCAGCGCCGAATACGCCGGCAGCGGCCGCGCCGAGGACGACGAGCAGGCCTTCGTCGAGCTTGCCCAGATGACCCCGCAGGACCTGTTCGGCCGCGCCTGGGAGCAGACCTACGGCAACCCCGCCGACGACCAGGCCCTGGCCGATTTCGCTGAATTGCTGCAGGACGTCCTGCAAGAGCAGGAGCAGGCATGAAGATCCTCGCCATCCGCCTGAAGAACCTGGCCTCGCTGGCCGGCCCGATCGATATCGACTTCACCGCCGAGCCCCTGGCCAGCGCCGGCCTGTTCGCCATCACCGGGCCCACCGGCGCCGGCAAGAGCACCCTGCTCGACGCCCTGTGCCTGGCGCTGTTCGGCACCGTACCGCGCCTGAACGACATCGCCCGGGAAGCCAAGGTGCCGGACGCCGACGGCGAGATCCCTACCTCGGATCCGCGCAACCTGCTGCGCCGCGGCACCGGCAGCGGCTTCGCCGAGGTCGATTTCGTCGGTATCGACGGCTGTCGCTACCGCGCCCGCTGGGAAGCCAACCGCGCCCGCGAAAAGGCCACCGGCAAGCTGCAGAACAGCCGCCAGAGCCTTTACGACCTGGACAGCGAGCAACTGCTGGGCAGCGGCAAGAACGAATACAAGCAACTGGTCGAGGCGCGCCTGGGCCTGAACTTCGAGCAGTTCACCCGCGCGGTGATGCTGGCCCAGAGCGAGTTCGGCGCCTTCCTCAAGGCCGACGACCGTGAGCGCAGCGAACTGCTGGAAAAACTCACCAACACCGCGATCTACACCCGCCTGGGCCAACGTGCCTTCAGCAAGGCGCGGGAAACCGGCGAGGTTCACAACGACCTGAAGAATCAGGCCGAACACCTGCTGCCAATGGGAGCCGAAACCCGCGCGGCCCTCGACCAGGCACTGGAACAGGCCCAGCAACAGTTCAAGGCCGACCAGGCGCGCCAGCGCCAGCTGGAACAGCAGCGCACCTGGTTTGCCGAACAGCAGCGCCTGCAAGCCCAGCACAACGAAGCCGGCACGGCCCTGCAAAGCGCGGAACACGAGTGGCAGCAACTGGCCGAACAGCGCGTCGACCTGCAACGCCTGGAGCGCCTGGCGCCACAGCGCCACCAGTTCCACCGCCAGCAGCACCTGGCCGGGCAACTGGCCCCGGTGCTGGCCGATATCGACCAGCAGCAGCGCCAGCAAACCGAACTGCAGCAACACACCGACGCGCTGCAGCAAGCCCTGGAAACGGCCCGCCAGCACCTGGCCCAGCACCAGGCCCTGCACGGCGAGAACGCCCCGCGTCTGCGCCAGGCCTTCGCCGCCCAGGGCGACCTGGCGCGCCTGGACAAGGAGCTTGCCGAGCAACGTGAAGCCTGCACCCAGGCCGAACAGGAAGTCGATGCGGCCCGCCAGCAACTGCAGCAGCTGGAAGACAACCAGCAACGCAGCCTGCAGCAACTGGCCCGGATCGACAGCGCCCTGGCCGAAAGCGAACCGCTCGGCAGCCTGGCCGACGCCTGGCAGGCCTACCTGCCACAACTCAAGCAGGTGATGCTGATCGGCGGCCGCCTGGCCAAGGGCCGCGAAGAGCTGCCCGGCCTGCAGGCCCAGGCCAGCCAGGCCAACGCCCAGCTGCAAACCCAGCGCGAGCACTTCGAGTTGCTGTTCCGCGAGGCGGGGGCCGAGCCCCAGGCACTGGCCGAGCAGATCGACCTGCTGGGCGCCATGCTCCAGGACAACCGCAAGCAGCAACGCGCGGTCGAGGAGCTGTCGCGCCTGCATGGCCGCGAAATGGAACTGCGCAACGGCCTCGATGCACTGCGCGAGCGCCAGCAACAGGCCATGCAGCAGCGCCAGCAGCTGATCGGCGAAGGCACGGCGGCCAAGGCCGAACTGGAAGGCGCCGAGCAGGCGCTGACCCTGACCCGCCAGTTGCTCGAGCGCCAGCGCCTGGCGCGCAACACCAGCGTCGAAGAACTGCGCGCCCAGCTGCGTGATGGCGAGCCCTGCCCAGTGTGCGGCAGTGCCGAACACCCGTTCCATCAGCCCGAGGCGTTGTTGCACAGCCTCGGACGCCACGACCAGGCCGAGGAAGAGGCGGCGCACAAGCAGGTCGAACAGCTCAGTGCCAAGTTGGTGGAGCTGCGTACCCAACTGGGCGTGGTCAATGCCCAGCTCAAGGATCAGCAGCAGCAACAGCAGCAATTGGGCGAGCAGTTGCAGCCCGTGGTCGAGCAGGTTCAAGCCCATGCCCTGTGGCCAGCGCTGGCGCCGCAGGATGACAGCGCCCGCAGCAAATGGCTCGACGGCCAGCTGCGCCGCCTAGGCGACGAGATCGACCGCGACGAGAAACGCCAGGGCGCCCTGCTCGCCCTGCAAAAGGATGCCGCCCGCCTCACCCAGCAATTGCAGGCTGCAGGCCAAGCCCAGCAACAGGCCCAGCGCCACCTCGACCAACAGCACCAGGCCCTGGTCGCCGACGAGCAGCAACTCGCGCAGGGTCTCGAAAGCCTCGAAAGCGTGCTGCCCCCGGACATTCTCCAGGCCCTGCGCGACGACCCGGCCAATGCGTTCCTCGGCCTCGACCAGCAGATTGCCCAGCGCCGTCAGCAACTCGACCTGCGCAAGGACGAGCTGGAAGAACAACAGGCTCGCCAGGTCCAGCTGGACAAACAGCGCGATCAGCAACAGGCACGCCTGCATAGCCAGCAGCAGCTGCAACAGAAGCTCGCCGTGCTGGACGAACAACGCCGGCAGGCCCAGGCCACCCTGGGCGAGCTGCTCGGTGAGCAGCCCAGCGCCGAAGCCTGGCAGCAGCACATGGACACCCAGTTGGAACAGGCCCGCGCCGCCGAGGCTGACAGCGCCCGGCAACTGCAGGCGCTGCACACCCAGGGTGTGCAACTGGCCGGCGAGCTCAAGGCCAACCAGCAGCGCCAGAAGGCACTGGAGCAGGAACACCAGCAGTTGCAGGGTGAAATCGCCCAGTGGCGCAGCGAACACCCCGAGCTGGACGACGCCGGCCTCGACCGCCTGCTGGCCATCGACGACAGCCAGGTGGGCGAGCTGCGCCAACGCCTGCAAGCCGCGGAAAAAGCCGTCGAGCAAGGCCGCGTGTTGCTAGGGGAGCGCGAGCAGCGGCTGCAGCAACACACCGCCCAGGCCCACGGCGAACTGCCCGTCGAAGCACTGGAAACCGCCCTCGCCGAGCTGGCCGCACAGCTGGCAGCCCAGGAGCAGCAATGCGCCGAGCTTCGCGCCCAACAGGCCGAGGACCAGCGTCGGCAACAGGCAAGCCAAGCCCTGGCCGAACAGATCGAAACAGCACGCCTGCAATGGCAGCGTTGGGCCCGTCTGAACCAGCTGATCGGCTCGGCCTCGGGCGATGTGTTCCGCAAGATCGCCCAGGGCTACAACCTCGACCTGCTGCTGCACCACGCCAACAGCCAGTTGCGCCAGCTGGCCCGGCGTTATCGTCTCAAGCGCGGCGGCAGCGCCCTGGGCCTGCTGGTGCTGGATACCGAGATGGGCGACGAGCTGCGTTCGGTGCATTCGCTGTCGGGCGGCGAGACCTTCCTGGTGTCGCTGGCCCTGGCCCTGGGCCTGGCGTCCATGGCGTCGAGCACCCTGCGCATCGAATCGCTGTTCATCGACGAAGGCTTCGGCAGCCTCGACCCCGAATCGCTGCAACTGGCCATGGACGCCCTCGACGGCCTGCAGGCCCAGGGGCGCAAGGTGGCGGTGATTTCCCACGTGCAGGAGATGCACGAGCGCATTCCGGTGCAGATCCAGGTGCGCCGCCAGGGCAACGGCCTGAGCGACGTGGAGGTATGCGGGTGATCCTCTACTCGTTCCGCCGCTGCCCCTGGGCCATGCGCGCACGCCTGGCCTTGCGCTATGCCGGCTGCGAAGTACGGGTTGTGGAAGTGAAGATGAAAGACAAGCCCGCCGAGCTGCTGGCACTGTCGCCCAAAGGCACGGTGCCGGTGCTCGATACCGGGGATGCGGTGCTGGAGGAAAGCCTGGACATCATGCGCTGGGCGCTTGCCCAACATGACCCCGAGGACTGGCGCCTGCAGGCCGAGCCCGCTGCGGCGCAGCTGGCCGAAGCGCTGATCGTGCGCAACGACAGCACCTTCAAGACGCAGGTAAACCTGTACAAGTACGCCGAGCGCTACCCCGAGCACTCCCGGGCACACTACCGCGCCCAGGCCGAGCCCTGGCTGGCCGAGCTGGAAGGCCTGCTCGAAGGCAGGTCCTACCTGCTGGCCGCTCATCCAAGCCTGGCCGATGCTGCCCTGTTGCCCTTGATGCGCCAGTTTGCCGGGGTCGAACCCGAATGGTTCGCCGAGGCGGCTTATCCGCGGTTGCGGAGCTGGTTGCAGGGCTGGCTGGCATCGCCGCTGTTCAAGGCCGTGATGGCCAAGTGAAACAGCGTGTCGCTCAAAGCGCCATGATCGGCGCGGACATCAACAACAGCACTACCGCCGTGATACGCCACATCATGCTCTGCCCCTTTGGCGAGTCAAAAAAATAGCGTCAAATTAAATCACATGGCGTTGTGCTATTACCAATGGCTTTACACACTCAATTGGCGTGCTTGCTCAGGGCCGCATGGAAATGCGCGCTCTGCTGCAGGTACTTCTGGGTGTAACTGTGGGTGTTGGACGCCTTGGCGCTTTGCTCCAGCTGGGCGTGAGCCGGCAGTACGACGGAGGCGGAGATGGCGGAAGCGGCGATGACCGGGAAGAGATTGAAGTTCATGTGGGCTGACCTCGACTTCGGTGGTTGACGTTGGCCCGTCGGGGGCCTTGGGTCAAAACTTACGCCGATGCGTCTGCCTGGAAAAATTCATTGCAGCAGTAGCGAATATCACCCCCATCGATAATTGGACACGCGTCCCCTA
>NZ_JAOCDM010000138.1 GCF_029840925.1 Pseudomonas sp. GD03858
CGCTGGCATTTCGGGCAAAACACGCTAGCCCGCTGCCCCAGCTTCACTTCACGCAGCTCGGTGCCACACAGCTTGCACGGCTGGCCACTGCGTCCATAAACGAACAATTCCTGCTGGAAGTACCCCGGCTGGCCGTCGCCACCGATGAAGTCGCGCAAGGTGGTCCCACCCTGCTCGATGGCCGCCGCCAGCACTCGCTTGATCTCGATCGCCAGCTTCAGGTAACGCGCCCGGGAGATCCCGCCCGCCTCGCGGCGTGGGTCGATCCCGGCGGCGAACAGCGCCTCGGTGGCGTAGATGTTGCCCACGCCCACCACCACCGCGTTGTCCATGATGAACGGCTTGACCGCCATCGACCGCCCGCGGGACAGCTGGAACAGCCGCTCGCCGTCGAACAGATCGGTCAACGGCTCCGGCCCCAGGCGGATCAGCAGCTCGTGGTTGAGTGGATCGAGGCTCCAGAGCATGGCGCCGAAGCGACGCGGGTCGGTGTAGCGCAGCATCAGCCCCGATTCGAGCTCGATATCCACATGTTCGTGCTTGGCCGCAGGCAGCCCCAGCTCGACCAGGCGCAGGTTGCCCGACATGCCCAGGTGGCTGATCAAGGTGCCGACCTCGGCATTGATCAACAGGTACTTGGCGCGACGCTCGACGCTGACGATGCGCTGACCCGACAGGCGCACGTCGAGATCCTCCGGGATCGGCCAGCGCAGGCGCCGGTCGCGTACCACCACGCGGCTGACGCGCTGACCTTCAAGGTGCGGCGCGATACCCCGCCGTGTGGTCTCGACCTCTGGCAACTCCGGCATGGCTCAGTGCCCACCCATTTCGCGAATGTTGTGCTTGAGCTGCTCGAAGTCGTATTCGGTCAGGCCGATGTAGTCCAGCACCAGCGACCCGACCACGTTCCACTCGTGGTCCTCGCTCTGGTTGCCGAGCACGCGGTAGGACGCGCAGATGTGCTCGGCCATCTTCAGCACCGCCAGCAGGTTCTTCAGCTGGGTCTGGGTGTTGCGCGAGGACTCGTCGCGAAACACCGCCAGGGCGTTGTGGTGGTTGGCGATGGCAGCGCTGATGTGCTCGGGCAGGCGCCAGGACTTGGCGGTGAAGTAGCCGACCACCGAGTGGTTGGTGTTGAACACGCGGTTCTCGGTGTCCACCACGCGGACTTCGTCATTGGCCTTGGCGTAGGACTCTTCCAGCACGTCCATGTAATTGGGGAAGCGCTTGTGCATCAGCGGCACGCCGCAGTCGTGGAACAGGCCCAGGGTATAGGCCTCGTCCACCGCCTGGATGCCAGTGCGCTTGGCCAGGGTCAGGCAGGTCATGGCCACGTCCTGGGCGGTGTCCCAGAAAGGATTGAGGGTGACGATGGTCTCGTCGCTCATCTCGCCCTTGATCGACTGGGCGTTGATCAGGTTGATGATCGAGCGGCTACCCAGCAGGTTCACCGCGCGCTGGATCGAACCGATCTTGTTCGACAGGCCGAACTGCGCCGAATTGACCAGTTTGAGCAGGGCGCCGGACAGGCCCGGGTCCTGGCTGATCAGCTTGGCGATGGTCTCCAGGTCCGGGTCGGGCATGTACTGCTCGAACTGCAGGTCGACCATGATCTGCGGCTGCGGCGGAATGGTGATGCCTTGCAAGGCTTGCTGGATCTGTTCGGCGGTAAGTTCCTGGGACATGGGTACGCACTCGGTAAGGACGGAGGATTCTAACCCTGTACGCCGGCAGGGCAACTATCAGTGGATCGTTGGATCCAAGCTTTTCTTTAACGTGGGAGCGGGCTCCACAGCGCATCGGGGGCCAACGCGGTATACTCCCGCTCTTTTTCCCGGAGCGACGTCATGTCCCTGCCCAGCCTTCGTCTCAAAGCCAACGCCGACCGCCGCCTGCGCGCCGGCCACCTGTGGGTCTACAGCAATGAAGTCGACGTCGCCGCGACCCCGCTGCAGGGCCTGAAGGCCGGCCAGCAGGCCATTCTCGAAGCCGCCAACGGCAAGCCCCTGGGCGTTGTGGCCATGAGCCCGAACAACCTGATCTGCGCCCGCCTGCTGTCGCGCGATGCCAAGCTGCCGCTGGACAAGTCGCTGCTGGTGCACCGCCTGAACGTCGCCCTGTCGCTGCGCGAGCGCCTGTTCGACCAGCCGTGCTACCGCCTGGTCTACGGCGACTCCGACCTGCTGCCGGGCCTGGTGGTCGACCGCTTCTTCGACATCCTCGTGGTGCAGCTGGCCTCGGCCACCATGGAAGCGCACAAGGACGACGTCATCGCCGCCCTGGTCCAGGTCCTGAAGCCAAGCGGCATCCTGTTCAAGAACGACTCCGCCGCCCGTGACGCCGAAGGCCTCGGCCGCTATGTCGAGACCGTCTACGGCGAAGTCCCGGACTGGGTCGCGCTGGAAGAGAACGGCGTGAAGTTCGAAGCCCCTGTCCGCGAAGGCCAGAAGACCGGCTGGTTCTACGACCACCGCATGAATCGCGCGCGCCTGGCGCCGTACGTCAAGGGCAAGCGTGTGCTCGACCTGTTCAGCTACATCGGTGGCTGGGGCGTGCAGGCCGGCGCGTTCGGCGCCAGCGAAGTGTTCTGCGTGGACGCCTCGGGCTTCGCCCTGGACGGTGTCGAGCGCAACGCCGCGCTGAACGGCATCAGCGACAAGCTGACCTGCATCGAAGGTGACGTGTTCGAGGCCCTGCGCGAGCTGAAAGCCGCCGAAGAGCGCTTCGACGTGATCATTGCCGACCCGCCCGCCTTCATCAAGCGCAAGAAGGACCTGAAGAACGGCGAGGCCGCCTACCGCCGGCTCAACGAACAGGCCATGCGCATGCTGAGCAAGGACGGCATCCTGGTCAGCGCCTCGTGCTCGATGCACCTGCCCGAGGACGACCTGCACAACATCCTGCTGACCAGCGCCCGCCACCTGGACCGCAACCTGCAACTGCTCGAACGCGGCGGCCAGGGCCCGGACCACCCGGTACACCCGGCCATCGCCGAGACCCGCTACATCAAGAGCATCACCTGCCGGTTGCTGCCAAACAGCTGACAGCAAGCTGCAAGCTGCAAGCTGCAAGCTGCAAGCTGCAAGCTGCAAGATCCTCTGTCTTGCAGCTTGTGGCTTGCCACTTGTAGCTGAAGCATTCCCTCACCACGCCAGCGGTGTAGAATCGGCCTATTCATCGCCAGACATCCCCGGCGGGTTTATGAGCTCTGGTCGAGCCTGCGGCGATCCCGCGCGGTCCTTCGATCCCCATCCGTGCCTGTGGCAACCGGCCTTCGGCGTATTTAGGACAAGAGAAGCTCACTCCCTTTTTGTGACGTGATTTAGCCGCCAGGAGCGCTCCATGCCTGATTATCGTTCCAAGACCTCCACCCAAGGCCGCAACATGGCCGGCGCCCGCGCCCTGTGGCGCGCCACCGGGATGAAGGACGAAGACTTCAAGAAACCGATCATCGCCATCGCCAACTCGTTCACCCAGTTCGTCCCGGGCCACGTGCACCTGAAGGACCTGGGCCAGCTGGTCGCCCGCGAGATCGAGCGCGCCGGGGGCGTGGCCAAGGAATTCAACACCATCGCCGTGGACGACGGCATCGCCATGGGCCATGACGGCATGCTGTACTCGCTGCCCAGCCGCGAGATCATCGCCGACGCCGTCGAGTACATGGTCAACGCCCACTGCGCCGACGCCATCGTCTGCATCTCCAACTGCGACAAGATCACCCCCGGCATGCTGATGGCCGCCCTGCGCCTGAACATCCCGGTGATCTTCGTCTCCGGCGGCCCGATGGAAGCCGGCAAGACCAAGCTGGCCAGCCACGGCCTGGACCTGGTCGACGCCATGGTGATCGCCGCCGACTCCAGCGCCAGCGACGAGAAAGTCGCCGAGTACGAGCGCAGCGCCTGCCCGACCTGCGGTTCGTGCTCCGGCATGTTCACCGCCAACTCGATGAACTGCCTGACCGAAGCCCTGGGCCTGGCCCTGCCGGGCAACGGCTCGACCCTGGCCACCCACGCCGACCGCGAGCAGCTGTTCCTCACCGCCGGCCGTACCATCGTCGAGCTGTGCAAGCGCTACTACGGCGAGAACGACGAATCCGTGCTGCCGCGCAGCATCGCCAACTTCAAGGCGTTCGAGAACGCCATGATGCTCGACATCGCCATGGGCGGCTCGACCAACACCATCCTGCACCTGCTGGCCGCGGCCCAGGAGGCCGAGGTGGACTTCGACCTGCGCGACATCGATCGCCTGTCGCGCAAGGTGCCGCAGCTGTGCAAGGTGGCGCCGAACATCCAGAAGTACCACATGGAGGACGTGCACCGCGCCGGCGGCATCTTCAGCATCCTCGGCTCGCTGGCCCGTGGCGGCCTGCTGCACACCGACCTGCCGACCGTGCACAGCCCAAGCATGGAGGAAGCCATCGCCAAGTGGGACATCACCCAGACCGACGATGAAGCCGTGCATACCTTCTTCAAGGCAGGCCCGGCCGGCATCCCGACGCAGACCGCGTTCAGCCAGTCGACCCGCTGGGAAACCCTCGACGACGACCGCGAGAACGGCTGCATCCGCAGCTTCGAGCACGCCTACTCGCAAGAAGGCGGCCTGGCCGTGCTGTACGGCAACATCGCCCTGGACGGCTGCGTGGTGAAGACCGCCGGTGTGGATGAGTCGATCCATGTGTTCGAAGGCACCGCGAAGATCTTCGAGAGCCAGGACAGCGCGGTGCGCGGCATCCTCGCCGACGAAGTGAAGGCCGGCGACATCGTCATCATCCGCTACGAAGGCCCGAAAGGCGGCCCGGGCATGCAGGAGATGCTCTACCCGACCTCGTACCTGAAATCCAAGGGCCTGGGCAAAGCCTGCGCCCTGCTCACCGACGGCCGCTTCTCCGGCGGTACCTCGGGCCTGTCGATCGGCCACGCCTCGCCGGAAGCCGCCGCAGGCGGTGCCATCGGCCTGGTGCGCGACGGCGACAAGGTGCTGATCGACATCCCCAACCGTTCGATCAACCTGCTGGTCAGCGACGAAGAGCTGGCCGCGCGTCGCGTCGAGCAGGACAAGAAAGGCTGGAAGCCGGTCGAAGTACGCCCACGCAAGGTGACCACCGCGCTGAAGGCCTACGCCCTGCTGGCCACCAGTGCCGACAAGGGTGCGGTGCGTAACAAGGCGATGCTCGACGGGCTGTGAGGCGCCGAAGGCAATAAAAAACCGGCGCCTGGTGCGCCGGTTTTTTATTGCCTGTGCGGGCCCTTTCGCGGGTAAACCCGCTCCCACAGGGCAGTGAACATCCTGTGGGAGCGGGTTTACCCGCGAAGATGCCAGCACAATCAGCACAAGACCTACTGGATCTGCTCCGGCGTAACGATCACCCAGTTCTTGTCCGCCGTCACCGGCAACCCTTCCTTGGCCTGGGCCGCCGCGTTCTTCGCAATCATGCCGTTGAGCTGATCCATGTACTTGGCCTTGCGGTTTATCCACAGGTGGATGCCGCCCTTGCTCACATCGACGCCATGGAACTGCATGTAACCATCGCTGGTTGGCGTATCGCCCCCCACCAACACCGGCTTCTTCCACTCGTCGATATAGGTCAGGATCGCCGCCTGCTTGCCGGCCATCCAGGTCGCCGGGGTCCACAGGTACGGGGTCAGTTCCAGGCCTTCGTTGGCCTTGGGGTCATAGTGCCCGGCGCTGATCTGCTTGCGCGCGGTGGTCAACTGGCCCGTGGCGCGGTCCTTGAGCAGCAGGCTGACGCCAATCACGTTCTCGGGTTTGACGTTGTAGCCGTACTTGGGATCGGCGGCGACCATGCGCACCAGCTCTTCCGAGGCCGCCGAGATCACGTAGACCTCGATACCGTTCTCCATCAGCTTGTTGTACAGCTCGGCCTGGCCGGTGAAGACCTTGGGCGGCTGTACCTCGATGGTCTTGACCTGATCTCCCTCGAAGTAGGTGCTGGGAATCGGCTTGCCCGAGGCCATCAACTCGTCGACCTGCTGCTTCAGCTCCTTGAGGGTGAAGCCCGAGAATACCTGGGCCACCCACGGGTAGCAGACCATGTCGTCGAGCTCGCACAGGCGGTAGTAGTAGCTGAACAGGCTCTCCTTGTGTTCGGCGGTGTCCTTGAACGGCATCAGCCTGAGCGACGGGTCGAGCTTGTCGCGGGTCAGCAGGCCCTTGTTTTCCATGAACGGCAGCAAGGCTTCCTCGAGGTCGAAGCGATAGCTGGTGTTGTCCATGTCGAACACCGCGTAGTTACCCTTGTTGGCGTTGGCGGCAATCATCGCGTCGAGCTTCTGGGCCGCTTCGCTCGGCCAGTGCTTGAGTTCGGTGGCCGCCCAGCTGCTGGCACTGAGCAACAGGGCCAGGCCGCCGGCGAGCATTCTCGGAGCAGACATCATGTGCAGTTCTCCTATGGACGTGGCCGCTCAACCCTAGACCCGATCGATGACGAACAGGCATTCACGACCGACGCCGAGGCACCTGTAAACGCCATGTTCATTGCCAGCCACGACATGGCGTTATTCCATAAGCGACTATGCAAATTCCTTTTAGATATAAATTCGTTTGTTTTCAGGCTGTTAGCATTTCCGTTCGCAATCGCTCACAGAGGCGATGCCTCTTCTGCCTTTTCCTGGAGCTTCAATGAACCTGCCGCTGTCTCTCAACCTGCTGGCGTTCCTGGCCTTGCTGCTGGGCCTGGCGCAAACCCGCCGCACCGACTGGAGCCTGGCCAAGAAGGTCCTGCTGGGCCTGGTGCTGGGCGTGCTGTTCGGCCTGGTCCTGCACACGCTCTACGGCGCCGGCCATCCGGTGCTCAAGGCGACCATCGCCTGGCTCGACCTGGTCGGCAATGGCTACGTCGGCCTGCTGCAGATGATCGTCATGCCGCTGATCTTCGCCTCGATCCTCAGCGCCGTGGCCCGCCTGCACAACGCCTCGGCCCTGGGCCGGATCAGCGTGCTGAGCATCGGCACCCTGCTGCTGACCACCGCCATCGCCGCGCTGATCGGCATCGCCCTGACCAACCTGTTCGGCCTGAGCGCCGAGGGATTGGTCGCGGGCGCCCAGGAAAGCGCCCGCCTGCAGTCCATCCACAGCGACTACGCGGGCAAGGTCGCCGACCTCAACATCCCGCAGCTGCTGCTGTCGTTCATCCCCAGCAACCCGGTGGGCGACCTGGCCCGGGCCAAGCCGACCTCGATCATCAGCGTGGTGATCTTCGCCGTGTTCCTGGGCCTGGCCGCGCTGCAACTGATCAAGGACGACAAGGACAAGGGCGAGCGCGCGCTGTCGGCCATCGACGTGCTGCAAGCCTGGGTGATGCGCCTGGTGCGCCTGGTGATGAAACTCACCCCCTATGGCGTGCTGGCACTGATGACCAAGGTGGTGGCCAGCTCCAACCTGGAGGACATCCTCAAGCTGGGCAGCTTCGTGGTGGTGTCGTACATCGGCCTGGGCCTGATGTTCGTGGTCCACGGGGTGATCCTGGCACTGACCGGCGTCAGCCCGCTGCGCTTCTTCCGCAAGGTGTGGCCGGTGCTGACCTTCGCCTTCACCAGCCGCTCCAGCGCCGCCAGCATTCCGCTGAACATCGAGGCGCAGACCCAGCGCCTGGGCGTGCCGCAGTCGATCGCCAGCTTCAGCGCCTCGTTCGGCGCGACCATCGGCCAGAACGGCTGCGCCGGCCTGTACCCGGCCATGCTCGCGGTGATGGTCGCTCCGGCGGTGGGCATCGACACCTTCGACCCGCTGTGGATCGCCACCCTGGTGGCCATCGTCACCCTCAGCTCGGCCGGCGTGGCCGGCGTGGGCGGTGGCGCGACCTTCGCCGCGCTGATCGTGCTGCCGGCCATGGGCCTGCCGGTGGAACTGGTGGCCTTGCTGATCTCGGTGGAGCCGCTGATCGACATGGGCCGCACGGCGCTGAACGTGAATGGGTCGATGACGGCGGGGGTGGTTACCAGCCAGTTGCTGAAAGAGACCGACAAGCGCGTGCTAACCAGTGATGAGCATGCCGAACTGAGCCACTCCTGACACTCATCGCGGGGCAAGCCCGCTCCCACGCCGTGGGAGCGGGCTTGCCCCGCGATGAGGCGGAACTCAATACGTCGCCCGCAGCTTCAACGTCAGGTTGCGCGGCTCGCCATAGAAGTTCGAGCCCCAGGCACTGTCCACGCGCTCGTAATAGACCCGGTCGAACAGGTTGTTGGCGGTCAGCGTCGCCGACAGGTGCTTGTTGAAGCGATAACCCACCTGCGCCGTGGCCACGCTGTAGCCGCCCTGGACGAAGTCCACGCCATTGCGCGTGTAGTAGGTGGAGCTGACCACCCGCACACCACCACCGACACTGAACCCTTCCAGCGGCCCATCGGCGAACGCATAGCGCGTCCACACATTGAAGTTGTGCTTGGGCGTGATGCTGATGCCCTGATAGTCGGCCTGGCGCCCCGACTCCAGGCGGGTGAAGGCGTAGCCGGTGCTGACGCTCCAGTTGTCGGTCAGGTTGCCGGACAGCTCGGTTTCCCAACCCTGGCTGCGCACCTTGGCCTGGGCTTCGTAGAACGGCGTCTGGCCGATCTGCTGGGCGCGGTTCTCGTCGTAGATGCGGAACACCGACACGCTGCCGTTCAGGCGGCCATCGAAGAATTCGCGCTTGAGCCCCAGCTCGTACTGCTTGCCTTCGCGTGGCGCGACCGTGCTGCTGCCGGCGGCGAGCTGGGTTTGCGGCTTGTAGACGGTGGTGTAGCTGGCATAGGCCGACAGCTCAGGGGTCAGCTTGGCGACCAGCGCTCCGTACGGGATCACCTTGCGCCGCACGCTGGTATGAGGATTGGAGAACTCGTTGAAGAACGGGTTGGCATTCTGGCCGTCGCTGTCGAACCAGATCACCCGGCTGCCGAGGATCACGTCCAGCCAGTCATTGGCGCTGATCTTGGTGCGCCCATACAGCCCGTACTGGTTCGACTTGGACGAGTTGCCGTTGACCATGTCGTAGTCGACCCTGGGAATGTCGATGCTGCCCGGATCGAACACATTGATGTCGAAGTACTCCTGGCCGCCGTAGCGAAAATCCTTGTCCACATGCTGGTAGTCGGCGCCCACGGTGAGCTCGTGGGTACGCCCGAACGCCTCGAACGGCCGCGTCACGAAGCTGTCCAGGCCCAGGGTCTTGATATGGGTGTAGTAGTTGTAGGCCACCGCCGAACTGGCGCCGGTCTCGGGATTCACCGAACCGTCGGTCCAGGTGAAGTCGCGCGTCGGCGTCTCGGCGTCGCGATAGGTCAGCGAGGTCTTGAACTGGCCGCCGTCGTCCAGCGCATGGTCGACCTCGAAGAAGCTTTCCCAGACCCGCTCGTCCAGCTCGTTCCACTTGGCGTCGACAAAGGTCGAGCGCTTGACGTCGAGCAACTTGCCGCTGTCGTAGGCCGGCAGGCCGAACGCAGGCACCGACTTGTTGCGCTGGTAGGCGCCGCCCAGGGTCAGCGTGGTGGCCGGCGACAGGTCGTATTCCAGACGCCCGTACATCATCGGGCGCTCGTTCTGGGCGTAATCGACGAATGCCTGGTTGTTCTCGTAGGCGGTGACGAAGCGCCCGCGCAGGCTGCCGTCGCTGTTCAGCGGCCCGGTGACATCCACCGTGGAGTGGTAGCGGTCATAGGTGCCCGCCGACAGCTCGCCGGACAAGGCGAACTGCCCCAGCGCCCGCTTGCGCACCAGGTTGATGGTGCCGCCCGGCTCGCCCGCGCCCTGGTACAGGCCGGACGGCCCGCGCAGCACTTCGACACGGTCGTACATGGCCAGGTCGAACGCCGTGGCCATGTCGCCCTGGCCGGTGGGCTGGGTGACGCCATCGACCTGCACCATGTCGACCGGGAAGCCACGCATGTACACGTCATTGAGGTTGGAGCCGGTGTTGTAGCTCTTGATCGTGGTGCCGGTCACCTGCCGCATGGCGTCCTGCAGGCTGTTCATGTTCTGGTCGTCCAGGCGCTGGCGGGTCATTACCGAGACCGACTGCGGAATGTCCTTGAGCTTCTGCTCGCCCTTGCCGATGGTCAGCGCGCTGGTGGTGTAGGAGCCCGTCCCCTCGGTAGTGGCACCCAGCTGCGTGCTGTCGATCTTCACCGCGCCCAGCTGCATGGAGGTATCGTCCGCCGCGCGCTGGCGCTCCAGGGTGACGCTGTCGCCATCGATGTAGGCCGCGCTCAGGCCGGTGCCCTGGAGCAGCCGGGCCAGTGCCTGCTCCTGTGGATAACTGCCGTGCAGGCCCGACGAGCGCAGGCCTTGGGTGAACTCGCCCGGCACCAGTACCTGCAAGCGGGTGACCGCGCTGAACGCCGCCAAGGCCGAGTCCAGCGACTGCGCCGGAATGTCGAAACGGTAGACCTGCGCCTGCGCGGCCGCGATGGCCTGCCCAGGTCCGGCCAGACTGGCGCTGCCCAGTGCGATGGCCAGGCCGAGCGCGGCCCGAGTGGCGGTGGTTTTCATCAATGGAGCTCCCCGAAATCGTCCAAGTCGTCGATGGGCGCGCACCGTCTGAGAGTGCTTATTATTTGCGCCTACGAATTCAAGGACGACGGTCCCGGGAAAATCCCCGAAACTTTTTCAACCTTCGCGCAGAACGCGCAAATAGGGGGTGAACTGCTGTGCCTGCACGCCCAGGGTGTGGCTCAGGGCCTTGAGCACGGCCTGCGGCTTGTCGATGTCGAATACCCCGGACACCTTGCGCTGACGCAGGGCATCGCCCAGCACCAGCGTCTGGCCAGGCCAATAGCGGTTCAGCTCGGCGACCACCTCCGCCAGCGGCTGCTGGCTGAATACCAGCTGTCGCTCGCGCCAGGCAAAAGCGCGGCTGGGCTCGAAGCCATGCACGGCACCAGGCCCTTTGGCCATGTATTCCACAGCCTGCCCCGGCTGGAGCTGCACCTCGGGGCCGCCGCCGACCCGCACCTCGACCTTGCCCTGGGCGAGCTGCACGCGGGTCTGCCCGTCGCCCTGAGCGACGCTGAAGCGAGTGCCCAGCACACGCACCTGACCCTCTCCTGAGCGCACCACGAAAGGTCGCGCGCTATCACGCGTCACCTCGAACCACGCCTCGCCGCGCAGCAGGCGCACGCGCCGCTCGCCCGCCGTCAGCTCGACCTGCAGCGCGCTGTCGGTATTGAGCTGGATGCGCGAGCCGTCTTCGAGCTGCACGCTGCGTGATTCGCCCGTGGTGGTGGCATAGTCGGCGCGCCAACGGTCCAGCCAGGGCGTCTGGCTGACCAGCAGCCCCAGCATCACGACGGCTGCGGCCGCACTCGCCAGCCGCGGCCAGGCCCGGCGTCGGGGCGCTCGCCAGCTAGCCTGCTGCTGTTCACGCACCTGCCTGGCCGGTGCCTGCAGAGCCCCCAGCAGGCCAAGCACGTCTTGCCAGGCCTGCGCGTGCGCTATCCCCTGCGCCCGCCACACGGCGAACGCCTCCCGCTCGGCCGGGGTAACGTCCTCGGCTTGCAGGCGGTAGTACCAGGCCGTCGCCTCGGCGAACAGCTGGTCGCTGTCAGGGATATCGCTCATCGGGACAATCGCATTCTCGGGGTCGCGGCTCATGGGCGTGGCGTCCTTACCGTACCGGCCAGTTGCGCCTGGATGCTAGCCCGACACTCGAGCAGCGCGCGGCGCAGCTGGTATTCGACGCTGCGCGCGGTGATGTTCATGCGCTCGCCGATCTCGCGGTAGGTGCAACCGTCGACATGATAGAGCAGGAAGATTTGCCGGGTCGCCTCGGGCAGGGCCTGGATCGCCGCCTGCATCAAGGCCTGGTCCTGCTGCGCGGCCAGCTGGTCCTCGGCGCCGGGCGCGTCGCAGGCCAGCTCCTCGCTGGGCTCGCCAGCCTCCAGCCGCTCGCGGCGAATGGCCTGGCGCTGATGATCGCGAACCAGGTTGCTGGCGATGGTGAAGAGAAAGGCCGGCAGGTTGTCGATCTGCTTGTCCGCAGGCAACCGCGCCAGACGCAGGAACGACTCCTGGGTCAGGTCGGCGGCCACCTGGGTGTTGCCGGTGCGCCGCGCGACGAAGGCTTCGAGGGCCTTCTTGTGCTCGCTGAACAACCGGGCGATCTGCTTGTTCCACGACGACACGACGCATCCTGGCTCAGAGTCTCAAGAGGCGTGCACGCTAGCAGAAGATGAGACATATTCGCAATTGTCACCTGCCACGCTCGGCGCTGCCCTCACTCACCCAGCCGCTGCATCCTCGACTACCTTGAAGCGCAGCACGCCGATCACCTGCCCGTCCTCGGTCAGCACCCGTACCTGCCACTTGCCCACCGGGTTCGTCGGGAAATTCTGCTTGTGGGTCCAGGCCCGGTAGCCTTCCTTGCGCCCACCGTGAATGTCCAGGGCGATGCGGTCCACCTCTTTGCCGTTCAGCTGCCAGACATGATAGATCCGCTCGTTCAGGCCACGAGGCGCGTTGATGGCGGTGTAGGCGTACAGGCCGCCGCTGCGGATGCGGCTGGCGGCCACCTCGTCCAGCGACGCGCCCGGCTGGCGGTTGAGCACTTCGGTGCTGATGGCCACATCGGTCATCCACAACGTGGCCGGTGGCACCCAGGAACGCAGCAGCCAGCCGCCGCCGCCCACGGCCAGGGTCACCAGCACCAGCGCCGCGCCACGGCGCCAGTTGTTGATCGGAAAGCTGCTGGCCAGGCTCGGGAACGACAGCACCATCGCGGCGATCAGCGCCAGCCTGAAGCTCTGCGCGGTGGTCAGGTGCAGGATGATCGGCAGCGCCGTGAGCAACGCGGCGAACAGGGTCAGGGTATGCAGCGCGAGGAACAGCCAGCGCCGTGGCGCCAGCCACTTGTAGTACAGCGGGTCGACGATGGAGATCAGCCCGGCGGCGCCGAGCAGGCCGGTGAACACCAGCTGGCCGCTGTTCCAGGTGGTGGTGATGAAGAAGAACGGCAGGACAAAGAACAGGCTTTCCTGGTGGATCATCTGCGTCGCGTAACGCAGCAGCGGCTGTGGAATCTCACGCTTGAAGGTACGGGCGAAGAGGCCGGTGAGGGTGTTCTCCAGCATCAGCCAGACCCAGCTGACCAGCATCAGGATGGCGATCCAGCTGGCCAGGCCGGCCTGACGGTCGACCAGGATGAAGCTGCCGATCCCCGAGAGGAAACCGCCGAGCGCGATGATGCCAGGGTAGCGTTTGAGCAGTTCGATGATGCGCAGGATGAAGCTGGGGATCGGGGGCATGG